>JAOUGX010000194.1 GCA_029865385.1 Gammaproteobacteria bacterium
CTGCCGTGAATGACGCCGTCAAAGCCGTCATAGAATCGAACCGGCTGGATCTTGACATCCGCCTGATCGGCCGCACGTCAGTAACTGTGGCTGCCGGGAAGTAGACACCCCGGCAGTTTCGCTCTGAAGAGCCGCTCGGACACCTCTCCCCCGATTGTCCGAAGCAAACTCTCCGGCGCTGGAACCTGGCTTTCAGCCGGGTTCCGCGGGCCGCAGGGCCCGACGGCATTACCCCCGTATTGCCGTTTTACTGGGGAGCCGGGGACCGCTCCGTGTCGGAACGGCCCGCTAAAGAATTCTAGATTTAGTTTCTCCGGCTCCCTTTCTTTTTTGCTCAAACCGGCTGACGAACAGGTCAGGGTTGTTGTCGGAATCGCTCAGTGTTCACACCGCGTTGTTTGGCCATTTGATCGCTGATCCCGCGGCGGACCTTCTTCAGCCACAGACGCGCCCACGCGAACTCCAGCCCGAGAATCGCGAGCCCGATGGGAATTACGACAAGCCCTGGACCCGGCATGACAAGCATGGCAATCCCCAAAAGCAGAATCGTTCCTCCCACAATTCCGATCGCTAGACGTCGAGCGATCTTGTAGGTCAAATGAATTGCTGCATTCATATTCGCGCTGTTGTTCAGACAATTGCCAAGCCATAAATCGCGATCTTAGCAGAGCAAATGTGGGCACCGATAATCCTTGTTTTTTCATAGCTATTCCGTAGCCTTGGCACGCATGAGCAGATTCCCATACTCGTTTCTGGGCTTTATTCCGGCCCTTATTCTGTCACCGGCCATTGCCAGCGCAGAACCGGCAAGGTTGCTGTTGTCGGCGGATACGCCGTCCGCAAGCGTGTCGCCTCGAAATCGCGAGCGATCACCGCTGAACCTCCCCGATCTCGAGTTCCGGTTCACGATCGAAGCGTACTGCGATCAAGCGCTGGTGCCAGCCTCGTTGTCCCTTGCCGTCGCGGATACGCGCCGGTCTTTTCATGCAGGGCAGATCGATTCCGGCGAAATGCAAAGCGTGCCGTTGCGCGTGCCGGCAAAGCAGATCGCGCCGGTGGTAATCGAAAACTTCTGTGTAGCTTCAGGTGCCGACGAAAGCACGGACTCTTTGCAAGCATCGAAATCGACAATCACTATTCGTTCTGCCCTCTCGGCACACGCATCTTTTCTGTGCCAGGGAGATAGCGATCATTCGATGACCTACGCCAGCACATCGCTGGATATTGTCCTGGTTTGTACCGAAGCGAAGGCAGTCGCTACCGATCCGGTTTCCGAATAGCCGAAACGGATACCGGCGATGTCGTTCTCAGCTAGCTGTCGCTCGCGATGGACAGGTGAAATTTGAGAAAGTTGATTGTGCGCTGCCAGGCGAGTTCGGCAACCGCGGGGTCATAGTTATTGCCGGTAGGATTTGCGAACGCGTGTCCGGCGTTCGGATAGATTTCGATTTCGTAATTTTTTCCAAGGTTATCCATCGCCGCCGAAAAAGCGTTGACTGATTCAACTGTGATTCCACGATCGTTCGCACCGAACAGGCCAAGGATGGGAACGTTGAGTGGCTCGAGCCGATCGCGATCGTCGGTCACCTGACCGTAATAAATAACTGCCGCATCAAGCTCGTCCGGAAACAGCAAAGCGGTATTGAGTGACCAGCCACCGCCAAAACACCAGCCCAGGGAACCAATCCTCGGTGCACCCGCGGTATTCTTGAGCCAGCTGTACGCCTGCCGGAGGTTCTCGTTGGCGCTCTCCGGATTCTCAACGACCTGCAGCATCAATTTGCGAGATTCGTCGACCTGCTCGGCCACCTTTCCCCCGTAGAGGTCGACTGCAAGCACGATGTATCCCTCGCCAGCGAGCCGATCCGCCATGGCCCGAATGCCGTCGTTCAGTCCCCACCATTCATGGATTACGATGATGGCGGGCAGCGGATCGACCATATCTGCCGGAAAGACGAAATAGCCGCGAACAAGTTCCTCGTCGACTTCGGCGTATGGCAGGGTTTCCGATACGATCGCGCGCAGTGGCGCCATGTCGGCGGCCGGGCTCGGAGTGGCGACGTCATCCGCATGCTCGCGTGACATCGCATCTACGTTTTGCCGTGCGGCATCGACGCCATTGGCATCGGGTGACTTGGTATCGCATGCAATCAACAATGTGGCGACACTGGCCACTGCCAGGCTTCCAAGGATACTTCCGCGATCTTGCCAACTCATTAATTTTCCCTCGGGCGACACTGTCTTGCCGAAAGTAGTTTAATCGAAACGAGCGGCTTGTTCTGCTCAGTCCGGCTCATCGTCATCCCACTTCTTCAATTTGCTCTTATCCACAGCACGCCATTGTTCCTCGCTCTTGCGAGCATAAATCCATACCTTTGCGATGACGTAGGCAATCACGCCAAACACAATGACAAG
>JAOUGX010000135.1 GCA_029865385.1 Gammaproteobacteria bacterium
TTCTTATCTGATTCGCGATGGGATGCGGGCATAGTATACTTGCCGCCGAAATCGAGACATCATCGATCGTCACTACATCATCGATCACAAGAAACCGGGGGATAAAGGATGATGAATGCGCGCAGGCTTTATTCTGTTGGCGCGGCTGCAATTGCCACGATGGCGTTCGGCTGCGGGCAGGAAGCAATGGACAACACGGCGAAAGCCGAGGGTCGTATGGCACCCATGTTCGAAGTGGATCCGTTCTGGCCGAAACCGCTGCCAAACCACTGGATCCTGGGCTCGACGATCGGACTGGCTGTTGATTCCCGCGATCACGTGTACATCGTTCATCGCCGCGACACCTTTAATGAGCGCACGGAAATCGGTGCTGCAACGGACCCGGTCGCCGCCGATTGCTGCATTCCGGCGCCGAATATTCTCGAGTTCGATGCGCAAGGCAACCTGGTCAACCACTGGGGCGGACCGGGCGAAGGCTACACCTGGCCATCGTCAAACCACGGCATTACCGTGGACCACAAGGACAACGTCTGGGTCGGTGGTAACGGTCCGCGCGACTCGCACATCCTGAAGTTCACGCGCGACGGCAAGTTCCTCGCACAGTTCGGCACGCCCGACTCCGATACCGACAGCCACAGCAAGGAGAATTTCGGCAGTGTCGCCGAAGTGTCGTTCGATCCGGCCGCCAACGAAGCCTATGTAGCCGATGGCTATCGCAACAAGCGTGTCGCCGTGCTCGACGCAGACACCGGTAAGCTGAAGCGTTACTGGGGCGCTTACGGCAACGCGCCGGATGATGCCGACCTGGGGCCGTTTGTTCCCGGCGGCGAACCGGCAAAGCAGTTCCGCAATCCGGTGCATTGCGCCCAGCCATCCAACGACGGGCTGGTCTATGTCTGCGATCGCGTCAACAACCGGCTGCAGGTTTTCAAAACCGACGGCTCGTTCGTCAAAGAAATATTCATCAAGCCGAACAGCCTCGGTGACGGTTCCGTCTGGGATATCGCGTTTTCCCCGGACGCAGAGCAGAAATTCATTTATCTCGCGGACGGCACCAATCGGAAGATATTCATTATCGAAAGACAGTCGCTCGAAACGTTGACAACCTTCGGTGATGGCGGGCGTAATCCGGGGCAGTTTTTTGCCGTGCACAATATTGCAGTCGATTCGAAAGGCAACATCTATACGACCGAAACCTACGAAGGCAAACGGCTGCAGAAGTTTACCTATAAAGGAATGGGCCCGGTCACTGAAACGGACCAGGGAACGCCCTGGCCTGCCGACAAAAAGTAGAAGTACTAGTGCACCTGTCATTGCGAGGAACGAAGTGACGAAGCAATCTCTTAAGTACAGAATGGGATTCGTGAGATTGCTTCGCTACGCTCGCAATGACGGTGGCTACGCTCGCAATGACGGTGGCTACGCTCGCAATGACGGTGGCTACGCTCGCAATGACGGTGGCTATGCTCGCAATGACGGTGGCTACGCTCGCAATGACGGTGGCTATGCTCGCAATGGACGTGGCTTCGCTCGCAGGGGAGTTTCGCTGTGAATCCAAACCTTTCACGCAGGCGCTTCATCAAGGCCGTCATAGCGTCGGGCGCCGCTGCGGCAACGCACGCCGGCATGCCATCGGCTCTTGCTGCAGGTGCCGCGGATGATGCTACCAAGGGTGGCGTAGAGCGGCTCATGTCGCTCAACATCAACGGCAAGATCCGTCGTGTCGATGTGCTGCCGCAGGAAACGCTGGCCTACACACTGCGTTACAAACTCGGCCTGACCGGCACCAAGATCGGCTGCAATCGCGGCGAATGCGGTGCCTGCACGGTACTGGTCGACGACATACCGAACTATTCATGCTCCACACTGACGCACAGCGTTCGCTCGCGCGGCGTCCTTACCGTTGAAGGACTGCAGGCGCCCGACGGCACGCTGCATCCCGTGCAGCAGGCATTCATCGATGAACTCGCGCCGCAATGCGGTTTCTGCACACCGGGCCAGGCCATGGCCGCAGTCGGCCTGCTGAAGGACAACCCCAACCCGACCCGTGAGCAAGCGCGCCAGGCATTGTCCGGCAACCTTTGTCGCTGCGGCGCTTACGACAACTACCTTAACGGCGTCATGCGCGCGGCAGGTGGCAAGGCATGAGCAACTACAAACACATCGGAAAGGACTTCGTTCCGCCGGACATCACCGGCAAGGTCACCGGAAAGGCCCGATATGCCGAAGATTTTCGCGCCGACGGCATGGTGTTCGCGCGCCTGTACACCAGCCCGATGGCTCACGGCCGCGTCACAAACATCGACACGTCGGCATTGGACGGCATGGAAGGCATCGTCGGCATCCTTACGGCTGACGATGTGCCGGCAGTGGAAGCGCCGAACGCGGCTATCCTGACCAACACGCCGGTCTACATCGGCGATCCGATCCTTGCGGTCGCCGCGGAAGACGAAAAGACGGCCGAAGACGCGTTAGCCCGGATCAGGGTGCACATCGAACCGATGCCGTTCACCGTGGATCCGCTGGACAGCCTCATCGAGGGCGGTCCGAATGCGCGCGAGGAAGGCAATGTCTTTTCGCGATCCAGCGAAGGCTCCGGCTTTCGCACGGTCAAATGGACACCGCAGCAGATTGCGGATTTCCGCGCCGGCAAGGAGCCGACCGGTGAATGGGTCAACGAATGGCGCTATGGCGACCTCGAAAAAGGATTCGCCGATGCCGCCGTCGTAGTCGAGGAACCGTTCGTCACGACCGGCTATGCGCACATGAGCATGGAGCCGCGCACCGCAATGGCGTACTGGGACAACGGCCGCTGCTACGTGTATGGCTCGGCACAAAGCCAGAGTTTCTGGATCCCCGGGCTGGCGCGCTTGCTCGGCGTCGAGCAAAAAGATGTCGTGCTGATCAGCGAACACACGGGTGGCGGTTTCGGCTCGAAAATCGGCGCCTATCCAATCGCCGCCCTGCCCGGCTGGTTCTCGAAAAAAATCGGCAGGCCGGTGCAACTGCGTATCACGCGCGAACAGGAGTACTACATCGGCTCGGCCAGAGTCGGTTTCCAGGGCTGGATAAAAATGGGCTTTGCTGCCAGCGGCAAAATCACGGCTGCCGATATTTTCATCGTCGAAGACATCGGGCCGAATGCAACCGGCGGCGATGCGTCGTCGGCCGGCGGCGCCGTGTCCCTGGTTTACGATCCGGAATCGCTGCGTTTCCGCGGCCTGCCGGTGTTGACCAACACGACCCCGCGAGGCGCGCAACGCGGCCCCGGCCAGAACCAGATTGCTGCAGTAATGGCGCCATTGATGGACAAGGCGGCAAGGCAACTCGATATCGACCGGCTCGAGATCCGCAAGATCAATGCGGTCAACAACGACAGCACGGTTTACGAAAACCAGGAACCGGTCACCAGCGCCTACATGAAGGAAGCCCTCGACAAGGGCGCGGAGATGTTCGACTGGGCGACGAAGCGCAACAAACCGAAAACAAACGGCAGCAAGGTGATTGGCATCGGCATCGGCCAGGGTTACCACTCGGCCGGCACCAAGGGCTTCGACGGCCTGTTGCGAATCACTCCGGATGGCAAGATCCATTTGCATTCGGGCGTGGGCAACCTGGGAACCTACTCCTACGCATCGACCACGCGCGCCGCAGCGGAAGTTCTGAAGTGCGACTGGGAAGACTGCGTCATCGAGCGCGGCAGCACCGACGCAAATCTGCCGTGGAGTTCATACCAGGCGGGCAGCGTTTCGATTTTCGCGCATACGCGCACCAACTACGTTGCGGCGCTGGACGCCGTCCAGAAAATGAAACAGATCGCCGCGGAATCGCTGGGCGGCAATGCCAGCGATTACGACATCGACGGCAAGAACGTTTTCAATGTGAAGAACCCGCGTCAGTCGATCAGTTACGGCGGCGCGGCAGCACGCGCAATCCAGCTCGGAGGCTCCTACAGCGGGGCGGTTTATCCGGACGACATCCACGAGATCACCAAGCGTTCCGTAGAAAGACTCGCAGGCAGCGGCCTGATCGGCGTCGCCAAAGACAATCTCGAACAGAATGGAGTCATTCCCGGCCTCGCCTGCGCCTTCGTCGAGATCGAACTCGACCTGGAAACCGGCAAGTACGACATTCTCGACTACGTCGGCATCGCGGAGTGCGGCACGGTCGTGCATCCGCAGGGTGTCGAAGCGCAGATGAAGGGAGGGGCCGTCTGGGGAATGGGCATGGCCAGCCTCGAGCGGCACGTCTACGACCCGCACAACGGGCTGCCGGCCAACGTCGGCTATTACCAATGCGGCATCCCGACTTACCTGGATACGCCGCTGCACATCCGAACCGCTGCCGTCGACCTGCCCGATCCACAGAACCCTTTCGGTGCGCGCGGCATCGGCGAACCGGCGATGGGCTGTTCGGTGGCGGCCGTTACGTCGGCGATTTCCGATGCGCTCGACGGCCATGTCTTCGGCAGGACACCGATCAGTCGCGACATGATCATTAACCACGTAGCGGAACGCGAACAGTCGTTCAAACCGCTGCAGACCAACAATTTCTGAGGTTCAGATGGCTTCCTACGATGTCATGCCGGACGTGCAGCTGTACCAGCCGGCTGAAATGGACGACGCGCTGGAACTTGCCGATCGCTTCGGTAGGGACGGCTGGATTCTCGGCGGCGGACAGGATACCTACGGCTGGCTAAAGGATCGCGCCAAGCATCCGAAAGCGATGATCGACCTGAACGGAATCGAGGCGTTGCGCGGCGTTCGCAAGTCCGACGACGGAATCGAGATCGGCGCCGTAACGACGCTGCGCGAAATCATCCGCAACGAGACAGTGAATGCAGAATACGAGCTGCTCGCATTGGCAGCAGGTCGCGTTGCCAGCCCGCAGATCCGTAACGTAGGCACGCTGGGCGGCAACCTGTCGCAGGACGCGCGCTGCTGGTATTACCGGCGCGGCCTCGCCTGTTACCGCGCCGGCGGCAATATCTGCTACGCCGACAGCCCGCAGGGCATGAATCGGGAACACGCCGTATTCGGCGCCAGCCGCTGCGTTGCCGTCAGCCCTTCCGACACAGCAATTGCCATGGTCGCACTCGATGCGACCATGGTCGTGCAGAGCGTGGATGGCGAGCGGCTCGTTCCGGCCGAACGCTTCTTCGTGGGGCCCGCTACTCACATCACGAAAATGACCTCTATGCGCCCCGGTGAAATCTTAACAGCGGTTCGAATACCGTCGACGTGGGCGGGTGCCCGATTTTATTTCGAGAAGGTCGCCGACCGCGACGTATGGGATTTTGCGCTGGTCAGTATCGCGGCCGCAATGCAGGTCGACAACGGAACGATTGGCGACAGCCGGATCGTCTGCGGCGGCGTCGCCTGCACGCCGCACCGGCTGCGGGACGCGGAAAAAGCGCTCGCCGGCAAGTCGCTTTCGGACGAGACTGCCGAATTCGTCGCACCGCTGGCGAGTCGCGGGGCCAAACCGCTCAACTACAACCATTTCAAACTGCCGCTGCTGGAAAACCTGCTGCGGCGTGCCGTGCGAGGTTAGCGTCGTGGAGATCGCCACTTACAAGAACGATGTCTGGGGCAGAGAAGTTCTGCTCGGTGTTTCGTGGGAACTCCTGTGGCTGGTCATCGTTGTGCCATTCGTGTTCATCGCACTGCACGCAATTTTCCAGGCCAGCCGGCGCAAGAAAGAAAAGCCGTCCAGCGGCGGCGAAAGAGTGCGCCGACATGACGGCGTCGATCGCCTGTTTCACTGGGTGATGGCGGCAAGCGTGTTCGTATTACTGATAACCGGCGTGTTTCCTATCATCGGTATCAATTTTTCCTGGCTGACCATTCACTGGGTCGCCGGTATCGTGCTGACATTGGCCGTCGTGTTTCACATTGTCCGATCGCTGTTCTGGCAGGACCTGAAGTCGATGTGGATCGCGCCGTCCGACCTCAGGGAATTGTCGGATACGACCCGCAAACCCGGCAAGTACTCGCTGGCGCAAAAAGGCATGCACGCAACCGTAGCGATTCTTACGTTGATGGTGATTATCTCCGGCCTGATCCTCTTTGCGATGATCGATACGCCGTGGTGGGATCGCAGCAACGCCCTCACGGAAGCGACGCTCGGCATGATGTTTTTCTTACACGGCGTTGCGACGCTGGCACTTATCGCGCTGATCTGCCTGCATATCTATTTCGGACTACGCCCGGAAAAACTTTTTTATACACGATCTATGATATCCGGCTGGATTTCCCGCGATGAACTCGCGGCAAATCACGACCCGAAACGGTGGGCACCCGACAAATCTGTCTGACCCGCGCCTAAACATGCATTCCAAATAAAACACGAACGAGATTCCGTGACGAATTCTCTGCACGAAAAAATTGAGGTAGTCGAATCCGGCTACGAATTTCTGCTCGCCTATGCCGCGCAGGGACGTGAATCGGACGAAGGGCTGGACGTGAGAGAGACCCTGGAAAAAATGGCGACCGCAGCTGGTGAAATTTCCGGCGGACTGGCCGGCAGCGATTTCTCCGATGTCGTCGTCGACGATGCCAGGAAAGCGCGCGCCGCCATCGGCCTTGTCCTGAGCCAGGAGAGAATCAGCTCCGAACTTGTGGATAACCTCAATGTCTCCATTCACCTCCGGGCTCTTCTTACCGACCTGTTTCTGCTGAGCGAAACCACGAAATGAACGCAAAAAATCTTTCGCGACGGCGATTTCTCGAGCTGGTAGGCGCAGCCGGCGGCGCCACGGCGGTTTACCAGACAAGCATGGCCCTGGGCCTCATGCAGGAGACCGGTGCGCCCGCCAATCTCGATTTACTGAACGTTTCACGCGCAAAGAAGACCGTTGTCCTGCTGGGCGCGGGCATTTCGACTCTCAACATCGCCTACGAACTCGAACGAGCCGGCTACGACTGCAGGATCATCGAGGCCTCGCATCGTATCGGCGGCCGCGTTCTGACGCTCAGAAGCGGCGATATTGTCGACGAGCTGGGCAACAAGCAGATCTGCCGGTTCGATGATGAACCGCACTTGTATTTCAATGCCGGTGCCGCGCGGATTCCCGGGCACCACCAGCGTGCCCTTCACTATTGCAAGGTGCTTGGCGTCGAACTCGAGATCATGGCGAACGACAATCGCCGCGCCTATACCCAGGAACCGGATGCCTTCGGCGGCCGACCGATACAGAAACGCGAGTACATGGCCGATGCTCGCGGCTTCATGTCGGAGCTCGTTTACAAGGCGGTCGACAAGAATGCTTTCGACCAGCCGATGTCCAACGAAGACCGAGAACGCATGTTGCAGTTCGCGATTTCCTTTGGCGACCTCGACCCGAACGGCTTGTACAAGGGCAGCAACCGGGCCGGCTACGCGACCGGGGGCTTCCGCAAGGCCGGTGAATTGAAAGGCACATTGAATTTCAGCGAAATACTGAATAGCAATTTCTGGCGTTACGGCATGCATTTTGCGGAAACGGAAGACTGGGCGGCACCGCTGATGACGCCGGTCGGCGGCATGGATAACGTGGTCAAAGCATTCCTGCGAAAGCTTCGCACGCCGATAACACTGAATGCGCAGGTGCAATCCATCATGTTGCGCGATAAGGGTGTGGACATCGTCTATAATCACAAGGGCAAGCAACACATGATCACGGCGGATTACTGTTTCAACAGTATTCCGGCGCATTTCATCGCCGGCATTCACAACAACTTCCCGAAAGACTATGCGGCCGGCCTTGCCTCGCTGAGCCGTGGACACCTGTCCAAAATCGGCCTGCAGATGAGCAAACGGTTCTGGGAGGACGAAGAAAT
>JAOUGX010000033.1 GCA_029865385.1 Gammaproteobacteria bacterium
TTAGAGGAGCCGGAGAGCGAATACATAGCGGGCCAGGAGATAGCGTCTCCAACAAAAGGCCGAATATACAAACGCGTCTGAATTCTGTTTACGAAATCTGTTTGCTAGACTGGAGGAGTCCATATACAAAGCGGACGTCGACAAACGTATAATAATTCTAAATGATCAATGCCGAGAAAATTCCGTGGAAGCGCCTTTCTATTGAGGCAGCAGCCATTGTTACTAGCATTTTGTTGGCATTCGCGATCGATGCGTGGTGGGATGAAAGAGTCAGTCACGGCCGTAGCGTCGCCCAACTAAATACGCTTTCGACAGAGTTCGTCGAGGTTCAATCGCAACTGCAACGGCACGAAGCTACCCTCCTAGGCCTGCGGCAGGCTGTTTCCGATCTTCTGATCCAAATTGGGCCCGACTCTAAATTGCAGCCTATTGATTCTCTCTACGCACTAATAGACCTTAGTTTTCGCGCCTCGACGATGGAGCTGCCAACAGGCTCTTTGAAAGCTTTACTTGATACAGGTGATTTGTCGACTATTGCTGGTGATGAACTAAAAGTACTTCTTGCTGCTTGGCCAGCCGAAGTTTCGCGGTTGCGAAATCAATCCGGCATGTTAGAGGCAAATCGAGAGGAAATTATTCGATATCTTCACGACAAAATTCCTACCCTTGCTGTCACCCACAAGACGGATCAGATGAACCACTATCCAAAGCCAAGTTTTGTAGGCAAGCCGGAAGCAATACAACGAGACATGAAAGTTGAGGGCCTTTTTGGAAATAGAGGCATGTTAATCGAGGACACGCTCGACATTGTCTTGGAGCTTGAGATTCAGGCGGCAAATTGCGTAAGCCTAATTGCGGCTGAATTGCCTAACTAGCTCGGTTGATCAGAGTCTGCTTTTGGCCGAGTGCTGAAGTCCGCCTGGGAGAAAAACGACGGGCCGGTAGCGCTCGAAAGCGGCCGCTTGAAAGTTTTGCGCTATACTTTCTGCCTGTGACCCTGGGCCACCGGTTACTGACATAGGGGTTTGCATTGCGGGCTCATCTTCTTCTTGCTCTCACGCTTTTCGCACATGCTTCCGGTTGCACTGAGGCGGACAACGAGATCGTGGTTGCCGAGAACGGCGAGCAGCCTGCCAAAGTGGGCGCTGCAATGCGAGAATTGTCTTGTAAGTCGTTTGAGCAGAATTTTGCCAAATTGATAGAAAGTTCACGGGACTGTGATACAGACGCCGACTGCGTAGCTACCGCGTTCGGATGTCCCTTTGGTTGTGTGAGCGTGGTAAACAAGCACAAACTCCCGGAGCTTCAAGCGGCGTCCTTAGAATCGGCTGAGTCTTGTCAGAGCTGCCTATACGATTGCGGCATTGGGCCGTCGACTGTGTTGCCCGTTTGCAGGTCCGGAAAGTGCGACTTTGTCAGCAAGAATTAGCTCATGGTCAAACGTCTACTCCTGGCCGAACGGCGACGGTCGCGATTGAATTAAACGAGCGGCGGGTATGCGCCCGGCAGCAGCCGCCCAGGTGCTAAACCGCTGGCATACCGCTTGTGACCCGAAGCAGCAATTGAAATCCGATGAGCCGATAGATTGAACTGGGATGCTATTAGTGCGGTGGCCGAGGCCGTCGGCGCAGCAGGCGTGATTGCGTCGCTCCTGTATTTGGCCATGCAAGTCAGGGCCAGCACTCGGGCGCCGTCGGTTGAATCGAAGCTTGCTACCACCCGGATGTATACGGATTTCTTGGTGATGTTGGTGCAGTCACCTGAACTAAATGACGTATTTCTTCGAGGTCGCAAGGATATCAATGCGCTCGGGCGAGATGACTATATGCGCTTCTCGAATCTCGCGCTCATCGCTTTTTCATTCTTCTCCGCCGGATACTTTCAATATTCGAGTAAGACACTGAACGATGCCGATTGGTACGAACTCCGGGCCATTGTCAAGTACTGGTTGATTGGCAAAGGGTGCCGGGATTGGTGGTACAAGCTCGGGCATTTGAGTTTCGATGCGCCGTTTCGTCAGTTTGTGGAATCCGAAATCGCCGAACTGCCCGAAGCACGGAATTGATCATTCCCAGTTTAGTTATTGTCCGCGTGTGGCCCAAAGCCGCGTGGGCGGAAGCGTCTTTTCGAAGTGACAACTTCATGGCCGCCGTTATTCGCTGACACCGGACGGGTGGCGACTTTTTAGCAGTACAACTGAGCATTGACCATGTTGCGTTGGATAATTAACAAGAGACTGGATGCCGAGGAGGACAAACTCGGCGAATCCATGGACTACCTGCGGTATGTCAACGGCAAAAGTCCGGCGGCAATGCTGCGATTTGCTGCCATTGTGCCATTTGCAAACAGCAGGAAAACACTGCCTGCGGACGCCTGGTATGCAGCACAAATAGTAGCGCTGCAACACGCAGACTGTGGTCCATGCCTGCAGATCGGTGTCAGTTTAGCGCGCAAGGACGGCGTGGACGTCAGCATTATCGAACACATACTCAGTGGAAACTGGTCAGCACTGCCGCCGCAGTTGACGACGATCTGCCAGTTCACCAAGGATGCCGTGGCCGACAAGTTCGCCAGTGACGAGTTACGTCAGCAAATCATTGATCAATACGGCGAAAAGGGGCTTATCGAGCTTGCGTTTGCGATTGCCGCTGCTGCGATCCCGCCGACGGTCAAGCGGGTGCTCGGATTCTCCAGAAGCTGCTCGGCCGTCGAGATTCGGACTTGAAGGTCCGATTGCTTGTCACGAAAGCGGCGAGGCACACCGGTATTCACCGGTGGCCTCGCCATTTTCTTGATTGCCCCGGGCTATAGGGCGTGTTCCTCAGGGCGCCTCACACTCATCGGGCTCGATCGGCGGTGTGCAGAAAACGCCGCCTTCCGTGATTGTTTGGTTGCCGAATTGTTCGGTTGCCAGCACCTCGAATTCGTAAATTCTGTTCGGCTCCAGGAACTGCTTTGGCACGATGAAGCTGGTCTCGTTTGCAGACAGGTCGGCGTCGAGCACGGTCTTGGTGGCGCCAGGCAGTAAGGTCGCTTCGGTAACGTCCGCGACCACCACGTGATAACCAACCACCGTGACCGGACCGAGGTAGGGTACGAGCGGCTCTGTCACCTTCCTCCACTTGATGCGCAGGTGCGCGCTGTCCGAAACGATATCCCCGTCTTCCGGTCGGACAATCTTTGGCCCGGCGGGCACCCGGTGCGTAAGCTCAGCCTTGCCTTCAAATTCGTCCTCCCCGCTCTCACCCTCGAATTCGTACCATCCGGCCGGCCAGGCGGCGAGAAGTTCGCTCAGCGTAATCTCCTCATCGGGAGCCTCATGCTCGCAACCGAGTGCGTCAATCAGGTCGGTAATCGGCGGCTCCACGCGTTCCTGAAACTGTTCGGTCAGGTCGCTCGTGTTTTCCATGCCATACACTGCCAGCAGGCTGAAGACGACCTGGCCGTACGGATTTTCCACCTCGACCTCGGTAACGCCGTCGGTATCGAAGCTCATCTGAATACCCATGTCGCAGGCCGACGCGTTGGTCTCGAAATGGATGTTGGTTTGCTTGAACGGTTGCGCCTTGTCCGCCATAGCAGCAGTCATTGCCAACACTGGCACGCACGTCATCGCGGCCTTGCACAAAATGCCGATGTTTTTGTTCATGGTCGTCTCCCGTAGTGTTTTGTCCGACGTGCATTAGACAGGGGACGTTTGAGAAACCGGTCGAAGACATTGGCATGGACCGGTGCCGAGCCGTTATTACCGGCCACCTGTGGCCGGGGTCTGCCTGTCGATAGCCGAGCTATTCGCCGATGTGAATCACCGCTACTGTTGAAGGGGACGCTCAATATCGGGATAACGGAAGAAATACCGATTAACGGCCGCTCATTAGATCCATCGGCCGCGTGAATTTGTTGAATAGCAGGAAAAACGACTAAGATTGGATGGAAGAGACAGGCCGAAAACGAGCTGAAGCGCAGCTCGGGGACCCAAAAGTATGCGTCCGGGTCCAGGGACTCAAGGAGAGCAGCATGAACAAGCCCACAGTTGTTTTTCTGATATTGATCACCGTGCTTTGCGTTGCCTGCGATCCGGCAGGCAAGAAATGGCAAGAAGCGAAAGAAGCGGATACGGTGCCCGCGTATAGATCATTTCTTGACGAACATCCCGAATCGAAATACGGTGCCCAGGCGCTTCAAGCAATTGACGACCTCACATATCAGAGCGCCGTTTCGGCCAATACTGAAGATGAGTTCGAGGAATATATAAGAAACTTTCCCGAAGGTGCGAGTGTATCTGACGCGCGAGCCCGGCTTGAGAAACTCAGCCTCGATCGCTTTGTAGGTAACATTGATGACCATATCCTGGGGTTCATTAACGGAACGGAAACGGACATCGTCGCATTGCAAGGCAAACCGTGGATCGAGTTGGATATTAATCGCAGCCTGAAGTCCGGTGGATTCGATATCTATAACGGTCGGCCGGTTATTCGCGAGAACTCGCAAATGGTATTTCAAGACCCAGATGAGCAGTTTCAGTTTCTCGGCACAACCATTGCCGAGCCGCAGTACTCGGAATTCGCCAAGTTGGCCAAACTGGAGGAATCAGTGTTTGAAGCTGGCGTAAAGATTAGTCTCAAATCGGGGGTGACGCTGCAATACGATGGCGATGAATGGGCTCACGTCAACACAGAGTCATTGCCGACCAGCGACCAGCCGTAGGTCGCCGAGATTGTTGTTATCCGCTTGGCTTTTCTGACGAGACAATGTCAGTGATCCTGCAAGACAACATCCGCATCCCAGACGATCAATCGACTGTTACCGGTTGGCTGCCGCGCGACAAACGCAAAATCCGCCGTAATTCGATCCGGGTTCGACGGCATCGAGAGCAACTCAAATTCGAAATACTGCGTGCCGGCTGGCCCGTTAAGCGGACTGAACCCGTCACCGCTTGCACCTACGGTGTTCGACGGTATGAAAATGGAATCGCTTCTGGCCGGATCGGGACGCATGGGTCCCGGCACTAATGGGCCGTTGGCCTGACTATAGGCGATCACCTGTATGGAGCCGATTCGGATGTCGACAAAACCCGGCGTCGAGCTGGATCCGTCATGCCGCTCCGCTTCTGCATCGGCAAAAGAAAGCGGGGCGTTGCGAATGCTTTCCAGATCCTGATCGTTCAGTACGTATCGATCGCTGTTGCACGGCGTAAGCAGATCGAAATCAAACGGTATGGTGATGTTATTGAAGGTGTGAGACCCGGTAGTAAACATGTTGTGCATCTCGCTATCCGACAATCGAACGGGCTGGCACAATCCGTTCGGTGTCCTGATTCGAACAACGTAATCGCCAAGGGGATCCGGTGGCAGCAGAACGTAGCGAAAGCTGAATTTTTCGGATTCGGCGACGTTTTGCCAGGCACTGGAGCTGCAGGCAGTCAGACCGGAGAATGAAAGAACTACTAAAAGCGAAATCAGACTACTAAGATTGGAAGCACGCATTTTGGTCTTGCCTCGCTGACAGAGTGATACGTTATGTACTCCACTTGCTCAAAATACCCGTCAGGAATTATAGCCTGGCGCGACCAGATCGTCATTCGCCTGAATTGCCGAACCGAGCAGGCCGCGCGTTTCCCCCGATGCATGATTAACGGCCGGCAAGCCGTGGCCGACAATACATAAGGTAAAGAACTTGATTGAAACGATAATGATTATCACCATCGGCCTGATCGGCGGCATTGCTGTCGGTACCCAGGCACCCATTGCAGGCGCCATGGCGCAACGCGTCGGCGGCGCGTCAAGCAGTTTTGTCGTGCATCTCGGTGGAATGATTGCATCGCTTTTGCTGCTGCTTGCCCGCCGCGGTGAACAGATTCAGGAATGGCGCACCCTGCCATGGTACATACTCGGTTGCGGCGCTTTCGGACTCGTTTTGTATATGTCGCTAAGCCATACCGTTCCGAGGTTCGGTGCGACGGCCGCGATTACATTGTTGATTGTCGGCCAGTTACTGGCCGGTATAGTCATAGATCATTTCGGTGCTTTTGATATCGATGCCCGGCCGATTGACCTGAGCCGCGCGGCAGCGGTAGTACTGCTCCTCGCAGGCGCCTATCTGATGATTCGATAAGGCTGATTCCGCGGAATTTGAGAACTGCGGTATTGCCCACTTTTCAACGGATCGCGTAGCTCACCTGCACCTGCACGTTTACGCTCACCTGGCCTTCCGAAATGCCTGGCACTGGCGCGGCTTCTGCCATGTCGAAACGGCCTCCTCCCATGAACGGCACCGGGTAACCGCCGCCGGATGACATCGAGATAGTCTGCACGTCACCGAGCTCCACGCCCGCGAGTTTGGCCAGTGATTCGGCACGACCCTTTGCATCCGCCATCGCCAATGCCCGCGCTTTCTCCTCCAGCGCCGCCGTGTCCATCACGCCGAAGCTGACGCCATGAATAGAGTTGGCGCCGGCGTCGGTTACCGCTGCCAGCACTTCGCCCACTTTGTCGATGTCATTGACAGTCACGTTAACCACATTCGAAACATGATAGCCGCTGATCTTCATCGCGCCGGTCCCGTTCGGGTTGTGCTGCTGCTCGGGCCAGATGCTGTAGTTCGCCGTCTGCACGTCTTTTCTGTCGATACCCTGCTTGTCGAGTGCCTGCATGATGCGCTCTACAATGGCCTGATTTTCGCGCGTGGAATCGGCAACCGTTGCCGCAATGGTCTGTATTCCTGCGCTGACCCTGGCCTGGTCCGGGCGGCCGGCGGCTTCGCCGAGGCCGGTAACCGAAATCGTGCGAACGCCTGCGGGGTCCTGCGCCGCGGCGAATCCGCAAAATGCCATTGCCAATAGGGCCAGCAACATGGGCTGCTTGAAAGTTCTCGATGATGTCACGCCGGTGCTCCTTGTCGCGGTCACTTCGGGTGGCCAATCCACCCGAAGATGCAATTCGACCGCGATCATTTGAAGGAATTCCCGAAAGTGCGCTTTCACGCTGGCTTTTGGTTAATCAGAGCCTGCGGGCTTCCTCGACGATACCGACAGGCACGCTGGCAACCTCGCCGCTCAAAGCGATTAGCAGTGTTCCGGCAGAGATTTGGCCCTCAAGCATCGCGAGCCCCTCGAAGTTCGAGCCGTTCCAGGCCGCATCCGGTCCGGTGCAGCCGTCGATCGAATAGCTGACACCGTACATATTCGCGAAACTGACGACCGTACTCACCTGGCCGTTGATGACGCAACCGGTCGAAGCGTTCTGCAAAAACATCGCTCCGTCGGATGCGATATTGAGTACATCGCCCGCCATCGTCTGGTACTGGCCGGCTACGGTCGCCAGCGACGAGCTCCGGTTGTAGAGCGGGTCGAAAGTCAGCGTCAGTTGCTCGTCGAACTCGAGGCCTGCCCGGGTGGTGCACTCCTTGCTTGCCGTAATGGATTGCTGCTCGACCAGCGTGCCCGAAAGGAAGCAGTCGGCGACGGTGCTGCCGTCCGGGAAGGTATCGCCGTACGCGGTAACCAGCTCGAATCCGCTACCCAGTATGTTGTTGGTTCCGACCGATACCGTACCGGAGCCGATCCGGCCGATTCCGTCGACGTAGCGCAAAGTGTTGTGCCGGCTGATCAACGCGACGACGTCCGCGCCGCTGGCGTCCGTGCCACGCCAGATGCCGTCCGGTATGACGGCTGGCGTCAAATCCCAGTTGACCGTGCACTGCCCATTGATCCAGTTCTCGTTGTAGCGGCAGTCCGGACCGCCCGTGTCGCCGCCCCCGCCGCAGCCGGCCAGGCCGAGCACCAGCCCAAACAAGCCGATCCGTGTTGCGCCTACCCCAAATTCGATGATGTCCATTGCCCCACTCCTTGTCAGCGATATTGCTTGCTGACAAGGATCCGGGTTTGGCAGGGCTCACTCCTGAGGAAAGGGAGATTTGGACCTGATGATTCGCTGATCTTTCGGCCGATGGCCGCGGCGAATGGAAAGCACGAGCTCATTCGCGTCGAATACCGCCATGTCGCTGGACGTCCCGTATGGCATGGATGCTGCGACTCCCGTGCTGATCGCTTTCCACGCATCGTGCAGGAACCCGAGCTGCCGGGCCGTCGCCAGGTCGCCGTAAACCGGCCGCGGGTAGCACTGCGGCAGGGACCGGCTGCCGCAATAGTCACCGCCTTCGGCACCCCAGCCTACGGGAATGCCTTCGGCATGCAGGGCCGAAGTGAATGCAGCCGTGGTTGCAGCCGCGGTATCCATGCAATAGTCCGGCGGGTCGGGTACCACGGGTTGCCCTTTGGCCTCTCGCAGTAGCGCCGGCTCGCGGCTGCCAGCCGACAATGCGGCGACTTGCGAAATAACGATATCGCGCAATCTGTCGCATCCATCGTCGATCGGCGTTAACGATGCCGCCTGCAGCTCGGTCAGCAATGCCAGCGGCCACAACGCAAAAACTCGCTTGGTCATGACTTACTCCTTGTCTTTGACGTTCGAAGATAACGACAGCAGCTTCCATCGATTGGCGGCCACTGAACAGGAGTATTTCCGGGCAAAACGCACAGAAGCACGGACGCGCTCAACGCGCGCCCGTACCGTCTTGTACTTATCCGATGGCCGGCAACGAAAGCCGGCCGGGCTGACTAGCCCTGATACCAACGCAATGCCGGACCGATCAGGCTGCCGAGTATCAGCGTGACCGTACAGATCGCGCCGATGGTAAATCCCATCGAGCGGGATTTCGGATCGGCAAGATAGGCTCTCCGGTAGATGAGCCTGGAAATGACAAACAACAGCCCCAGACCCGCGGCGGTCATGACGTGCACAAAGGTGCCGAAAATCCACATGCCGGGAATGACAATAATGAGCTGCTCGACGGTATTCTGGTGTACGCGAAACGCTCTCTCGAACTCCGCATGACCGCTCATCGCCGGCGCATCGACCCCATGGGCCACACGCGCCTTGCCCACCAGAAAGGCGAACACGAAAACCTGCAATAACGCCAAAGCCGTTACCATCGCAATTGCTTCCACCGCTCTCTCCTCGTTTTTTTGCTATTGTCCAGCCTCGGGCCGACTGACGAAGACCGGTTCGAGGGTGTCGTCGAATAGTACATTAACGACAGCCTTTGAGGATGATTCCTTCGCAATGAGGCGGCTGCGCCGGGAAACCCAATAACAACAATGGTCAAGCCCACAGGTCATTCTTCTCCCGTCGCAAGATTTGCGCACTTTATCGGCATAGAGCCGGGTGAGTTTCCCGCGGTCGCCTGGTCGTTCGTGTATTTTTTCTGCCTGATGGCCGGCTACTACATGCTTCGCTCCGTTCGCGAAGCCATGGCCATTGTCAGCGGCGTGGAAAACATTCCGTGGTTGTTCACCGGAACGTTCGTATTGATGATCCTGGCCACACCGGTGTTCGGCTGGGTTACTTCGCGCTATCCGCGCAGAAAGTTTCTGCCCTGGGTCTACTATTTTTTCATCGCGAACATCGTGCTGTTTTACGCGGCGTTTGCGCTGGCCAATGCTGGCATTCTCGATCAGGTGTGGATCAGCCGCATCTTCTTTACCTGGTTGAGCGTCTTCAACCTGTTCATCGTGTCGGTCTTCTGGAGTTTCATGGCCGACATTTACAGCAAGGATCAAAGCCGGCGCCTGTTCGGCGTCATCTCGGCCGGCGGCAGCGCCGGTGCCTTGCTCGGGCCGCTGCTGACCAGCGCGCTGGTCATTCCCATCGGCTTCGAAAATCTGTTGCCTTTGTCTGCCTTGCTGCTGCTGTTCGCCGTCTATTGCGTGCACCGCCTGCGCGGTTGGGCCACCCGGGACGCGCCGGGCAATCCGTCGCGCGGAGACAAGGAAGGCCAGTTGATCGGCGGCAGCGCCTGGGCCGGAATGCGACTGGTCATCACCACGCCGTATTTCACCGTCATTGCGATAGCCATGGTTTGTTCGAATTTCCTTGGCGTCGCGCTCTACATGTACATGGCGCAGCTCGTAAGCGAAGCATTCGACAACACCGACAAGCAGACCCAGGTGTTTGCGTTAATCGATACCTTCACCAATGGCCTGTCACTCCTCGGCCAGCTGTTGCTGGTCAAGCAATCGGTGCGCTACCTCGGAATCGGCACGACGCTCGCGTTGTTGCCCTTCGCCTCGGCCATCGGCTTTGCGCTGCTGGCAATCAACCCGGTCTTCATCGTGATGGCGGTGCTCCAGGTAGCGCGCCGCTCGTTGACCTTCGGCTTTGCAAAGCCGGCCAGCGACATGCTGTATTCGGTGGTTTCCAAGGAAGCAAAGTACAAAGCGAAAAATTTCATCGACACGGTCGTTTACCGGGGCGGGGATCTTTTCTCGGCCTGGACGATCAAACTGCTGGCCGGGCTCGGTATCACAGGCGTCTCTCTGGTGTGCATCCCGATTGCTATCGTTTGGACCGCGCTGTCCATGTGGATTGGCCGTGAATACCGGCGCCGGGACTGGGATCTGCATGCGAAAGGATACAATTGAACAGAAATAATCACTGGACCCGGCGCGATGCGATCAAGGCAGCCGCCGCCATCGCCAGCCTGCCGCTGCCTGCCTGGTCGAAGGAAGCCACCATGCTGAAGCGCCCAATTCCAAAGACCGGCGAGGAATTGCCGGTCATCGGGCTCGGTACCTACAACGTTTTCGATGTCGCCAGCACGGCCGAAGAGCTCGCCCCGCGCAGGGAAATCGTCGATCTGATGATCGAAAAAGGCGCCAGCCTCATCGACTCGTCTCCGATGTACAACCGAGCCGAGAAAGTCGTCGGCGACATCATCGAGCAAAGCGGCAAGCGGGAAAAACTGTTCCTGGCGACCAAGGTCTGGACGGACGGCAAGGCATCAGGCGAACAGCAAATGGCCGCATCGGCCAAACTTATGCAGGCGGACGTCATCGACCTGATGCAGGTGCACAACCTGCGCGATCTCGACGTCCACATGGCGACCATCCGTGACTGGCAACAACAAGGCCGGATTCGCTACAACGGCATTACCGACTACCGCGCCAGTGCACTGGATGAACTCGAGGCAGCAATGCACAAGCATCGGCCGCAGTTCATCCAGATCAATTATTCGCTTGGCGAAACCGAAGCCGATCGCCGTGTATTACCGCTCGCCAGCGACTTAGGTATTGCCGTCATCGCCAATCGCCCGTTTCAGTCGGGCCCACTGTTCTCGGCGGTGCGCGGCCGTGAGCTACCGGGCTGGGCCACGGATTTCGCCGCGAGCTGGGGCCAGTTCTTCCTGAAATTCATCGTCAGCCATCCGTCAGTAACGGTCGCCATACCGGCAACCAGCAAGCCGCATCACATGGCGGATAATCTCGGCGCGGGTTTCGGCGAAATGCCGGATGCTGCAACGCGAAAGAAGATGGCCGCTTTCTTCGCCAGCCTGTAGAGAAGCCGTGCATGCAGAACGCAGGACTGGGTCGCCGCCTCGGCGCCGCGCTTTACGACGGATTGCTGGTCTTTGCGTTGATGAGTCTTGCCACGCTCCCCTTCATCGCCGTTCGCGGCGCTCAGCCCGTGGAAGCCGGCGCGCTCGGTTACCGGATCACGATGCTGGCGATCGCCTGGTTGTTTTTCGCGATCTACTGGTCACGGTACGGACGAACGCTGGGTTCGCAAGCCTGGCGCATGCGGGTGGAAACAGCGGACGGAAAAAGGCCGACATTCGGCAGGGCCAGCGTGCGTTTTCTCGCCGCAATTCTGTCATGGCTGCCGTTCGGCCTGGGTTTCTGGTGGCAGCTGTGGGACGGCGACAGGCTCACCTGGCACGACCGCCTGTCGGGTACGCGCCTTCGTTATTACCCGAAAGGAAACTAGGAAAATTCCGATCTATTCGTCATTGCGAGCCCCGCGAAGCAATCTCCCGCGTCGAATTCGATGATTTGAAGATTGCTTCGTCACTTCGTTCCTCGCAATGACGGAGGACTTCGAATAAATCGGGCATCCTAGCGGACGCGACTCAGTGCGACGGTCGTCACGATCAGCAGCATCGCGGTTGGCACCCAGGTCACTATCGCCGGGTTCAGATTGAATACCTGGCCGGAATTCGCCAGCATTTCACTCGCCAGAAAATACGCGAGCCCGATCAGCACGCCGATCATCAGGCGGCTTCCTGCACCTGATGACCGCAATGAACCGAATACGAACGCCAGTGCCAGCACCGGCATGATGACGACAGTCGCCGTCTGCGAAATACGCGACCACAGCTCGGTTTCGTAGCGCACGGATTTCAGGCCGTTCTTTTTCAGGTACCGGACGTAGCTCAAAAGCCCGCGGCCCGACAGACTGATCGGCTTGACCAGCGTGATACCCAGCAATTCGCTGTCTATTTCAAAAGATTCGACTGCAAGCGATGACTGAACTGACTGGACGCCATCGTCCTTGAATCGTGTTTCCCGATAGTTCTCGAGAATCCAGCGATCGGATTCGTCGATGCCGGCATTCTCGGCCCTGGCAATCGAGGCCAGCGTATCGTCGTCATTGAATCGAAACAGATAAACGCCGCCGAAATTGTATTCCGTGTTGACTCGATCGAGGTGCAGGATGACCGAACCGTCCTTGATCCAGGCTGCGTTACCTGCGGATGTTCGCTCCTGACCGGCCCTTGCTTCGTCGCGCATCGTGCGTGCGAAATAATCGAGCGGCGGTCCGATGTACTCGGCAATGAGTCCCGTCAACACCATCAGCACGACGCCGGAAACGGCGACCATTCCGGCAAGCCGCATAACTGACAAGCCGGCCGTGCGCATAACCACGATTTCGCTGTTGGTCGCCAGTGCGCCCAGTCCGAGCAGCGAGCCGATGAGAGTGGCAATGGGCAACATTTCGAACGACAGTTGCGGCAGCCGCAGCAATGCGTACATCAATGCCTGCGGGACACCGTAGTCAGCCTGCGTATCCTCCAGCTGAGCGATGAACTCGAACAGTCCGGCCAGCGCGAGCAACACCAGCATCACCAGCAGTGTGCTGATCAGTATCGTGCGCATCAGGTAGGTCGTGAGCAGACTCATTTACGGCGGCCGACGGCGAAAATGCGCCGATGCAATCCGTTCTGTATCGAAAGCATGCCAACGGCAATCGCCAACATCAGCGCGTGCACCCACCAGATTCCGATCGCAGGCGAGACCGTGCCCTGTTCGAGCCAGGCTTTGCCCGCGCTCATCAAATTGAAATAGATTATGAATACCAAGAGACCGATAGCGAGCCGCGCGTAGCGGCCCTGGCGCGGCTGGCTCTTGCTCAGCGGCACGGCCAGAATCGCAAGAATCAGAGTCGCCAAAGGAACACCCAGCCGAAAATGCCATTCGGCAATTTCTTCTGGGTTTGACGACGTCATCAAATCGAACGTTCGCATTGCACGCGGCTCCGGAATCTTCTCTTCCACTCCCGGTAACCGGTACGGGATGCCGTGCTCGGCAAATTCCATGACGCGGAACCGCGACGTTCCGGGAATTCCTTCGTAACGCCGGCCGTCGAACAATATGAAGTAACGCGTGTTCGGGTCGTCGGAGTTACGCTGCTCGCCGCGCTTGGCGACGATGACCTCCACGATTCCCTCATCCAGCTGGCGCTCCATGAACACGTTTTCGATCACGCCGGGCCCGATTACCGTCTCGGCGTAAATAACTGCACCCTGCGAGTTGTCGACCGCGAATCGTCCCGGTTCGATGCTGGCTATGTCGGCCTGCCTTCGCGCTTCGAGATTGATGCGCTCGATTGCCGATAACGCTTTCGGTGCGGTATCCATGGCCAGCCAGCCGACACCGAACACCAGCGGCAGCATGAGCCACGACAATGGGCGATAGATATCGCCGGGCCCGACACGGCAAGCCATCATGGCCGGAAGCTCGCTGTCCCGGTACAGGCGACCGAGAGCGAGCATGATCGCGAGAAACAGCCCGATAGGAACGAGCACGGTCATGTACTGTAACGCCGTCAGCCCGATTATCTGGAAAATGGCGTTCTTCGGCAGACTGTCTTTCGCAACTTCACCGAGAACCCGGGCAAACTGGTTCGTCAAAAGAATGAACAGCAATACGCCAGTGACTGCCAGCCAGCTGAGCGCTATCTCGCGAAAAATGTAACGATCGAGGATGCGTAACATCGATAGGTCAGTGATTTTCTTAAAAAGTTTGGCCGGATCAGTGTAGACTACCCCTTTTGAATTGCCCGGGACAGTCCTTCTGTCTCAGCGGATCGCCGCAAGGCTATCAAACAACAAAGGCCGCACCGGCGGCATCCAGCGACCCTGAATGCGGATCCCGTTCTGCCGGCGCACACATGAATCCGGTAGCTGGTCGAACCAAAGGAAAAAACTGGCTTATGGAATACTTCACTACGACCAGCGGCGCTGCCCGCCAAACCGGGCAATGTGTCATCGTCGGAGTCTATGAGAACGGCAAACTCAGTCGCGGCGCAGAGGATATGGATGTTGCGAGTCACGGCGCGATCCGCAAATTGCTCAAGCAAGGCGACCTTTGCGATCAGCTGGGTTCCAGTCGCGTGCTGCGTAACATCGAAGGTGTGCGGGCACAGCGCATCGTCGTCGTCGGCCTTGGCGACGCAAATGAACTCGGTGTCAGCCAGTTCCGTTATGCGCTTCGTTCCGCGCTCGACAGTCTTGCGGGCAGCAAGATCAAGGACATCGTCAATTTCCTGACCCTGGAAGATATCGAAGGCAGCAGTGCCTATTACCTCGCGCGCTACACGGTCGAGACGATCCACGGAAAACTCTACTCATTCAACAACCTGAAGACCGGCAAGACCGTGGGCGACATACCGGTCAAAAAAATCGGCATTGCCGTTGCCAGCCGCAGTGATGCCACGAAAGCAAAGCTTGGCGCGACACATGCCGACGCGATATCGCAGGGGATGAAGCTGGCGCGCGATCTCGGCAACCTGCCGCCGAACGTCTGTACGCCGACCTATCTCGCGAAGACGGCACAGAAACTCGCGAACTCGCACGGCGGCCTGCAGACGAAAATTTTGAACGAGCCGGAGATTCGCAAGCTTGGCATGCATTCCTTCCTGTCCGTCAGCAACGGCTCGGCCGAACCGGCAAAACTGATCGTCATGCAGTACAAGGGCGGCGGCAAGGACAAGCCCGTGGTGCTGGTAGGCAAGGGCATCACGTTCGACTCCGGCGGCATTTCCCTGAAGCCGCCACCGGCAATGGACGAGATGAAGTTCGATATGTGCGGCGCCGCATCCGTGATCGCAGCGATCGCAACCGTCGCAATATTGAAACTGCCGATAAACGTCAACGTCGTTGTCCCAACCTGCGAAAACCTGCCGGGCGGTACGGCAACCCGACCCGGCGATATCGTCGAAAGCATGTCGGGACAGACAATAGAAATACTGAACACCGACGCCGAGGGCCGATTGATCCTGTGCGATGCGTTAACTTACTCGCGGCGATTCAAACCGCATACCGTTATCGATGTGGCCACCCTGACAGGCGCCTGCGTTATCGCGCTCGGCCACTACCGTACTGCGGTAATGAGTCCGTCCGACGATCTTGCAGCGAAAATAACCGGCGCCGGTATCGCGGCCGATGACCGATGCTGGCAGATGCCGATGGGGCCCGAGTACGAGCGGCTGTTGCGCAGCAATTTTGCGGATATGGCCAACGTCGGCACCCGTGAAGGCGGCGCCATCACGGCCGCCTGCTTCCTTGGAAAATTTACAAAGGGACTGAACTGGGCCCACCTCGATATCGCGGGAACCGCTTCGCGCTCCGGTGTACGCAAGGGTGCAACAGGGCGGCCGGTTCCGGTGTTGAGCGAGTTCCTGCTCAGGCACGCCGGCGCCCTCCCCTGAGCATGTCACGGGTCGATTTCTACATTCTTGCTGATGCCGGCGAATCTGCCCGGCACATTTTTGCGTGCCGTCTCGCGGAAAAAGCCTATCGCCTGAAGAACTCGGTGCACATCCGCACTGACGATCGGGGCCTTGCGTCCAGGATCGACGACCTGCTGTGGACATTCCGCGACGGCAGCTTCGTGCCGCACGAGATTGTCGGGACCCAGGCGACCGCTGAGGCGCCCGTCACCATCGGCAGTAGCGACAACGACAGTGCGGCCGGCGGCGATCTGTTGATTAACCTTTGTAAGGATCTGCCGGCGAATCCTGCGGCTTTTCCGCGCATCGCGGAGATTGTAAGCTCCGATGAGGACAGCCGCCTGCATAGCAGGCAGAGGTTCGCAGCCTACCGCGACCAGGGACATTCACTGGACACACACAATATCTGAACGGGCGGATTGGCCTTCGCCACTGCAATGACGGGCCCGGCGCGCATGCCTCGCTATGATTAAATATTTTTTTTGAATATATCGATTGAGTTTAATGGATAAGTCTTACCGCCCGCAGGACATCGAGCGACGCCAATACCAGCGCTGGGAAGAAAACGGCTACTTCGCACCCGGTGGCGATGGAAAGCCGTATTGCATCGTCATTCCGCCGCCGAACGTGACCGGAACCCTGCATATGGGCCATGCGTTCCAGGACACGATCATGGACGCGCTGATCCGCTATCACCGTATGCTCGGCCGCAATACGCTGTGGCAACCGGGCACGGATCACGCGGGCATAGCCACGCAGATGGTGGTTGAACGCCAGCTAAACGCCCGGGGCCAGAGTCGCCGCGATCTCGGCCGAGAGAAATTCGTCGAAAAGGTATGGGAATGGAAAAAGGAATCGGGCGGGCAGATCTCGCAGCAATTGCGCCGCATGGGCGCCAGCGTCGACTGGAAGCGCGAGCGTTTCACGATGGACGAGGACCTGTCGGCGGCAGTAACCGAAGTCTTCGTTCGTCTGTACGACGAAAAGCTCATTTACCGCGGCAAGCGGCTGGTGAATTGGGATCCGGTGCTGCACACCGCGTTATCCGATCTCGAGGTGCTGCAGGAAGATGAGGCCGGGCACCTGTGGCACTTCCGTTATCCGCTGGCGTCGGGCGATGGCCATCTTGTCGTCGCAACCACCAGGCCGGAAACGATGCTCGGCGATTCCGCTGTGGCGGTGCACCCTGACGACGAACGCTACCGTGAATTGATCGGGCAGGATGTGATCCTGCCAATCGTCGACCGACGCATGCCGATCGTCGCGGACGACTATGTCGATCCGGAATTCGGTACGGGCTGCGTGAAGATAACGCCGGCACACGATTTCAACGACTACGAACTCGGCCGTCGTCACGACTTGCCGATGTACAACATTTTCGACGACAACGCAGCAATTAACGACACTGCGCCGGCGCCTTACCGCGGACTCGATCGCTTCGACGCGCGCGAAAAGATCGTTGCCGAACTGGATGCGCTCGGGCTGGTCGAGAGAATCGAAGATTACGTCTGCAAGATTCCGCGCGGCGATCGCAGCGGCGCGGTCGTCGAACCCTACCTGACCGATCAGTGGTACGTCAGCATCAAGCCACTGGCAGAACCCGCTATAAAGGCCGTCGAAACCGGTCGCATCCGCTTCGTCCCGGAAAACTGGTCGAAAACCTATTACGAGTGGATGCACAACATCCAGGACTGGTGCATCAGCCGGCAACTGTGGTGGGGCCACCGTATCCCGGCATGGTACGACAGCGACGGCAATATCTACGTCGGCCGTGACGAAGCCGACGCGCGGGCCAAGAACGAACTTGCCGATTCTGTTGAACTTCGGCAGGACGAGGATGTTCTGGATACCTGGTTCTCGTCGGCGTTGTGGCCGTTCAGCACCCAGGGCTGGCCACAGCAGACCGAAGACCTGAAAACTTTTTATCCGGGCCAGGTGCTGGTCACCGGCTTCGACATTATCTTCTTCTGGGTTGCCCGCATGATCATGATGGGACTCAAGTTCATGGGCGACGTGCCGTTCCATGAGGTTTACATCCACGGCCTGATCCGCGACCAGGACGGGCAGAAAATGTCCAAGTCCAAGGGCAACGTTCTCGACCCGCTGGATCTTATCGACGGGGTAGACCTCGAAACCCTGCTCGAAAAGCGCACCAGCGGCCTGATGCAGGATCACCTTCGGCCCGCCATCGAAAAGGCAACGCGCAAGCAGTTTCCGCATGGCATCGATGAATTCGGCGCCGACGCGCTCCGGTTTACCTTTGCATCGCTGGCAACGACCGGCCGTGACATCCGTTTCGATCTTGGCCGCATCGATGGCTACAGCAATTTCTGCAACAAGCTGTGGAACGCCGCCAACTACGTGTTGATGAACACCGACGAGCTCGACGATGGCGACGCCTGCTACGGCCCCGCCGATCGCTGGATTCGTTCTCGGCTGGATCGCGCCGTGGGATCGGTACGCGAGCATTTGGACAACTACCGCCTGGATCTCGCTGCGCAAGTGATGTACGACTTCACCTGGTACGAGTTCTGTGCCTGGTACCTGGAACTGTCCAAACCGGTTCTTCAGTCCGATGAAAGCAGCCCGGAAGAAAAACGCGGCACCCGGCGAACACTAATCGAGGTGCAGGAAACGCTGCTTCGTTTATTGCACCCTCTGATGCCATTCATCACCGAAGAAATCTGGGGGCATGTCGCACCACGGGCCGGAGTCACCGGCGACACCATCATGCTGCAGGCGTTTCCCGAATCGTCTCCGGCAAATCGCGACGCTCAGGCGGAGCAGGAACTCGACTGGGTCATGCGATTCATTCTCGGAATCCGGCAGATCCGCGGAGAAATGGACATTGCGCCGGGCAAACCGCTGCCTGTCATCATGGAGAATGCCACTGCGCAGGATACGGAACTCGCGAACCAACATGCGGCCTTGCTAAAGCGCGTCGGCCGCGTCGACTCCATCTCGCTGCTGCAAGCCGGCGAAACGGCGCCGCCGGCCGCGACCGCGCTGCATGGCGAGATGCGGCTGCTGGTGCCGATGCAGGGCCTGATCGACGTGGATGCGGAGCGGCAACGACTGGCTAAGCAGAAGGAAAAAATTCTGATCGACCTGGAGCGAAGCCGCAACAAGTTGGCCAATGCCAATTTTGTGAACAATGCGCCGCCCGATGTCGTCTCACAGGAGTCGCGCCGCGCCGAAGAATTCCAGAGCCAGCTGTCGCAGATCGACGAGCAAATTGCCCGCCTGGCCAGTTTTATTTGAGGCACAGATCACAATTCGGCTGGCAGGGAGTGCAAAGGTCCGACCGATCCGCGACTATTGGTGGCATATATTGTCCGGGCAAGCAGGAGTCCTTGATGCAACGTGGTAGTACGCAAGCGCAAATGCCTGCCGACAAAGAGATGCAAAAGGCCGCCCTGGACACTGCCAGGAAGTCACTGAATTCGATCGTCCTCGGCAAGGACCAGGAAATTTCGCTGGCATTGGCTTGCCTACTGGCGCGCGGTCACCTGCTTATCGAGGACCTGCCCGGCCTCGGCAAAACCATTCTTGCGCAGTCCCTGGCGCGAGTTCTCGGACTCAGCTTTCAGCGCATCCAGTTCACCAGCGATCTGTTGCCAGCCGACATAGTCGGTGTTTCGGTATTCGATCAGAAGCTTGCAGAATTTCGCTTTCAGCCGGGTCCGGTATTTGCACAGCTGGTACTTGCCGATGAAGTCAATCGTGCCACACCAAAAGCCCAGAGCGCATTGCTGGAAGCGATGGAAGAAAAACAGGTTTCCGTCGACGGCAAAACGCACAACCTGCCGAAACCTTATTTTGTCGTCGCGACACAGAATCCGTCGGACCAGATCGGTACTTTTCCTTTGCCGGAATCGCAGCTCGATCGGTTCCTGATGCGACTGCAACTCGGCTATCCGAACGAGGCCAGCGAGAGGGCCTTGTTAACCGGAACCGACCGGCGGGCGATGCTGGAAAAAATCCCGCCGACACTCGATGCGGATACGCTGGGCATACTGCAGGACAACGTCGAGCGGGTTCATGTCAGCGAACCGCTGATCGACTATGTTCAGGCACTTGTTCGATTCTCACGCGAATCGCCGGAAATCGAGACCGGCCTGTCGCCCAGAGGCGCGCTGGCGCTGATAGCCGCCGCGCGCGCGCACGCGTTCCTGCTGCACCATTCGGGCGTCTTCCCGGACGATGTACAGACAGTATTTGCGGCAGTAGCCGGGCATCGCCTGAAACCGGCCAGTCGATCAGGCATCCGAAACCCAGGGGAACTCAGCCGGCATGTCCTCGATTCAGTGGCAATTCCCTAGACTACCGGGCGTTCTCAATCCGACGCGATTACGAGAAGCGGCGCAGGAACGCGTAGGCCGCTGGGCACAAAAGCGCCAAGGTAAAGATCCCCGAAATACGCGCCTGTTGTCGAAGCGCATCTACATCCTTCCGACAGGCATCGGACTCATCTTCGCGCTGATGACCTTTGCCATGCTGCTCGGCTCTATGAACTACAACAACAACCTGTCGTTCGTGCTGACTTTCCTGCTGATCAGCGCGGGCCTGGTCTCGATGCACCAGTGCCAGCGGAATCTTGTCGGCCTGGAGATCAGCTTTGCCGGCGTGGATCCGGTATTTGCCGGGCAGTCGGCGGAGTTTCGTATTGCCGTTACCAATCATGCGAGAACGCGCCGCTACAATATCCAGCTATATTTCGGGCGCATCCGCAGCGATATCGACGACCTCGAGCCCGGCGAGAGCCGCGTATTTCACCTCGACCTGCCGACCACGGCACGAGGACAGGTCAGCCTGCCGCGATTCGGCATCCGCACGCTTTTCCCGTTTGAACTCTTCAGAGCATGGGCCTGGCTGCACATGGACCTGCAGGGTCTGGTGTACCCGCGGCCGGCCGATCACGCACCGTTGCCACCGCCGACGGAAACCGCGCACGGCCACCGGCAGCACGACGCACGCGGCGAGGAGGATTTCGCGGGCCTGCGCAAATTTCATAGCGGTGATTCACCGCGACAGGTCGCGTGGAAAGCCTTTGCACGCAGCGGCGACCTGCTGTCGAAGCAGTTCTCCGGCGCGGATACCAGCAGCCAGTGGTTCGATCTCCGGCAGGTCGAGGCCGCGGATTTCGAAACGCGGCTGTCGATCCTTACGCGCTGGATAGTCGATGCGGAACGAACCCACGCCGACTACGGACTGCGGCTGATCAGTGACGAAATTCCGCCGGCCAACGGCGCCGCGCACCGGCACCAATGCCTGGAGGCGCTGGCACTGATCGACTTCGACAGCGGGTCCCTGTCGTGAGCCGCCGCAATGGTACAGACGGCTCCCTGCTGGCGAGTTTGCCCTACACGCTCGGCGCCCTGGCGTTTTCCATAGCGCCGCACGTTCAGTATTTGCCGGTGTGGGTGACCGTGACTTTCCTGAGCTGTTCGGCCGCTCGCTGGTACATCGAGAAACGACGCTGGCGACTGCCGCCGGCGTGGCTGCGAATCGCGCTCGCGATGCTGTGTTTCCTCGCCATCCTGTTCTCGTATAACCAGACGATAAGTGGAGTAGGACCCGGGTCCGCGCTGCTCGCGGTCATGGGTTCGCTGAAGATGCTAGAAACGCGCGTACGGCGCGATCAGTTTGTACTGTTGTTCATTTCCATTTTCATGATCATGGCGTCGCTGCTGCGCGAACAATACCTTTGGTCGCTGCCCTATTTGCTCGCCGCCGTGCTAATCACAATGACGGCCTGGCTGCGTATGTCACAAGCCCGCGACGTCAGCTTGCTCCACAGCCTGCGCAGCAGCTCCCGTCTGCTGCTCTATGCGGCGCCGATTGCGCTTGCGATGTGGATATTCTTCCCGCGAATCTCGACGCCGTTCTGGTCCGTACCGATCGATACCAGCAGCGGCCGCTCCGGCTTGAGCGAAAACATGAGTCCCGGCGATATCAGTTCGCTGTCACTTTCCGATGCTGTTGCCTTCCGCGTTACCTTCGATGGAGCTGTTCCACCGCCGAGCCAGCGCTATTGGCGGGGCCTGGTATTGCACCAGTTCAACGGGCGCAGCTGGACCGGTCGGGAACCGCTGCCTGATCCGAAAGCGAGGGACCGTATTTCTGCCACCGGCGATGCCTATCGTTACCAGGTCACGCTCGAACCCACCCGGCAACACTGGATCTTCGCGCTGGACATTCCTGTCGACTGGAGCCCCGAGACGATCAAGATGGGGAGTGATCTGCATCTCGCTTACACGTTCCCGATCGATCAGCGAATTCGCTACAGCGCCGTATCGCGTACGCGTTATTCGGTCGACTCGCAGCTCACAAGGATGGCCCGGGACTGGTACACGCGCTTTCCGGAAGAGCGAAACCCGCGCTCGATTGAATACGCCCGCGAACTGCGCGCCGCGGCGGGCAGCGACGAGCGCTACATCAATACCGTTATCAGAGCGTTTCACGACGAAGAATACTTCTACACGCTGCAGCCGCCTGTGCTGGGCCGCGATCCGGTCGATCAATTTCTTTTTCAGACCCGCCGCGGCTTCTGCGAACACTACGCATCCGCTTTTGCGCTGCTGATGCGGGCGGCCGGCATACCCTCACGCATCGTCCTCGGTTACCAGGGAGGCGAACTGAATCCCTACGGTAATCACATGATCGTGCGGCAATCCGACGCTCACGCATGGACCGAAGTATGGTTGGCGGATCGCGGCTGGCAGCGCATCGATCCGACGGCGGCCGTTGCCCCGGAACGAATCGAATCCGGCATGTCGGGCGCCATGTTCGGCGAGATAGGCGCAAGCTGGGGACTGAACGCGCCCGCCGAATGGCTGCACCAGCTGACCTTGTCGCTGGATGCACTGAACGCGAGATGGAACGAATGGATTCTCGGTTACGGCCCGGAGAACCAGGAGCGTTTCATGAAATGGCTTGGCATGAGCAAGCCGGACTGGCAGAAGATGTTTCTCACGCTGATCGCACTGGTCACGATCGGTATCGTCGTTATCAGCATCGTGCTTATGCGGCGCAACCGTCCGCCGCCGCGTGACCCGGCTGCCGTGCTTTACGGCCAGTTCACGCGAAAGGCCGGCCTGCCACCGCGCACAGGCGAAACGCCGTTTGATTACGCGCAACGCTTGCGAGAAACATCGGTACAGCAATCGGATTGCGTCGATCGTGTCACGTCACGTTATCTGAAAGCGCGCTACGGCACGCCGGATGAACACGCATTGCAGGAGCTGGAAGACGCCGTCAGTAAGTTCCGCAGGAGCGCTTGACGCGCATCATTCGTCGCAGTCGCCTGCAGTGCAGGCTCCTACAGTCCTGCTGCAGCCCTTGTAGGAGACTGCACCGCAGGCGACAACGATGCCCGGCAAAACCTGTAGGAGCCTGCACCGCAGGCGACCGATGTCATGCGGTGCCGACGTAGTTGCGTTCAGGATTCTGAATCCACGCGCGTAAGTGCTATCGCGCCGAGGACGAACAGCGGCAGAACAGCGACGATGATGAATCGCGGATCGGCAAAAAAGAACCCGACGACTCCGATCATGACCGGGCCAAGAACATGCGCGAATTTGGTCAGCATGTTGTAGAAGCCGAAAAACTCGCCCGACCGTTCGGCGGGAATCAGTGAGGCAAATAGAGACCGGCTCATGCCCTGCACGCCGCCCTGCACCAGGCCGATCGTGACCGCCATTGCATAAAACTGGCCAACCCTTTGCAGGAATACGGCGTAGACCGCAACCGCGATGTAAACGGCGAGCCCGACGTATATCGCTCGTTTCGCACCGATGCGGTGTCCGAGGTAACCAAAACCGAGCGTCGCGGGAAATCCGACGAAGTTGGTAAGCAACAGTGCCAGAACAAGGTCAGATTCCTTGAAACCCAGGCGCTGTCCGAAATTGACAGCCATGAATATCACCGCGAAGAGCCCGCCGATATACAGCCAGTAGGCGATGAGGAACAGCCAGACCTTGCGATACTCCCTGATCCGGCGGACGGTCTCGGCAAGTGCCTGGTAGGCTGCAAGGATAGTGCTGCCCTTGCCGCTCGCAGATGCCTTGTTTTCCCGCACGACCAGCATCAGCGGCACCAGGAAAATCAGCCACCAGGCGCCGACAGAAACGAATGCAAACTTGACGCCTTCGGTTGCGTCGGCAAAACCGAACAGTTGCGGTGACTGCAGCATCCAGACATGCAGCGCAAGGAGCGATGCGCCGCCGAAATAACCGAGGGAAAATCCGAGCGATGAAACCAGGCTGTAATGCCTTGGTTCGCTCACGTCGACAATCAAGGAGTCATAAAACACGTTCGCGCTGTAGTAGCCAATGGACGCCAGCGCGAACAACACAAGGGCGAGTGGCCATCCACCCTCGCCCACCATTGACAGCGACGCGGTGGCGACGGCACCAATAACGGCCAGCGTGAAGAGAAACCGCTTGCGATAGCCGCCGCTGTCTGCAATGGCGCCAAGAATCGGCGCCATCAGCGACACGATGAGACTGGCCGATGCGGTCGCCCAGGTCAGTCGGGCGGTTACGGAAGCGCCATCATCGCCGGCACTCCAGTACAGGCCGAGAAAAAGCGGAAAGAGTACGGCGAGAACACTGAGTGCGAACGCAGAGTTGCCCCAGTCGTAGAGGGCCCATGCCACCACCTGCTTGTTGATGAAACGCCTGTCGGCCATGGGTATTCGCCGTCGTGATTAATCAGTAATCGCGCGTTGTCCTGAACTCGACCTCCGGCCAACGTTCCTCGGTAAGACTAAGATTGACCTTGCTCGGCGCAATGTAGACCAGACTGTCACTGTGATCCAGCGCCAGGTTGTCGTGCGCCTTGCGGGAAAAATCGGCTAGCATCTTTTCGTCGTCGCATTGAACCCACCTTGCCGTTGCGACGTTTATCGCCTCGAACTGGCACTCGACCTTGTATTCGTCACGCAACCGGTGTGCAACGACGTCGAACTGCAACGGACCGACTGCACCAAGGATCAGATCGTTGTTTCTGAGCGGCTTGTACAACTGCGTGGCGCCCTCCTCGCACAATTGGGCGAGCCCCTTTTGCAGCGCCTTGAGACGCAAAGGGTCCTTCAGAATCGCGCGCCGGAAAATTTCCGGCGCGAAACTGGGAATACCGGAGAATCGCAATTGCTCCCCCTGGGTAAAGCTGTCGCCGATATTGATCGTGCCGTGATTGTGCAGGCCGATGATATCGCCGGCATAGGCAGAATCGGCGTGCTGCCGGTCGGCAGCCATAAAAGTAATGGCATCCGGAATTCGCATTTCCTTACCGCTGCGCACGTGCAGCAGGCGCATGCCCTTTTCATACATTCCGGAACAAATGCGCATGAATGCTATCCGGTCCCTGTGAGCCGGGTCCATGTTTGCCTGAATCTTGAAAATAAACCCGGTCAACTCGCTTTCGCTCGCTGAAACGGTGCGAGTGTCGGCGACCCGCGATGCCGGTGCCGGTGCGTGCTCGACGAAAGCATCGAGCAACTCCCGCACGCCGAAATTGGTGATCGCCGATCCGAAAAAAACCGGCGTTTGACGGCCGGCGAGATATTCGCCGACATCCAGTGCGGGGCAGGCGCCCTTCACCAGTTCGACCTCCTCGCGAAACCTAGCAAGATCGTCGCCCAGCGCTTTCCCTGCTTCGGCCGAATCCAGTCCGTCGATAGAGCTGATGTTTGACGCACGTTGGCGGCCTGCCGCCGAATAAAGATAAATACGGTCCTGCAATAAATGGTAAACGCCCTTGAGCTGGCGTCCCATGCCGATCGGCCAGGTAACCGGTGCGCAATGAATACCGAGAACGGATTCGATCTCGTCCAGCAAATCAATCGGTTCGCGCCCGTCGCGATCGAGCTTGTTGATGAACGTCATGATGGGCGTATCGCGCAGCCTGCAGACCTCCATCAACTTGATAGTGCGTTGCTCGACGCCCTTCGCGCAGTCGATCACCATCAACGCCGAATCGACCGCGGTCAGTGTCCGGTAGGTATCTTCGGAAAAATCCTCGTGGCCCGGCGTATCCAGAAGATTGACGATACGGTCGCGATACGGAAATTGCATGACAGAAGAGGTAATCGAGATCCCTCGCTCCTGCTCCAAAGCCATCCAGTCCGAGGTGGCGTGCCGGCTCGCCTTCCGCCCCTTGACAGTGCCGGCCAGCTGGATTGCACCGCCGAAAAGCAGCAGCTTTTCTGTCAGCGTGGTTTTGCCGGCATCGGGATGCGAAATAATCGCAAAAGTACGTCGCTTGCTGACCTGGGATCGAATATCGGGCATGGGATAGCGGGATCGGGCGAAATGGCGGCGCAGTTTAGCCCGAACACCGTGCGCTGGCCAGCCGGCCGCCGGTCAAAGCGTCTTCTTTATGCGCAACGACAATACGGCGGCGTCTTCACGACCGCCTTTCGCCTGGTAATAGGACGGTCGACTGGCTATCTGCCGGAATCCCCTTTTGCGATAGAGGGCCAACGCGCCGACGTTCGACGGCCGGACCTCGAGAAAAACCTCGGTCACCTCAGCCTCCCGAGCGCTGTTGAGAGCCTCTCGCAGCAATTTGTCCCCGTAACCCAGTTTTCGAAACAGCGGATCGACACACAGATTGAGAATGTGCGCCTCGCCCGCTGCAACGGAAAGGATGGCGTAGGCGACCACGTAGTCGCCACGAGTCAGTACGGTGCAGTGATAGCCGGCCAGCAGGCAATCGCGGAAGACGCCGTGGCTCCACGGGAACTCGTAGCTGCGACGTTCTATATCTGAAACCAGCGGCAGATCGTCGTGAATCATGCGACGAATATGAACAGGTACTTCCTCGATCCTGGAAATCACGGCGTAAGTTCCGTTAGCAGCTTACGCACGGTGCACAGGTCTTCCCAGGCTTTACGTTTTTGCGTCGGGCTGCGCAGCAGGTAGGCAGGATGATAGGTGACGATCAAGGGAAGTTTGCCGTCATTCAGACTGTGGGTCCTGCCACGCAACTGGCCCAATGGCGCATCCGTGTGCAGCAGATGATGTGCGGCGATTCGACCAACGGCGAGTACAAGCATCGGTTGCAGCAGTTCGACCTGCCGCTCCAGGTGCCTCCGGCACATGCCGGCCTCCTCCGCCGACGGATCGCGATTATTCGGCGGCCTGCACTTGAGGACGTTGGCGATGAATACGTCGCTGCGGGAAAAGCCAATTGCGCGCAACATCTCGTCCAGCAACTTGCCGGCACGGCCGACAAACGGTTCACCGCGCCGGTCCTCTTCGGCACCGGGTGCCTCACCGATGATCATCAGTTGCGCGTTACGACTGCCGACGCCGAAAACGGTCTGCGTTCGGCTCTCGTGCAACGGACAGCGTTTGCAATCTGCAACCAGCTGGCGAAGTTGTTCCCAATCCGTTGTCGTCGCGGCATTGTCATCGGCGACAGGCGGCGGCTCCGCTGTGCTGCGGCGCGTCCAGACTTCTATCCCGATCGCATCGAGGTAGGCGCGTCTTTGGGTTTCAGCAGACATCGGAAATCCTGGGTCGGGTATGGTTCGGATGGAATCGCACAGCGGAACTGTCCGTTCACCAGCTGGAATTTTGCCACGTTGCACGGGGCGATGACACCGGCCGCGCCGACAGGCTGCGATCCCCGCGATTCATGGATGTGGCAGCGTGCCCAGTATGTCGCTGCCGGCCTTCACTTCCCGTCCTGACTCGACCAGGACGCGGCTGTTGATTGGCATATAGACCTCGGCAAAACGCGTCAGCCTGAGGTAAGCGCAACGCTGACCTTGTCCTACGCGTTCGCCGTATCGGGAAAAGGCACGCGGTACCAGGCCGAATCGATTGCCGTGAAATCTCAACACGACGTCATCGCCCTCATCCGTTCGGACCCATAAACCCGGTACTTCGGCATCCGATCGCTTATTCGAAATGTGGCTGTGGTAATCGAGGAGCATGCCTTCCACCGGACTGCGCGCCGTGTAGGTGCCAAGACTGCTGATACGAATGATGATCTTGTGCGCGGCATTGCCGACAATTCCGTTATCAACGATTATAACTTCGACAATCACGCCATCGACCGGGCTCACCACGGCCAGAGGACTCGACGGAACCGCCCGGTGCGGATCGCGAAACAGGAAATACAACCCGCCCAGCATCAATGCGGGCGGTACGGAAGCAGCCCAACCCAGGTAGTACCAGCACAACCCGGTTGCGATGGTGCAAGCCGCGAGAAACGGAACACCTTCTTTGGCGACCAGCGAGTATCGACGTCCTTTCAAATGTATGTGATCCCTGAAGCTGTCTTTCCAGCAAATTCGCGAGTCCCGACACGCGTCGTGTAGAATACCGCCGCCATTCGTACCGGGTCAGAATATACATGCGTTTTACTGAATTTGGACTAACCACACTGAAAGAGGTGCCGTCGGAGGCGGAAATCGTCAGTCATCAGCTGATGCTTCGCGCCGGCCTGATCCGGCGCCTCGCGTCCGGTCTGTTTACCTGGATGCCGCTCGGTCTGAGGGTGTTACGCAAAATCGAGAACATCATTCGCGAGGAGATGAATCGCGCCGGCGCACTCGAGCTATTGATGCCGGCCGTACAACCAGCCGAGTTGTGGCAGGAATCCGGTCGCTGGGATGAATACGGCCACCTGTTGCTCCGCATGAGCGATCGGCACAATCGCGATTTTTGTTTCGGCCCGACGCACGAGGAAGTCATTACCGATATCGCCCGTCGCGAATTGCGCAGCTACAAGCAATTGCCGGTGAATTTCTACCAGATACAGACCAAGTTTCGCGACGAGATTCGGCCGCGCTTCGGCGTCATGCGCGCACGCGAGTTCATCATGAAAGATGCGTATTCCTTTCATGTCGATCAAAAATCGTTGGAAGTCGGATACCAGAAGATGCATGCTGCCTACACGGCGATTTTCAAACGCCTCGGCCTGCGCTTTCGGGTCGTGGATGCCGACAGCGGAGAAATCGGCGGGAGCCGGTCACAGGAATTTCATGTACTTGCAGATTCGGGCGAAGACGCTGTTGCCTGGAGTAACCAGGACAGCTATGCGTCCAACGTCGAGACCGCCGCTACACTTCCGCCAACTGGCAGCGCGCCGTCGCCGGCAGCCGAACTTGCCAAGGTCAGCACACCGGGCGTGAAGACAATCGACGACCTGGCAGCATTTCTGAAAATCGACGCGACGAAGATCGTAAAGACACTGATCGTCGATGGCGACACCCAACCGGTCGCACTGGTCTTGCGCGGCGACCATGAACTGAATGCAGTAAAAGCAGCGAAACTTGTTGGCGTAACATCACCCTTGCGTATGACAGACGCGGACGTCATTCGCAAGGCAACCGGCTGCACGCCGGGGTTTGCCGGGCCGATCGGTTTGAAGATTCCCGTGTACTTCGATCACGCCGTTCGAATCATGTCCGATTTTGTCTGCGGTGGTAACGAAAAGGACCTGCATTACACCGGCGTGAATTTTGGCCGCGATCTGCAGTTAGGGGAAACCTTCGACTTGCGCAATGTTGTCGCTGGCGATCCTGTGCCGGGCGGCAAGGGAAAGCTCAGCATTGCGCGTGGCATTGAAGTCGGCCACATTTTTCAGCTTGGTACGAAATACAGCGAAGCGATGAACGCGACCGTCCAGGATCCGGACGGTGCCGACGTCTTAATGGCAATGGGTTGTTACGGTATCGGCGTTACCCGTATCGTGGGCGCGGCCATCGAACAGAACCACGACGACAAAGGCATCATCTGGCCCGAACCGCTCGCTCCGTTCGACGTGGTGCTGATTCCGATCAACATGCATCGATCCGAGCCGTTGCGTGAAGCGGCCGAGAATCTCTATGCGGACTTGCAGAAGATAGGCGTCAGTGTGCTGTTCGATGATCGCGACGCCCGCCCCGGCGTCAAATTCGCCGATGCGGAATTGATTGGGATTCCACACCGGCTGGTAATCAGTGACCGGGGTCTTGAGGCCAACGAGCTGGAATACCGGCACCGGCGGGACAGCGACTCGCGCCAGTTGAAACGTGAAGCCGCTCTCGAATTGCTGCAGAATTCGGGGTTAAGCTGAAACGATATCCGATGGCGAAGGCCCGGTGTATGAAGAGCATTACTCCCCGGTTGATAGTTCTAATGCTGGTGCTGGCTTGCGTCAGCCCCGCTCCGGCACAGGACGCGCCGGATCCCGCGTTACGTGATTTGCTGCGGGCGGTTGCCTCGGAAGCCGACAGTTTCGAAGACCATTTTGCCGCCCAGGTCTGGCTTACTGACATGTCGGCAAGACTTGAACGACAGGTGGCGAATCCGAACGAGCGGTTGACGATCCTGAAGCGCGTGCATTACGAAGCGACTCGCTGGGAGCTGCCGCCGGAACTGGTCCTGGCCGTCATCGACGTCGAAAGCAACTTCGACCGCTTCGCAATTTCCGTCGCCGGTGCGCGCGGCCTCATGCAAATCATGCCTTTCTGGCTAAAGGAAATCGGGCGACCCGAAGACAACCTCATGCATATCGACACGAACGTTCGCTATGGATGCACGATTCTGAAGTTTTATCTCGACCTCGAGAAAGGGGACCTCGCACGCGCCCTTGCCCGCTACAACGGCAGCCGGGGTCAGCGAAAATACCCCAACAAGGTCCTGGATAAGCTACGTCTCAAGTGGTTCCGGGTCTGATCAGCCCGTTGTAAACCGTCGCGGCGCCGAAATTTCGACCGGTCCTTCGTCGAGCGACTCGACCTTGGCAAGCGCAGGTCCGTCACGCAACCAGTTGCGGAGCGATAGCAATGCCGCGGGTTTGCCACACGCAACAACTTCGACGCTGCCGTCCGGCAGATTGATCGCATGTCCGGTGACGCCGAGACTATGGGCAACGTCCCGGGTGCTTGCACGAAAAAACACGCCCTGAACCTTGCCACGGACGACGAAACGACGGCACTGGATTTCAGAGTCCTGTTTCATGCCCGCGGTAGACCAGCGCTGCCATCAGCGCAAACCCTGGAAACCTACTTCGGCGTTTCAACGGTTGCGAGTGCATGCAATGCCTTTTGCTTGGCCTGCATCGCATCGCGCCGAGCCTGGGCATAGGCTCGATCGGCAAGATTTTTTTGTGCGCTGTCGAGCAGGGCCTCGGCCTCACGAATGTCGTCGGGCGCCGCTTTTTCGGCACCGGCTTCCTTGGCGACCGAAATCGCTTGCCGTGCGTCACTCATTTCCTGCACCGGCGGTGCCGTCTCGCAACCCGGAGTGATAGCCAGCAAAGCAAGTAAGGCGGCGAACGCCGCGGCACGTAAGGCCGGCGCAGCTTTTTTTTCCTCAGACCTTGCGGTAGCAGCGTGCACGCGGCAACGCTAGCAAGCGGCCAGCTCCACAGTCAAGCCGAAGGGCAGACCTGACGACGGTCGTAACGACTGCTACAGTTGCTCGCCGGAAATCGACTGTAGCGGAGCCTGAAATGCCCATTGCGCTTACCATCTATCACAATCCAGGATGTTCCAAGTCACGGAAAACCCTGGAGTTAATTCGAGAGCACGGCATCGAGCCCAGGATTATCGAGTACCTGAGGGAACCGCCGCCGCCGGCGACCACGCTGCGGCTTGCCAAAATGCTCGGGGTTCCGGTTGCCGACCTTCTCAGGACCGGCGACGGCAACGAAACCGATGAGACCCTGTCACTGAATGACGGCGCGCTCGCCAGCTGGCTGCAGGATCACCCGGCCGCCTTGCAACGACCGATCGTCGTCGACGAGACGAGCGCCAGGGCCGTAATCGGAAGACCGCCGGAAACGGTGCTTAAGCTGCTGATAGCATGAAAGAAATACTGGTTCTGTATTACTCGCGGTACGGCGCGACCGAGGCTCTGGCGCGGGAAGTCAGCGTGGGGGTCGATACGGTGGCCGGGGCTGCCGCACGCCTCAGGACAGTCCCCGCTGTCTCGGCAAACAGCGAAGCGAGCGAGGATGCGATCCCGGCCAAAGGGCCACCGTATGCGTCGATCGATGACCTGGTCGAATGCGCCGGCCTCGTTATCGGAAGCCCGACACGCTTCGGCAATATGGCGGCAGCAATGAAATATTTCCTGGACGGCACCGGCAGCCTGTGGCTGGGCGGCGCATTGGCGGGCAAACCGGCCGGTCTGTTTTCCTCAACCTCGACACTGCACGGCGGCCAGGAATCGACACTTCTGACCATGGCAATCCCGCTGCTGCATCACGGCATGCTGATTACCGGCATTCCGTATACGGAAGCCGCGTTGTCGACGACCACGACCGGTGGATCGCCTTACGGTGCCACCCATGTCAGCTGGAACCGCAAGCCGGACTCGCTGTCCGACGACGAAAAATCGCTGGCTCGCGCGCTCGGCGCACGCGTCGCCTCGGTCGCACTTAAACTCGCCGATTGAGCTAGCTGTCGATGACCGTGCGGACAAACGGAATGGTCAGCCGACGTTGCGTTCGCAAGGCTTCTGCATCCAGCCGGTCGAGCAGCGCATACAGGCTGCCCATGTCACGGCGCGTTCTGGACATCAGGTAGCTGGCAGTATCCGCGGGCAAGTCGAGACCGCGATGCCGCGCCCGCAGCTGCAATGCCATCGTCGTGTCCTGCTCGCTTAGCGCCTGCAACTGGAACACGGTCAGCAGC
>JAOUGX010000195.1 GCA_029865385.1 Gammaproteobacteria bacterium
GGCGTCATTACCACCGATGCCAATGGCTGCATCGACTACATCAATCCGGTTGCGCAGGATCTCACCGGCTGGGACATTCGTACCGCACGCGGCAAGCCGATTCAGTCGATTATGACCATCGTCAACGATCACACCCGGGCAACGGTCGAGAACCCGGTACTTCGCTGCCTCAAGGAAGGACGCGTCATAACGCTGGCGCAAAATTCGGTACTGATCAATCAGCTTGGCGATGAAGTGCCGATTCAGGATTCGGCGGCACCGATTCGCGATCGCATCGGCAACATCATTGGCGCGGTCATGGTGTTTCACGACACCAGCAAGGAGTCGCGCCTGTTCCGCCAGCTGTCGTACCAGGCGTCGCATGATGCGTTGACCGGCCTCATCAACCGCCGCGAATTCGAGAATCAGCTGGTGGCGGCACTCGAAGCGGGCAAAGCCAACGTCGACCAGACACACGCACTGCTGTACCTGGATCTTGATCAATTCAAGGTGGTCAACGATACCTTCGGACATATCGCCGGCGACGAGTTGTTGCGCAAAGTCTCCGAAGTCGTTCAGGCCAATATCCGTTCCACAGACATACTTGCCCGCCTCGGTGGCGATGAATTCGGTATTCTGCTGGCACGTTGCACCGAGGATCGTGCGATGGAAGTTGGCGAGGCCATTCGTTGTGCGATCGAAGGGCTGCGATTTAATTGGCAGGATGCGTTTACCAGCATTCGCTGTTCCATCGGCGTTGTGCTGGTCGGAGGAGACGGTCAGACAGCCGCAAGCGTCATGAGTTCGGCCGATGTCGCCTGTTACTCGGCGAAGGACATGGGGCGCAACAAGGTGCATCTGTACCAGGACAGCGACGCATCGATGCGCCATGAAGAGATGAAATGGGTGTCGCGAATTACCAGCGCGGTCGACGACAATCGGCTGGAGCTTTTTTATCAACCCATTATCGGAATCGGGCAGAAGAAGTCCGAGTCGCGTGGCCACTACGAGTTGTTGCTACGCATGCGGGACGAAAGCGGCGCGCTGGTAAGTCCCGACCAGTTCATTCCCGCGGCCGAACGATACAACCTGATGTCGACTCTCGATCGTTGGGTGATTCACGAGGCGCTGACGCAGCTTGCGGACCGCAATCCGGAATCAAAGCATGCCAAGTATACTTTGGCCATCAATCTTTCGGGCACGTCGCTCAGCGAAGACCGGTTTCTTGATTACGTGATCGACGAGCTCGGTAAATGCAAATTGCCTCAAGGTGCCATTTGTTTCGAGATTACCGAGACTGCCGCGATCTCCAACCTGTCGCGTGTGATTCATTTCATGCAGACACTGAAGCAGCTCGGCTGTAAATTTTCTCTGGATGATTTCGGCAGCGGCCTGTCGTCATTCACCTATCTGAAAAACCTGCCGGTCGATTACCTGAAGATCGACGGCCAGTTCATCCGCAATGTGGCGGAAGACCGCGTCGACGAAAGCATGGTGCGAGCGATCAATGAAGTCGGCCGCGCGATGGGCATCGCGACGATTGCCGAGCGCGTCGAAACCCGTGAGGTGCTGGACAAGCTGAGCGAACTCGGCGTCGAATACGCACAGGGCTATCTTATAGCAAGGCCCACTTCGGTGCAGACTTTCGAACCCTGGGCCGACGAAAGCTTTTCCCGACTCGCCTGAGCAGCCTGCAACGGCTGCGCTTTCCTGCACGCCGATGCGTTACACTGGTCATCCCGTTTGAACTGCATGCGAATCCATGCCCGTAAAAAGTTCCGTACAAGAAAACACTGCGACACTGCTCGCGGACGACGAACCTGCCCCGTTCCGCGTGTTGAACGAGGATTCGAGCCACCCGGTATTGCTCCTTTGTGACCATGCCAGCCGCCGCTTTCCGGCGTCGGTCGGCAGCCTCGGCCTGGATCCGGCGGCAATGCGCTGTCACCTGGCCTGGGATATCGGGGCGGGTGCGTTGACCGAAAGGCTTGCGATGGCCTTGTCGCTTACCGCCGTGCTGGCAGCCTATTCGCGTCTGGTCGTGGACTGCAACCGGCAACTTCTGGATCCCGGGGCATTTCTCGTGTTCGGAGATGGCATCCTGGTACCGGGAAACCGGCACCTGAGCGAAGCCCAGAAAGCCGCACGTGCCGATGAAATCTACTGGCCCTATCACGCGGCGATAAATCGTGAAATAGCGCGGTTGTCCGCGCAGCAACGCGCTAATGCCGGATTTCCAATGGTGCTGTCCATCCACAGCTTCACACCGGTTCTGGATGGCGTTTCCCGACCGTGGGAGATCGGTATCTTATGGGACAAGGACCGTCCGACAGCGGAAGCGCTGATCCGCGGATTTTCGGATGCGGGTTACCAGGTCGGCGACAACCTGCCGTATTCGGGC
>JAOUGX010000034.1 GCA_029865385.1 Gammaproteobacteria bacterium
GAACAGGCCGGATACCGACATATAGGGACGTTCCTTCGCCGAGAATTGCCACAGGATGATGAACAACAACAGGCCTTCGAGGAGCGCTTCATAAAGCTGTGACGGGTGCAGGCCTACGCCGTTGATATCGAACGCCCAGGCCACGTCGGTCGGCTTGCCCCATAGCTCGCCGTTGATGAAGTTGCCGATGCGTCCGAAGAAGAGACCGAGTGGTGTCAGCGGCGCCACGAAATCCCATACGCCCCACATGCGTACGCCAAGCCGCCTCGAATACCACCACATCGCGACCATGACACCGGCCAGCCCGCCGTGAAACGACATGCCGCCCTGAGTAATTTTGAAGATGTACAGCGGATCACGCAGCAGGTCCTGCCAGCCGTATACGAGACAGTAGCCAAGCCTGCCTCCGATGATCACGCCAAGCATCGAATAGAAAATCAGATCGTCGACCTGGGCTGGTTTGATCACGGACCAGCTCCTGACCGCGCGCCTTTTCGCCAGCCACCATGCCAGCACGAAACCGATGACGTACATCAGTCCGTACCAGCGAATCTTGACGACGCCGATCGAGAAGATGATCGGGTCGATTTCGGGATAGGTGAGCATGCGCGCTAGTTTAGCATTGCTACCGGATTAGGCGAGCGGCGTGCCTGGCCTGGGTTATAGTGCCCAGCCATGACGAAAAACAACGAAAAACCGAACCGCCTCGAGGGCGAAACCAGCCCCTACCTGCAGCAGCACGCGGCCAATCCGGTCGACTGGTATCCGTGGGGTGAGGAGGCACTGCGAAAAGCACGTGAAGAGGACAAACCGATCCTGCTTTCCGTCGGTTACTCCGCCTGTCACTGGTGCCACGTGATGGCGCACGAATCCTTCGAAGACGACAGAACGGCCAGCCTTATGAACGAACTGTTCGTCAATATCAAAGTGGACCGTGAGGAGCGGCCGGACATCGACAAGATCTACCAGACGGCGCACCAGCTGCTGACGCAGCGCGGCGGCGGCTGGCCGCTCACGATGTTTATCAATCCCGAGGACCAGCGCCCCTTCTTCGGCGGCACCTATTTCCCGAATGAGGCGCGCTACGGCATGCCCTCTTTCGGCGACCTGTTGCGTCGTGTCGCCGAATATTATCGCGACAACAAAGACGATGTGCGCGCTCAGGGAGAGCAACTGAGCGACGTTTTCGTTCGCCTGAAGCCCCGGCCGGCCGCCGGCAGGACTCTGGACGACGCGCCTCTGCGTGCGTCCCGCGAAGCGCTCGCAAAATCCTTTGATCGCGAATTCGGCGGCTTCGGTGCCGCACCCAAATTTCCGCACCCGACCAGCATCGATCGGGTTCTTCGACACTGGCACAGTACGGCGAACGGTGCCGAACCGGATGTCGACGCCTTGTTCATGGCGTCGCTGACTCTGACGCGAATGGCCGAGGGTGGAATCTACGACCAGCTCGGCGGCGGCTTCTGCCGTTATTCCGTCGACCGTTACTGGCAGATTCCGCATTTCGAGAAAATGCTATACGACAACGGGCCGCTGCTCGCGCTGTATGCGCAGGCCCACGCGGCCACTGGCGAAGCATTGTTCGAACGCATCGCCAATGAGACGGCAGACTGGATCCTCGCGGACATGCGCTCGCCGGATGGAGGGTTTTACTCAACCCGTGATGCAGACTCGGAAGGCCATGAAGGTCGCTTCTTCGTCTGGAGCCGCGAGCAGATCGAAGAATTGCTCACCGCGGATGAGCTTTCCATCGTAACACCGCATTATGGCCTCGATGCCGAAGCGAATTTCGAAGGCTACTGGCACCTGACGGTGCATGAAACCCTGCAAGCCATCGCGAAGTCCTCGAAATCCCCGGTATCAGATCTGGCAAGACGGCTGGCTTCTGCCAAGGCGAAATTACTCGCCGCCCGCTGCACTCGCGTCTGGCCGGCTCGCGACGAGAAACAGCTGACCTCGTGGAATGCGCTGGCAATTCGCGGACTGGCGATAGCCGGTCGTGCGCTTGGCCGACCGGAGCTGACGGCGGCGGCGGGACAGGCGGCCGATTTCATCCGGCAGACTTTGATCAAAGACGGACGCCTTTACGCCAGTTACAAGGATGGCAGAGTCCGTTTCCCTGCCTACCTCGACGATCACGCGTTTCTGCTCGATGCGTTGCTCGAGTTGCTGCAGTCGGACTGGCAAACGCGACACCTCGAATTCGCCATGGATCTCGCGGACCTGCTGCTCGAGCATTTCTACGATCGGCAGGAAGGCGGCTTTTACTTCACCGCCGACGACCACGAAACGCTGATCGACAGGCCGAAACCGTTGGCGGACGAAGCGGTCCCGTCCGGAAACGGCATCGCGGCATTCGCACTGCAGCGGCTGGGATTCCTGCTCGGCGAAACGCGTTTCCTGGATGCCACGGAGAAGACGCTGCAGAATGCCTGGCAAGCGATGCGCGAGTACCCGCACGGTCATGTCTCACTGATTACGGCGCTGGAAGAATATCTCGAGCATCCCGAAATCATCGTAATCCGCGGTGACGCCGACGAAGTCGCGCACTGGCGCGATGCTGCGGCAAAACTGTATGCCCCCGCGAGGCTCGTGTTCGCCATTGAAAGGGCAGCCACAGGTCTGCCCGGCGTACTCGACGATCGGCGTCCCTTGGCCGGAGAAACTGTCGCGTATCGTTGCAAGGGCACGCACTGTTCGTTACCGCTGACGAGCTTCGAAGCTCTGGCGACCGCCATGCGCGAGCCCGCACAGGATCAGTAGGCGCGAAGCTCGACTCCGGTTTCGGGTGTCACCTCGCTGCCGCCCTGGCCTTCAAAGACGAACGGAACCGAATCCATGCGCAGATTTCGGTTGCGCACGATGGCGAAATGCAGATGCGGACCGCTTGAGAAGCCGGTGTTTCCGGACTCGGCAATGTACTGGCCGCGCACAACCTCGTCGCCCGGCTTAACCCGGATCGAATTGAGACTGAGGTGCGCGTATATGGCGAAAGTGCCATCGTCGTGCAGGATTCGCACCAGGTTCGCCTCGGCACCTTCCCTGCTTGTGTCGAGACCGCCACGATAGTTCGTGGCAGCCACTTCAACAACGATTCCGCCACGGGCCGCGTAGACATCGGTGCCAACCGGCATTGCGATGTCGACGGCGTAACGGCTGTCTGGAGTCGTGTGCGTTATGCCGACGGGAAACGCCTGCGAAATTCGATAGGCTCGTGACAGCGCAAACGGTGCGCGATAGGGGCGCGGCGGCAGGTGCTCACTGTCCGGATCACCCGCAACCCAGATGAATCGATAGCTGATGCCGGACGCCGCGTTGTCCTCGATCGCATCGAGCCGCAGCAGTTCGGCGCTGCTGCGCGCCGGCACTACCCAGCGCAGGCTCGTATCAGGTGGAGGCAAGCCGACGTTGCGCAATTCGTCCAGTGCCAGCACAACTTCGACCGGCGAGTAGAATTCGTTCAGGGCTATGAGCCCTATCTGTCGATCGAAACGCCGGTCGACCACCTGCACCTTCGGCTTCCCCGGGCCCCTCTGCAGTTCGCGGATCTCGACCGTGCGTTCCTCGGCCGGCGGCCGATCCGAGAAGATCCATTCGCCGTCGGCGCCTCGATACTTGTACAAGGCCTGCGCGACTGCAACATGGCTCATCACGACCACGGCAACGAACAGGCCAGCGCCGGCAGTCAGGGCAGATCGACGACGAGCTGAGGATACGTCAGCCGATCTCAAATCGCTGCCAGCCATCCCTGGTTTTTCTGATCTCATAAGCGGGCCAGTAGTGGTTGTCCAGCTTCAGGGTAATGACTTCTATCGAATCATTCCACGTTATGGTTTTCAGCCGGACCGAAGTCTGGTCCTGTTTTCCCGCTACGACCCGCAGGAAAGTCTGCAGATCCGACGTCGGGATTTCATCCACCTCGACGATGCGCCGCCCGGCCCAGAGCCCGTAACGGGTTGCCGGCGAGCCGTAACTGAAGAAAGCGACGTACACGCCGTACGGCTCTATTCCTCTTTGTGCCGCCATGGCGCGATGGGGATTCTGCAACAGAGCACCGGCCCAGGAGACGACCCGGTCGAGACCGTTGCCACCCAGCGAAACGGTTTCTGTCCTGATCTGCTGCGCCGCGCCGTCGCGCCATACGGTCAGCAGAACTTTCGCTTTCTGCACGGCACGCTCCAGTTCCCGATAGGTGGTGACGATCTTGCCGTCTACGGCAAGAATCATGTCGCCGTTGCGCAGTTTTTCCGCTGCCGGCGTACCGGCCACCAGCCGGCTTATATTCAGCGCGCGCCTGCCCTTCGGGTTGTGCTGCTCGAGCTTCGCCAGCCATTCATCATCCAGACCGAGCTTGCGCGCAGCAAACAGCGGCAGGTATACAAACTCAGCCTCCAGCGAGTATACGGGCTTCCCGGAGCGCACAATGTCGACGAATTCGCTCACGAGTTCGCTGGCTATGCCGCGATTGAACTGATCGGATTCACCGCCTGCCTGGTAAGCGAAGCTCGACCACATCGCGAGAACCTGGCCGTCGTCATTGATCACGACGCCGTCGAAATCATTGGGTCCATTGACCAGCGAGACGCTTTCCAGGTTCGAATCGCGAAACCGGAACGTCCGCGACAACGGCAACATCATCGGTTCTACCGACGCCACGATGGCTTCCTGGTGCACCAGCTGGTGATCGCCTTTGAGACCGGCCACCCATACCGCGCGACCCGGTATCAATTCCGTCGTATCGAAAACCGCCGCACGCACCGGCGTGTCGCCGATCAGTGCAGGATCATAGGCCACGACGGCAAGGTTGTGCAGCGGATGAACGTACTTGACTGTGCCTTTGATCTGAAGCGAACCCGCCAAGGTTATCGTCACGTCGCCCATGTCGATCGGAACCGTGTTCCTGTCGACGACGACGAAACCGCGCTCCACATCGACGATGAGGCCGGTGCCGTAGTAATTCTTGTCCGCCACGCCGGATACCGTGTAAGGCAGGTCGAAAGTAACGACCACCAGTGACGGTGCAATGGCATTGATGTACGGATCATCGTAGGTCGAGAATCGCGTGCTGCCGGACTCCGGCGGCGAAGGAGCGGGCCCGGCTGCCAGAGCGCGGCACGGCCACAGGCCCGTTTCATCATCCCGGTGACAATAACGCGCCGGAAACCAGTTGCGGTCCATTTCCACGGGGCGCAAAACGCTGTTTCGCGGATCTTCGATCGTATGGAAACGAATTGCAGCGCGGTCGCCTTCGGCCAGCTTGTCGATCTCGCGTTCGAGGTCATTGATATTGTGTACCGGCGTGCCGCTGACCTCGGAAATCACCGCGCCGCGCGGAATGGCGGCCTTGCCAAGCATGTATCCCGGATTCGCAACGTAAACGCCACTGACCGCACGGTTGTAATGCCGGGCCTGCTGATACGACAGGTTGTTGACGATAGCGTCGCCGAACTCGAGGTACTCGGCCGGCGTAATAGCATGCAGGTCGTCAACGACGATTTTTTCGATTTTGTGTTTGCCACCGCGTTCGAATTCAATCGTGATAGTCCGGCCGACGCTTTCGTCGAGAATCGCCGCCAGCGGTACAAACTCGGTGACCAACTCGCCGTTGATACGAAGCAGGATATCGCCGGCCTGCAGTTTGCCATCGGCGGCGGACTCGGGAATGACCTGCTGCACGCTGAGCATTCCCGTCGCATCGGGGTCGACCTTGCGCGCAAGCGCTTCAGACTCTTCACTGAGGCCGAGCCGGCGCAATTCATCGTAGGCATTGCTGATGAAAACCGTCTGCAATGTGCCACGCGTGATCGGTTCATTGTCCTGAATCAGCTTCAGGGCACGTTCGATTCGATCGAGCGGCAGGAAAAAACTGCTTGCGGCAGCGTTGTTCGCGCCGGCATTCAACGCAACGACCTCCCCTTCTATGTTCACCACCGGCGAGCCGGACGATCCTCCCGACGTTCCCGAGGCCGCCTGGTAATAGAAAGTATTGAAATCGTTGTACTTGCCTCGCCCGTAGTCCGGCGCCCGGCGATCGAGGCGCGCGATCGTGCCAGCGAGAATAGAGAGTTGTTCTCCCGCATCATTGCCCACGACACGAATCTCGCGGCCGATGGCAGCTCCCCTGGGAACCAGCGGCAGTTCTGCCGGTTTGATGTAGTGCAGTGCCTTCGGATCGTAGCGATAGAAGCCAAAGTCGTGCACCGGATCGCGATACACCGGTGTCAGCCTGACCTCTTCGTTATTCAGGAATACGGCTTCGGCAACGACTGGTCCCGGCGTGACGACGTGCCGGTTGGTCAGTATCAGGCCACGCTCTGCATCTACGACAAAACCGGTGGCCTGGCTCGATGAATTCCACTCGGTATCGAACGCCCGCGTGCTGTCGACGCGTATCGAAACGACACCGCTCGAGATACGTTCCAGGGTTCCGACCCACTCCGGCACTTCCGCTGCGGCAGCCTGCAACAGGCAGAGCGAGATCATTGCCGGGATCAATTTGTTTCGCATGGTTATCCTGTCTGCGCGGACGATGTGTCCGTATCTCTGGACTGATAAACGGGGCATGCAGTTCCCCGGTTTTTCAGCCAGCTCGGGATTCGACGGCCATTATGCATAAATCCGCGCTGCGCGGACGAGCGGTCCGGTCACAAAAAAAAAGGATCAGGCACCCGGTTTGTAGGCGAGATCGAGGTTGCGAGCAGCCTTGACGTCGTCCAGCCGTCGAACCGGCATGGTATAAGGCGCACCCTTGACCTTGCTGGCGTCGACCTTTGCCTGTTCGGCAATGGCGATCATCGCATCCGCGAACCGGTCCAGCGCCTCGCGGGTCTCGGTTTCAGTCGGCTCGATCAGCAGGCATTCGGGTACGAGCAACGGAAAATAGGTGGTTGGCGCATGCAGCTGCTGATCCAGCAGGGCTTTAGCGACATCCATGGCGGTGACGTGCAGGGTTCGCGCCATTGTCTTCAGCGTGATAATGAATTCATGGCTCGCGCGACGATGCGGGAATGCCGGTTCGAACCCGGCAGCCTTCAGTCTAGCTTGCAGGTAATTCGCATTCAGGGTGGCGAACTCGCCGATGCGACGCATGCCGTCCTTGCCGACCATGCGCATGTAGACGTAAGCACGAAGAAGCACTCCGGCATTGCCCATGAATCCGGACAGGCGGCCGATGCTGTGCGGCAGATCCTCTTCCGAGAACCATCGGTACGCGCCGCCGTCGTCTTTGCCTACCACGGGAATCGGCAGAAACGGTTCCAGTCGCTTGCCGACGCCTACCGCGCCGGAACCCGGACCACCGCCGCCATGTGGCGTCGAAAAAGTCTTGTGCAGGTTCATGTGGATGACGTCGAACTCCATATCGCCCGGCCGCACCTTGCCGAGAATGGCATTGAGATTGGCGCCGTCGTAATACAAAAGTCCACCGGCCTCATCCACTATGCGCCGAATCTCGCTGATCCTGCGTTCGAACACACCGAGCGTTGACGGGTTGGTCAGCATGATGCCCGCCGTCTTTGGCCCGACCGCCGCTTTGAGCGCTTGCATATCGACGTCGCCGTCCGGACCCGTGGAAATCTCCCGAACCACGCAGCCGCACATTGTTGCTGTTGCCGGATTGGTGCCGTGCGCGGCATCCGGAACGATGATCTCCGTCCTTGTATGATCGCCTCGCGACGTGTGATAAGCGCGCATCATCAGTACGCCGGCCAGTTCGCCCTGTGCGCCTGCCATCGGTGTCAGCGAAACGGCGCGCATGCCGGTGACGGCCTTGAGCATCTCCTGCAATTCGTACATGCAGGCGAGGAATCCCTGGCCTTGACTGACCGGGCCGAGCGGATGGCGATTCGCCAGGCCCGGTAACATCGCCAGCGCATTACAGGCACGCGGATTGTATTTCATCGTGCACGAACCCAGCGGATAGAAGTTCGTATCGATTGAAAAATTTTGCTGAGACAAGCGCGTGTAATGACGGACAACCTGCAACTCCGAGACTTCCGGCAACAGCGGTCTGTCGGTACGAAGGAACTGCGCCGGAATATCGATCGTATCCTCGGCCGCCGGCGCCTGTGCGTAAGCCCTTCGCCCGGGCCGCGATCTCTCGAATATCAACATTTCAGTCATTGAGTCGTTCCAGTATTAATCGTCAAGTAGGTGGGGATCGACTTCGATCCCAAGCGCATTGTAGGCCGCGATATAGTCCGGCTCGTCGCCGATGTCAGCAATTTGTTCGTTGTGTACCACGGTGTTGTTCTCGTCCAGCACGACGACCGCCCTGGAAAACATGCCGGCAAGCGGGCCTTCGACTATTTGCACTCCGTAGTTCTCGCCGAAGCCTGCGTGACGAATGGCGGAGAGGCTGACCACGTGGGTCAGGTCGTGCTCCTGGAGGAAACGTCGATGAGCGAACGGCAGGTCGTAGGACACCATGAGCATCGCAACGTCGTCGTGATCCTTTGCGAGCCTGTCGAAAACGACCACAGAGCGCGCGCACACCGGTGTGTCGATGCTCGGAAAAATATTCAGTACCTTGCGCAGGCCCAGCCAGTTTGCAAGCGATACATCCTGAAGCTCGGTATTGACCAGGGATACGTCCGGTGCACGGCTGCCAACGGCAGGTAGATCACCGTAGGTACGATAACTCGATCCGTCGTAGACTATCCGCTGCATCGGGTTTTTCCTTTCGCGAGGATGTTGCCCAACGCCGCCTGGTAGGCTTCCAGATCGGCATCCGTCTTGGTCTCGGTCGCGCACACCAGAAGCGCATTGCCCAGTTCCGGGTAGTGTGTCGAGAGATCGAAGCCACCGAGAATGCCTTGCGCGGCCAGCGCATCGAGCACCGGTGCAACCGGCCTGTCGAGGCCGATCACAATTTCGTGGAAATGCGCGCCGTCGAACAGCAAACTGACGCCGTCGATCTGGCTCAGCAACCCGGCAAGCCGCGCTGTCGCCGCCTGAGAACTCCGCGCAACCCGTGCGATGCCCTGGTGGCCAAGCAGCGACATGTAGATAGTCGCTCCCGTTACCATTAGACCCTGGTTGGTGCAGATATTCGAGGTCGCCTTTGTTCTTCGAATGTGTTGCTCGCGCGCCTGCAGTGTCAGCGTAAATCCCGGTTTGCCATCGACGTCGGAAGTTCGCCCGACAATACGTCCGGGCATTTGCCGCACCAGCACTTGCTTGCACGCCATGAATCCGAAATAGGGGCCGCCGGACGACAGTGGCACCCCGAGCGGCTGCCCTTCACCGCAAGCGATGTCGGCACCGTTCTTTCCCCAGGCTCCTGGCGCTTTGAGTATCGCAAGCGACGTCGGATTGACAACGGCAATGAGCAGCGCGCCGTTCGCGTGCGCCCAGTCAGTCAGTTTGTCCATTGGTTCGAGCGTGCCGAAGAAAGACGGTTGCTGAACGACCAGGGCAACCGCTTGCTGCCGGTCACCTTGCAGCGCCGCCAGATTGGTCGTGCCGCTCTTCTTGTCCAGCGGCAAGCGCTCGAAGTGCAGGCCCTGGCTACCGGATATGGCAGCAGCCACTTTTTCATAGGTCGGGTTGACGCCGGCAGCCAGCAGAATGCGGCTGGATTTGGCGGTGCGATTCGAGCGAACCGCCATCAGCGACGCCTCAGCCAGCGCCGATGCACCGTCATAAAGCGACGCGTTACTGGTATCCAGGCCGGTCAGCGCCGTGATCATCGACTGGTATTCGTAAATGACCTGCAAGGTGCCCTGGCTCGCCTCTGCCTGGTAAGGTGTGTAGGCACTGTAGAACTCCCCGCGCGTGGCTATGTCCCACACCGCTGTCGGAATGTGGTGCTCATAAGCGCCTGCACCGATAAAACACAGCGGCACGCCGTCCTGCCGGGATCGTGCCCGCATCAGGCGCGTGATTTCCATTTCGGAGAGCGCCTCCGGAACCCCCTTCAGTTCATCGATCCTGAGTTCTTTGGGTATCTCGTCAAACAGCTGTTCGATGCTGTCGACCCCGATGGTCTCCAGCATCGCTTTGACGTCGTCGTCCGTGTGCGGAATAAATGGCATGAGTCTCTGTTGTCCCTTCTGTTACTGACGCTCAGTCTTCCAGCGAATCCAGCAGTTCCTGGTACGCGTCCGGATCCATGGTGTTGCTCTCGTCCAAGTCGTTCGGCTGCATACGCACGATCCATCCGTCGCCGTAAGGATCGGAATTGATTTTCTCGGGATCGTCCGCGAGATCGCTGTTCACCTCGAGAACGGTCCCGCCCACCGGCGCGTATACGTCCGATGCCGCCTTGACCGACTCGACGACCGCCATCTCGTCGCCCGCATCCAGCTCGGCGCCGACTTCCGGCAACTCGACATACACGAGGTCACCGAGGGCAGCCTGCGCATGGTCGGTGATTCCAATGGTAACGCTGCCATCTTCCTCCTGGCGCAACCATTCGTGTTCTTCCGTATATAAAAGCTCGCCTGGCAATTCGCTCATCGTTCCACTCCCCTAAGGTGTTCCAAAAGTGCTCTTACAAGTCAATACAGGATTTACCGTTGCGCACGAACGGCGGTCGAACGACGCGAACGTCGAGCAGTCGCCCCCGGATGTCAACCTGCGCCTTGTCGTAGTCGCCGGCCGGCACTCTCGCCAACGCAATCGATCGTTCCAGAGTGGGCGAAAAACCGCCACTCGTGATTTCACCCTCGCCATGACCGGCGACAACCACACGCTGATGATTTCGCAACACGCCTTTGCCTTCGAGAATCAGGCCGACGAATCGCGGCTTGCTGCTGTCCCCGCGTACGCTTTCCAACGCCGACCTGCCGATGAAATCACGATCCGCGGGCTCCCAGGCAACGGTCCAACCGAGTCCTGACACCAGCGGTGAGGTGCTTTCATCCATGTCGTTGCCGTACAGGTTCATTGCCGCTTCGAGGCGCAGCGTGTCGCGCGCGCCAAGGCCGCAGGGCCGTATGCCGACATCAACGCATTGTCGCCAGAAATCCGCAGCGGCTTCGCCTGGCAACATGATTTCCCAACCGTCTTCGCCGGTATAGCCAGTCCTGGCAATGAACATCGTGTCCGTCTCCAGCGCACAGAATGGCGACAGGTCGCGTGCCGCCTCGCGCCACTCGATTCCGACGAGTGGCACTGCGAGATCGCGGGCTTCCGGACCCTGCATCGCGATCATTGCCAGCTGCGGCCTTTCGTCAACGGCAACGTCAAAGGCATCGGCCTGCCTGTCGATCCATGCCATGTCCTTGTCACGCGTGGCAGCGTTGACTACAACACGGTAGCGTTGTGGCCCTCTGTAATAGGCGATCAGATCGTCAATGACACCACCTTCCGGAGTCAGCATGCAGCTGTAAAGCGCCCTGCCTTCGGTCTTGAGTTTGGCAACGTCGTTGGCCAGGAGTCGTTGCAGGAAGCGTTGAGCATCCGCACCCGCCACATCGACGACGGTCATGTGCGACACGTCGAACATGCCGGCCTTGCGCCGGACGGCGTGATGTTCTTCGATTTGGGAGCCATAGTGCAGCGGCATGTCCCAGCCGCCGAAGTCGACGATCTTTGCACCGCCGTCGACGTGACTCTGATAGAGCGGTGTTCGCTTGCCCACAGTTTTCCCCAGCCGTATTTTTCAGGTACAAAAAAAAAGGGCGACTGCCAAATCCCCGTGCCACACCAATGTCGAAAATTGGTGTGGCCGGAGACCTTCGCAGTCGCCCCTCTGTCCTGATTACCTGAGAGATCTTACGCCCTACCGGCCGCTTACCCCTTCGGCGGACCGTTGCCGGCCTCTCTCCAGAGCCAATCAGCGTATGCAGTCCGTTTGCCTGAGCGTTTCCGAGCGAGTTGCGCCTTCGGCGCCCCGTTAGGGGTCTCTTCTGCATACCCTGTGGATTGGTGCGCGCATGATAGCCAAGACAGCATGTGGTTGCCAGCTGCAAAGAAGGCAGCAACAATGCCTGCCTGACTTTTCCGGAGTGCCGTCATGAGCGTGGTTCGAACTGTTGTTGCAACATTACTGATTCTTATCGGAAATCTTTCAATCGCGGCGCCCACGGACGAGTTCGCTGTGCTGCTGAAGGATGCCTGGGAGTGGCAGCTCCGGGAAAACCCGGTGATGGCCTCATCGCTGGGTGACCGGCGTTACAACGATCGCTGGAGCGATTCGAGCCTGCAAAACATCGAAGCGCAGCAGCAGCAGCAACGTGATTTCATGCGGCGGCTGCTGGCGATCGATCCAACGCAACTCGATTCCGCCAACCAGCTGAACTACGAACTGTTTCGGCGCGACCTGATGACCGAGATCGAGGGCTTCCAGTTTCGCAATTACCTGATGCCCATCAGTCAGCGTGGCGGTGTGCAAACGCTGGATTCCGTAGCCGAAAGGATCCGCCTGACCACGGTCGGCGACGTGGAGGATTGGCTGAAGCGTATGGCAGCCATCGACCAGGTCATCGCGCAGACCATGGCGTTGCAGGAGGAAGGCAGAAAGAGGGGCTACATGCCGCCAAAAGTGCTGATGGACCGCGTGCCCGACCAGATCGCTGCACAACTGGTCGAGAACGCCGAGGACAGCCCGTTTTATGGTGCCTTCAAAAACCTGCCGGACAACATTCCGCCGGCAGAGCAGGAGCGGCTCCGGGCGGCGGCGAAAAAGATCATCGACAGTTCCATCGTGCCTGCGTACCGGGACTTCGCAAGATACTTCAGTGAAACTTACCTGCCGGCCAGCCGCGCGAGCATCGGCGCATCCGAACTGCCCGACGGCAAGGCCTTTTACGAATATCGAACCAGGGTTTATACGACCACCCCGATGACGCCGGACGAGATACATCGCCTGGGTCTTTCGGAAGTGAAGCGCATCCGTGGCGAAATGCAGCTGATCATCGACGATCTCGAATTTGCCGGCAGTTTCACCGATTTCCTCGAATTCCTGCGCAATGATCCGCAGTTCTACTATGAGACGCCGGAGGAACTGTTCGATGCCTACTTGGCGATCTGCAAACGTATCGATCCGGAACTCGTGAAGCTGTTCGGCGTATTGCCGCGCATGCCTTACGGTCTGCGCCCGATTCCGGACAACATCGCGCCAGACACGACCACTGCGTACTACAACCAGCCGGCGGCCGATGGCAGTCGCGCCGGTTACTACTACGTGAATCTCTACAAACCGGAAGTACGGCCGAAATACGAGATGGAAGTATTGTCAGTGCATGAAGCGATGCCTGGCCACCACCTGCAGATTGCGTTGCAGATGGAACTCGGCGACATGCCCGAGTTTCGGCGCTTTTCCGGGTTCACAGCGTTTACGGAAGGTTGGGGGCTTTACAGCGAAAGCCTCGGATACGACCTCGGCCTCTACAAAGACCCGTACTCGCGTTTCGGCGCGCTCACCTACGAGATGTGGCGCGCCGTCCGACTGGTGGTCGATACCGGCATGCACTACAAAGGCTGGACCCGGCAACAGGCAATCGACTTCTTCAAGGAAAACGCCGCGAAGACCGAACTCGACATCATCAACGAGATCGACCGGTATATCGGCTGGCCGGGGCAGGCTCTGGCTTACAAGATCGGTCAACTGAAAATGCTGGAACTGCGACGCACCGCGGAACAGACGCTCGGCGATGCCTTCGATATTCGCGCATTCCACGACGCGCTGCTGGGCGGCGGCGCACTGCCGCTGGAGGTGCTGGAGACCCGCATGCACCGCTGGCTTGCCGGGCAAATAACCGTCGATTAATTAGTGTCGTCGAGCGGCAGGGATTCCTGGCGTTCGGCGGCAAATTCGATTCGCGAAATCCTTGCGCGCTCGACAGGATCGTCGTCGGCGTTGTAAATCTCGTCGATTCTCCGGGTTCGCCCGGAAATACCAATCCCATTCGCAATCTGTATATTCAGTCCGGGCCTCGCGTTCATCTCGAGAATCAATGGACCGAGATTTCGGTCGATCACCATGTCGACACCGAGATAGCCCAGTTCCGTCACCTCGAGGCCGCGCGCCGACGATTGCAGAATGAAATCCCACTGCGGGATCTTCAGACCGGCGATCAATGCCCCGGTGTCCGGGTGTTCATCGACGACGTCGTTGCCGAGCACGCCGGACAAGGTCATCCCGGTGCTCATATCGATTCCGGCACCGACCGCACCCTGGTGCAGATTCGCTTTTCCGTCAGAGGAACGGGTTGGCAGGCGCACCATCGCCATCACCGGGTATCCGCGATAGACGATCACGCGTATATCCGGGACACCCTGGTAACTGACATGTTCGAACAGTGGATCGAACTGCACGCAATACTCGATCAGCGCGACGTCCTTGCCGCCGCTCAGGCTGTACTGGCCGCTGACGATATTCGAGATATGGTGTTCGAGTTCAGCCGTTGTGATTAGCAATCCGCCCGCGGTCCGGAACGTGTCCTTTTTCCGCTTGGTGCGACTGACAATGACGATGATTCCGTCGCCGCCGCTGCCCTGCGCCGGCTTGATGACGAAGCTTTCACGGTCCTCGACGATTTCTGCGAACTTCCGCACATCGCCCTGGTGATCGATGACACCGTAAAGTTCCGGCACGGCCATGCCAGCCTCGATGGCCAGCTTCTTTGTCAGTACCTTGTCGTCGACGCGAGGATAATAATGCCGCGGATTGAGACGCATGATGAAATCGGCGTTGCGCTCGTTCAGGCCGAGCACACCGGCATTCCTCAGGCGTCTGACGGTCTCGAGCATCTCAGTCCTTTCCTATTGCCTTGAATCGACCGAGTTCGGTGAACCGGTAGCCCGTATAGCGTCCAAGCAGAATGACGCCGGCGAGCACCACAAGCAGCAGTTCGGGAAAAGCGAAGATCAGGTGCTCCAGCCAGTTCATGCCCATAGCCAGGTAAGCAACGACTGCAACGACGAGGCTGCCGAGACCGGCGCGCATCGCATCTCCCGGACCGCGTTCTTCCCATACCACGGACATCCGTTCGATAGTCATGGCAATGATGACCATCGGGAACAATGCGACCGACAGCCCCGTCTCCATGCCGAGTTTGTGCGAGAGAATGCTGATAAGCATCATCAGTATGACGACGACGATCAGCACGGAGGCCAGTCTCGGCACCAGCAACAGCCGCAGCCGTTCGAGCAGGAAGCGAATGCTCAGGCCCATCGCGACAAGCAGCACGAACAGAATCGTACCCCACAACAATTGCGTCTCGCGGAATGCCAATGCGATCAACACCGGCATGAACGTGCCGAATGCGTCGATGCCGACAACGTTTCTCATCAACACCATGATCAGGGCACCGATTGGAATCATCAGGATAACGCTGTACACAGCCTGAGTCTGGATCGGCAGACTGAACAAGGAAAAATCGAACAAGGGCGACTGCTCGAGTTCAGCACGCTTCTCTGCAATCGCCATGGCATCGATATAATTCCTTTGTGCGGCGAAGCTGACTTCAACGTTGCTGCCACCCTCGACGCGAATCAACGGCTCACTGCCGCGCCACCAGATGAGATAATTGTCCGGCAAGCCCTCCGCGCCGCTATTCGGATTGAAGTAGCGCCATCGATCGCCGTCGTGAATTTCCAGCCAGGCAACCGGACTTACATTGCGTTGTTGATCCTGCAGTATGATTCCGCGCACCATGCGCGCCGGAATGCGCGCGAACGCCAGTACGTCTGTCATCGTCTGCACGAAATCCGACGGAGATTCTGCGGTAGCGAGCAAGAGCTCGATATTCGGATCGGGTGACGGACTGTTGACCAACCGCAACAACTCTGCGGTAAAAGTCGCCGGATCGGCGGAATGATCCCGAACCTCGGAGACCAGTACTTCGACCGCCGTTTTCCGCGGCTCTTCAATCACCGGCGGAATCGGGAACGGAGGCGTCGTATCCGACTGAATGCTGCCTTTGTCTTCGTAAACCACAATTCGATAGAAAAGAGTCTGTCGGCCGTCCGCTCGCCGCACGGTCCACTGCGCCTCGCGGCCACCGCCTGCGTAGTTGACGCCAAATCCGAAATTTTTCGATACCGAATAATGATCCAGCTTGCCGAAGCCCGGCGTCAGGTTGGGAATCTGCAGATTGACCTTGATCGATCCCGGTCCGCTGTCAAATCGAATCGCAGTTTCGATTGTCCAGGCGGGCGTTTCCTGTTTCGCATACAGAGGAAAACCGAGTACCAGCCACTTGTAGAGAAAGGTTAGCATGCCGATGGCAACAAGAATTGCTGCCAGTATCCAAACAGTGTTCTTTGTCATGTAGACCCTATTTTCTTGTGATTCTTGCTGACGGTCGCAGCAGCGCTCCCCGGGAGACCTGCGGGATTCTACACTGTCCTGACTTTCAACGGCGCAGGCCGAGCGCTACCTGGATAGCCTGGCGGCGAATCGGGCCGCTTCGATTGAAAAGTCGCATACCGCCGCTGCGCAGGCTGGCCATCGGCCGTGTCTCGGCCGCAAATAGGCGGCTGATGCTATCGATGAAACGCAACATCAGCTGATTCGCGCCTTTTCTTGCACGCTCGTAGCGGCGCAGTGCCGGCAGGTCACCGGGAAATTCGCCGCCAGCCAGTGCGGCTTCGATTTCAGCAACGAGGGCGGCGGCGTCGGCCAGGCCGAGATTCGCTCCCTGTCCGGCGAGCGGGTGCACGCTGTGCGCCGCGTCGCCCGTCAGCACCAGACCCGGCCGTGCATATTGCTCTGCAAACTGGGCGCGCAACGGAAACGTGGCACGCGGACCACCGGGTACCAGCTGGCCAAGCACGGCGTCGCTTGCGTCGGTCAGCATTCGTCCGAGTTCTTCATCCGACGCGACCGCTGCTCGTTCGGCCTCATCCGTCGATGTCGACCAGACTATCGACACGCGACCGTCGGACAGCGGCAACAGTGCCAACGGGCCACTGCGCAGAAAACGTTGCCAGGCAGTGTAAGCGTGATGTCTTTTGCAATGCACCTGCGTGACAAGTGCCGATTGCGAGTAGTTCCAGGACCGAACCTTGATCCCTGCAGCATTGCGTACACCCGAATTGCTTCCGTCTGCCGCAACCAGCAGCTCCGGCCTGAGCGATGGCCGATTGGCCACACTGACCAGGTACCGATCGCCGGCTGCATGAAGATCCAGTATGCGCGTGTTGAATTGTACCGACTGTCCGGACTGCGCGAGATTTCGTAACAGTCTGTCCCGGATAAGTGCGTTCTCGACAATGAACCCCAGTTCCGGGACGCCGAGGTCTGCGGCATCGAAATGCAGCGTCTCGGGTCCATCGATGTCACCGGTGGCATCCCAGACACGCATTGACTGATAGGGACAGGCGCGCGTGGACAGGATGTCGTCCCAGACCCCCGCATCGCTCAGGATTTCGGCCGAACCCGGAGAGATGGCTGACACTCGCAAAGCCGGTTCTTGCGCTACATCGAAATGCGGTTCGGGACCTGCATCGAGCACGCTGACATTGAATCGCTCCGCATGCGTGCTTTTTGCCAGTAATGCCGCGATGGTCAAGCCGACCATGCCGGCGCCGGCAATGACGATGTCAAAGCGCTCATTCATTTCAGCGGCACGCCGCGCGACAGACGAGGCAAACGTCCCGCAAGTCCCATGGTATGCCGGGCAAACAGGGATCGGACGCCGGGAACCAGGTCGAACCCGAGCATGCCGATGTTGCGTAACAGCCGAAGTGACCTGCGCTCGTCACCGAACAGCCGCACCAGTCCGTCGGTAAATCGGACGAGTTTTCGTTGATCGTCACGGCGCCACGCGGCATAGGCCTCGAGTATTTCCATCGCGCCAGGATCAAAATTCTCACGCCGCGCATCCAGCAGGCAGTCGCACAGCGCCGCAATATCGCGCATGCCCAGGTTGAATCCCTGTGCTGCCACAGGATGCAGGCCGTGCGCCGCATTGCCGACCAGCACACCGCGCCCTGAATGCAGACCATTGGCCCGGGTCAGTGCCAGTGGATACGCTGCACGTTGACCGACTCGTGAGAATGCCCCGAGACGCTGGCCGAATGCGTCCTGCAATGCATTCGTGAAAGACCTGTCGTCGAGCTGTAAAACCGACTTTGCCCGGCCCGGTGGCAGAATCCATACGAACGCTGCCCTGTTGTCCGCGATTGGCAGCAATGCAAGCGGTCCTTCGTGCGTAAATCGTTCGAATGCGCGATGGTCGGGATCTTTCTCCGGCAGCACATTGCCGATGACCGCAACCTGCTCGTAGTCGACCTTACTGGCGCTGATGCCCAGCATCTCGCGCACAGTCGACCCTGCGCCATCGGCAGCAACAAGCAGGCGGCAACGGAGTCTTTTGCTGCCGGCCGAGGATTCCAGCGTGGCGATGACAGATTCATCAGCCTGCTCTAAAGAGGAGATCCTGGCAGGGCAATGCAGGTCTACCCGGTCTTGTCGAGACAGCGCGTCCTGAAGAACGCTGCCAAGGACGCGATTGATAACTACATATCCAAGTGCTTCGACACGTTGTTCTGCCGCATCAATATGCGAAAAGCCGAAACGACCTTTCTCCGACACGTGAATGCTGCGAATTGGCGTGGATGCGGCGACGATCTGCGGCCACAAACCGATCGCCTCGAAGGTGCGTTGAGTGCTCCTGGAGAGCGCGGTGGACCGCTCATCGAAACTGGGTTGCTGTTGCTCGGTGCGCGCGACTGCCTCAACGACGGCGACTTTCAGCCCGAGCGGATCGAGCGCAATTGCCAGACTCATTCCGATCATGCCGCCGCCGGCAATGACGAGGTCGTAGTCCAATCGCTGTGCCATTGTGGAAAACCCTAGGCCGCCATCAACTTTTCTATGGCATCAGGTTCCTTGACCAGGCCGCCGGTCAGCACGTCCGGACCATTGCTGCTGACAGCCACGTCGTCTTCTATGCGAATTCCGATATTTCGCCACCTGGCCGGTACTTTTCGACTTGCGGTGATATAGATGCCGGGCTCGACCGTCGTAACCATGCCGCTTTCCAGTTGCCGCCACTCGTCCCCTACTTTGTAGTCGCCAACGTCGTGCACATCCATTCCGATCCAATGTCCCGTCCGATGCATGAAAAACTCACGGTACGCGCCATCGCGAATAAGCTTCGGCAATGAACCCTGCAAGAGCCCCAGTTTTTTCAGGCCGCGCGTGATAACGGCAACCGCGGCATCGTGCGGATCGTTCCAGTGATTGCCGACACGCGTCTTGTCGATTGCAGCAAGCTGCGCCTGCAGCACGATTTCATACACCGCGAGTTGTTCCGGGGTGAAGCGACCACTGACTGGCAGGGTCCTGGTGATGTCCGACGCGTAATAATCCAGTTCGCAACCGGCGTCGATCAGCACCAGGTCGCCGTCCTCAAGCCTCGAATTATTGCGGATGTAGTGCAAGGTACAGGCATTTTCCCCTGAGCCGACGATCGGGCTATAGGACATCGTGGCGTTGTGGCGGCGAAATTCATGCAGGTACTCGGCCTCTACCTGGTACTCGAAGAGTCCCGCCGATATCATCGATATGGCGCGGGTATGCGCCGCGACGGCGATTTTCGCTGATTTACGCATTGCCGATATCTCGGCGCGGCTCTTGTACAGGCGCATGTCGTGTAACACGTGATCCAGCGCCACGAATTCCTGCGGTGTATGAATTCCGGAGGAGCCCTTGGACCGCAGCGAATTGACCCACTCTGCCACCTGCGCATCGAAATCGGCGTAAGCGCCCATCGTGTAGTAGACGCTGCTTCTGGACTCCATGATGCCGGGAAGAATGTCGTCTATATCCGAAATCGGAAACGCATCATCAGCGGCGTAGTCCGATACTGCCCCGTCCGTTCCGGCACGGGACCCATCCCAGCGCTCCTTGTCGTTGTCGCGCTCGCGACAAAAGAGGATGAATTCGCCGTTCTCGCGACCAGGAGCCAGTACCGCGACCGATTCCGGTTCCGCAAAACCGGTCAGGTAGTAAAAGTCGCTGTCCTGACGGTACTTGTATTCGACGTCGCGACTGCGAATTGCCTGCGGTGCGCTTGGCAGGATGGCGATGCCGTTTTCGCCCACCATTCGCATTAGCGTCTGGCGTCGTCGTGCAAATTCCTTGCTGTTCATACTCAATAGAGACTTGGTTGGTTGACGGGACGGGCGCAGCTCAATGCAAGTGGCCCGACGGGCTGCCGCCCGCAAGTTTCGGGGTAACCGGTTGGCGAAACTCCGCCAGCTCTTCATAAACAAACTGGGCGGCCACTCGAAGATACTCCTGAAGCTCGACGAAAGCCGCTTCGTTCGTTTCTTGGTCCGTACTGTCGTCCACCTCGGCACGGGTAATCTCGAGCAGGTCTTTTATCAGCTCGCTTAGCGGCTCGGACGCCAGCCGTTTCCTCAGTCGATCTCCCTCCGCACGGATAACGAGTCCGTGCAGGAATCCCTCGCACCACTGCCCCATTGCTTCGGTACGCAAAGCCGTACTCTCGGTTTCGTCCGGCAGCAACAGGCGGAATTCGGAACCACGCTCGGCCAGCTGCTGCAACGTATCGTCATGCAATTCACGCAATTGGTCCGCACACTCCTTGCGCGCCGAACCGGACTCATCCGTGCCCTCGAGAACCTGTTGCAAGCATCCCTCGAGCGCATCGGCACCCTGCAGCGCCAGGCGACTGCACATCAGCCCATGCGCCTGCGATGCATTCCAGCTGGAACCGCAGCGCCGCAGTACCGAGTCGAGCACCAATTGTTCGATTTCGTGTGCCATACGCCTCTGGCTAGTCATTGTTAAATGCCCGGACCGCCTATTAACCGGGAATGATCCCATGTAACACGGCAACAGGCCATTTCAAACCCAATTAGGCCTGACCACCGATTGATTCTGTATCGTTGCGGCTCTATATTGCCGCTATGGCCGACAACGTCAATGCCGCATTCGAACAGCAGCTGAAGCGACTGGAGCAGCGCGTGGACGCGCTGGTTACAGTTTGTGACCAGCTGCAGGACGAAAACCGTTCGCTGAAGCAGCGCCAGGACGTCCTTACCGCGGAACGTGCCAATCTGTTGCAGAAAAATGAGCAGGTTCGGGCGCGGGTCGAGGCGATGATCGGGCGACTCAAAGCAATGGAGCAAGGCGGCTGACGTCGACGCCCCGAATGGTCAGGACTGCATGATGATGGGACAAACCGGATGAACGATATATATGCGCACGTCAGCGTTCGAATACTGGAAAAGGAATACCAGGTATCGTGCCCTGCCAGCGAGAGGACCGACCTTCTGGATTCAGCCGAGGTTCTCAATGCCAAGATGCGAGAAATCCGGGACAGCGGCAAAGTCGTCGGCCTGGATCGTATCGCCGTAATGGCGGCTCTGAATATGGCGAACGAGTTGCTGCATTCGCGTGCCAAGGACAAGGCGCTGGAATCGAATTTCGGACCGCGCCTCAAACTGATTGCCGACCGGGTCGATGCGGCCTTGGGCGCCGGCCGGCAGCTCGACCTTTAATAATCGATTTCGGACCGCGAATGGCTGGAATTGGTCCGGCCCCGCTGGTCAAACAGGATTGACGCCTCCTGCAGTGTACGATGCTGGCCTGGAAACCTTTCGACCCTAACGTTTTACCTCGGGGTCGTGCACTGTCGGCAACATATGAGCACTACCACTTCGTGTGGAATGCCTGTTGTTGTCACGGCTGACCCCACTTGTTGCTCCGGTTCGAGAGCGACGGCTGGTAACGGCACAGGCGGGAGGCGTCACCTCTTTCCCGGACGCCCGATTCGCGTATCCGATCCAGGAGCGATGCGATTTCACTGGCAAATCGTTTCCAATGCCAGGAATCCTGCCATCGCTTTCGCTATCCTAGCCAACCGTCTTTAGAAAATTTTTGCGAACCACGTCACGTATTTGCGACAAGTACAAGCGACGCCTGCTTCAATTCGCCAGTCACTCGACTCGGGAACGACAGCGCAGATTTGCGCATTGCATGCGCAAAAAGCGCAAATTCGACCCGCAGTCGCAGCGCGATGACACGGTAACGCCGTGGAGAAAATCCAAGCGAATCGCCAACTCGAACTCGTCCCTTGCGGCAATTCGGATTTTGTCGATAGCGCCGCGCCGATGACTTGATCATCTGGCTTTCCAGATACTACGACCGCCGCAGCCGGTGGCGAAATGGGTCTCCCAAAAAACCTAAGAGCACCATTTTTGTCGCCGATTCGCTGCTCAACTGTGCCGAAATCATCAAGCCTGTGCAGAGATTTCTGGAGACGCGATCGATTGGGGAATAATTGAAGAAATCGCGCCAAACCCTTGGGATATACGGGTTTTTCGTGTATATGCCGTCGCCGTCCGGGTGACCGCACGAAACTTTTTTTCTTATCCTGGACAGAATTAACGAGGCTGCCCACGAGGCTTATCGAGATGCCGCCGGGGAATTCCTGCCGACGGAATTTCCCCGCCAGGATTTTCGGCCTTGCCGTTGACAAAGTTGTTGCGGATTCCGGACACTTCCGATTTCGCCATCGGCGGCTCCGCATACGAAGTTTTGTTTCGCTCGTTTTCATGCCGAAAACACCGAAATTCGGTATCGTCAAAAATGTTAACCGGTTCACTTAACTTGCTGGATTTTTGGCTTTTGTTGTATATACTCAACGCCGGGTACCCGACACGGAGAAAATGATGGCTACCAAAAAGAAGGCAAGCAAGAAAGCTTCGAAGCGCAAAGTCGCCAAGAAGCGTAAGGCACCAAAGCGAGCAGCGAAGAAAAAAGCTGCGAAGCGTAAGACGAAGAGAAAGACCAAGCGCAAAACAAAGCGCAAGGCTAAAAAGAAAGTAGCGAAACGCAAGACCAAGAGAAAGGCCAAGCGCAAAGCCAAGAAGAAAGCCAAGAAGAAGGCTAAGAAGAAAGCCAAGAAAAAGGCCAAGCGCAGAACGAAGCGCAAAGCCAAGAAGAAAGCCAGCAAGCGGAAGTCCTCGAAAAAGGGCTCCAAGAAAGGCTAGCTGACTGACGGAAGATTGGCAGCCGAGTGGCCCAGGTTACTTGAACAAGGGTCATGACTTTGCCGTAAGCCTTCTTCCAAAATAAGAAATATGCCCGCAATTGCGGGCATATTTCGTTTTGGGACCTGCGATCTGGTATCGCTTGCATCGATCGGCTAAGCTCACTGCCGAATCGAGCATCGACCGGACAATCCGATATCTCCCAATATACTCGCAATCGGACAAACACGAGCCAATGCAACAAGCCGAAAAGAAACAGAATGCCGCCAAGGCTGCATTGAATTACATTGAGAACGATATCGTTCTCGGAGTAGGAACTGGTTCTACGGTCAATTACCTGATTGACCTATTGCCGTCGGTGCGAGACCGTCTTCGAGCGATCGTTTCCAGTTCCACCGCGACCACCGCCCGCCTTGAAGAACTCGGCTTCGAAGTCTCTCTGCTAAATGCGGTTGGTGATATCGACCTTTATATCGATGGCGCGGACGAGGCCAACAAGCACCTGCAACTGATCAAGGGTGGTGGCGGGGCGCTGACAAGAGAGAAGGTTCTGGCCGGCGCTGCGCGAAAATTCGTCTGCATTATTGACGACAGCAAGCTCGTTGGCAGGCTTGGCGAGTTTCCACTGCCGATCGAGGTTATTCCGATGGCACAATCCTTTGTGGCAAGAAAAATCGCCAAAATGCGCGGCCAGCCAATCTGGCGGGAAAAATTCGTAACGGATAACGGGAACCACATTCTCGATATCCATAACCTGGTGATCAGCAACCCGCTGGAGATGGAAACTCGCCTCAACCAGCTGCCTGGCGTGCTAACTGTAGGGATTTTTGCACACAGGCCGGCCGATGTGTTGATCATCGGCGAAGATTCAAATATTCGGGTAATGGGAAAGTAAAGATCCCCCAGCCAATATAAAGAAGGCCCGCAAGAGCGATAAAGAAGGCCCGCAAGAGCGGATTCGTTCACACGGGACCAGGATTGACTCGGCTCATCCCTGAGCCTCGCCCTTCGGGCGCGCTTCGCCCGTCCAAAACGGCAATCCTGCCGTTTTGTCGAACCCAGGTTCTCATCCGGGAAGTCCCCCAGCCAATATAAAGAAGGCCCGCAAGAGCGGGCCTTCTTTATATTGGCTGGGGGACTAGGATTCGAACCTAGGTTGGCGGAGTCAGAGTCCGCAGTCCTACCACTAGACGATCCCCCAAGTCTGCCCGCGTTGCTCAGCGCCGGCACATTGATTGTTCAATGCAGACCTTTGGTAACGAAACCCAGGAATTGCGTTCCACGGGCATCAGGGCCGATCCAGGTTCATTAAAACCAGCGCAATTCGCGAGAAGAACCTGTCCGTTTCGAAGCAGGTAGCAGCCAAGCAATAATTGCGATTCTAGCGCTTCGAGTACTGGGTCGCCCGACGTGCTTTCCGCAAACCGACCTTTTTCCGCTCGACCGCACGGGCATCACGAGTGACAAAGCCGGCCTTTCGGAGAGCCGCACGAAGCGATTCATCGTATGCCATCAACGCACGTGTCAAACCGTGTCGAATTGCGCCGGCCTGACCGGTGGTACCGCCGCCGCTGACTGTCACGTTTACATTGAACTTGTCAGTAAGCTTCATGAGCTCCAGCGGTTGTCGCACGATCATGCGAGCCGTCTGGCGGCCGAAAAACCGGTCCAGCGGTCGGTCATTGATATTGATCTCGCCAGAACCGGCAGTCAGAAAGACACGCGCAGTCGAAGTCTTGCGCCGGCCAGTTCCGTAAAAATGTGTTGCAGTCATTATTCTTGCCTCAATCCTGTTGGCGACACGCCTCAGGCATTAATTTCCAGCGGTACCGGTTGTTGCGCCGCATGTGTGTGTTCCGGACCGGTAAAAACACGAAGTTTCGAAAACATCTTCCGGCCGAGGGGATTGCGGGGCAGCATGCCTTTTACGGCAAACTGCAACGCGCGCTCGGGTGAATCCTGCATCAGTTTCTCGAGCGGGATGGATTTCAGGTTGCCGACATACCCCGTATAGCGGTGATACATCTTGTCCTTCATCTTGTTGCCGGTCACACGGATCTTCTCGGCGTTGACTACAACAATGTAGTCGCCGGTATCCACGTGCGGCGTATATTCGGGTTTGTGCTTGCCACGCAGCCGGCGTGCAATTTCCGTGGACAGGCGGCCGAGAGTCTTGCCATCGGCATCGACAACGAACCAGTCGCGACGAACCTCGTCCGGCTTGGCAGAAAACGTCTTCATGATCTCTTATTCCAGTTGGAGACTAGCTTCGGGCAGGCTCGCCGGTCCGGCGAATCACCCCGCCGGATCGGGCAAAGCCCGGTATTTCCCCGGCGAAAGGCGCGAAATTCTACTCGACGGCATGCCGCAATGCAAACAAAGACAGCAAGTTTTCCGGTCCCGCCCCGGCCGGCCGGAACTTCAATTATCGGTTTATTTTCATACACTTATATAGAACTCGGGAGTTCCCTCGACCAATCTGCCAACGCCGGCCACTCCCTAGAACTCGTATTCGAGGGAAACCGCCGAGTAGGTATCCGTCTTTTCGAGCCCGACCGGGACGTCGCTGTTGTTCTTGACAGTATAGGACGCCACCAGTGCCAGGCCGCCGATCAACCGTGCCTTGATTGCCGTAATCGACTCCAGGTACGTGTTGTCCTGGCCGGATTCGACAGCCAGTTTCTGGGTAAATGCCGCCGTTTCACTGAATTGCCATTTGTAGTCCAGTCCGGCCCGCAGAATGAGGTCACTCTCCGTGATGCCGTCGGTCCTTTCAGCCTGCCGGGCACCGCCGCCGATTTCGGCGTTCAGGGTGTGCCGAGCCGCATCGATCAATCGTCTGCCATAACCGAGCGATTGCGAAAACTGCTCCGAGTAACCGCTGAAGCGGTCGTTACGCCAGTTCAGGCGGCCGAACAGGAAATCGACTTCAGAGAGGTTTAGCTCGGTCTTCCAGGCCAGCTCATAGGCCTCCGCCGTCGTTGTATTGTCGTCGGTCGCGTTGATGGCGAAGGCATCGAACGTATGCACCCACTTGTCCGTGCCGTAGCCCAGCTGGAAACTCGTGTTCAGATTGGAGTTTTCCGTGTTGCCACTGGTCGCCAGGTAGCCGAACTTGACGTTTCCGAACCATGGGCCCGTCGCTTCTTCCTCAGCCGCCAGCGATGCGGTCGAGGCACAAAATGCGAATCCCAAGACTAAGCAAATCCTATGCGCAAGCATGCGTTATCTCCTGTTTCTGACAAATAGTTTTTCGCCGGTTCGGTATTTGTATACCGACTGCGGCTGGCACAAACGTGATCAATGGACGCGAGGTCCATGCCACTTGCCGGCAAAAAAATGGCCGCGCAGTATAGCTGCTGGTCGACTCAATTCCGAATCTGTACCGGCTGGTCAGCAAATCGCTCATAGGCTGCAGCGGACAGCGCTATAATGGCTTGAATGAAAACTCGTAATCTGACACCCATCGACCGACTGATTTCCGGCATCGACAGCGCGCTTAAGACGGTTGCCACCAGTAACGCACCCGCAGCCCGACCGAACCCCGCTGCGGGAATCGCGGAGAACCCACTGTCCGCGAAAGAGATCATGCATTCAACCGGACTCATGCGCGTCAACCACGCAGGCGAAGTCGCGGCTCAGGGTTTGTACCAGGGACATGCGGCGGTCGCTCGCGACAAGAATATCGAACAGCAGATGAACAACGCCGCTACCGAGGAACTCGATCACCTCGGCTGGTGCGAAGAGCGGCTGGCGGAGTTGGGAAGCCGGCCGAGTCGCCTGAGCCCGCTGTGGTATGCCGGCGCATTTGCGATTGGTGCAGCAAGCGGCGTTCTTGGCGACAAGTGGTCTCTAGGGTTCATCGAGGAAACGGAAAATCAGGTCAGCCGGCACCTCAGCGGCCATCTGGAGGAACTTCCGGCGACAGACGCCAGGAGCCGGGCTATTGTTCGCCACATGCGTGACGAAGAAGAGCAGCATGGCGCCAATGCGAGGAGCGCGGGCGCCGCAGCGTTGCCTGTCCCGATTCGTCAATTGATGCGACTGGGCGCAAGGGTAATGACTCGCACTGCGTACTGGTTCTGAGCTGGTGAATCCGTCGTGTGCGAGGTTCCGTCGCAGCGCTTTGCGAAGTTTCCCAATAAAAATTACGCACTTAGCTTGCTCTTCTGAGCTGACTGTATTAAAAGAATGAGCGCGGCAGCGTCGAGGACCAAAAATGCAGACCACAGCAAAAACCTTAAGTGATGTACCGGCTATCAACCGCTTCCTGAGTTATTGCCGGGTTCGCACGGTTCCGTCCAAGACGGTAATGATTCACGCCGGGGATCTGCCGGACGTGCTGTATTACATCGTCGACGGTTCAGTTGAAGTCATGATTGAAGACGAAGACGGTAACGAGATGGTCCTCGCATACCTGAACAAGGGACAATTCTTCGGTGAAATGGGCTTGTTTTACGAACAACCCACTCGCAGCGCCTGGGTTCGCACCCGCAGCGAATGTGAAATCGCGGAAATGACCTATCCGCGGTTCCGCCAGATTGCCAGCGAGTCTCCGGGACTTGTATTCGAGTTGGCCACACAGCTTGCAACGCGTCTCGACCGGACGAACCGCAAGCTGGGCGATCTGGCGTTCGTAGACGTCACCGGGCGAGTTGCACACGCCATTATGGATCTCTGCAACGAACCGGACGCAATGACGCACCCGGACGGTATGCAGATCAAGGTCAGTCGTCAGGAACTCAGTCGGCTCGTTGGCTGTTCACGCGAGATGGCAGGTAGGGTGCTCAAGGTTCTCGAAGACCAGGGCCTGGTATCTGCCAGCGGCAAAACCATTGTCGTTTACGGTGCGCGGCCGAATCGCAAACTGTAAGCCGGTTTCTCAGGCAGCACGGGCAATTTCCGCGCGCATCGCCGCAATGGTCTTCGCATAGTCTTTGCTGCCAAAGATTGCCGATCCCGCAACGAAAGTATCCGCGCCGGCCGCTGCAATGCGGCCGATATTATCCACTTTGACTCCGCCATCGACTTCCAGCCGGATGTCCCGCCCGCTGGCATCGATCATCTTCCGCGCCCGGGCAAGCTTGGGCAGTGACGAATCGATGAATTTCTGTCCGCCGAATCCCGGGTTGACAGACATGATCAACACCAGGTCCAGCTCGTCGATTACGTGTTCGAGCCACGTCAGCGGGGTCGCCGGGTTGAAAACCAGTCCGGGTTTGCAACCTTGCTCGCGAATGAGCCCGATAGTGCGATGTACGTGCGTGCTGGCTTCGGGGTGGAAAGAGATATAGGTCGCCCCGGCTTGCGCGAAGTCCGGGATGAGCCGGTCTACCGGCTCAGCCATCAGGTGCACGTCGATAGGAGCCTTTATGCCGTATTTTCGTAGCGCTTCGCAGATCATGGGACCAATCGTAAGGTTGGGTACGAAATGGTTATCCATGACATCGAAGTGCACGATATCCGCGCCGGCTTCCATGGCTGCATTGACGTCGTCACCGAGACGAGCGAAATCGGCAGAAAGTATCGAAGGTGCAATGAGTGACTTCACGGTGGTATTCCTTGCCGGGTGTACTTGCCTGGGCATTGTCTGACGTCTGGCCTGAGATTGGCCGTCGAACTGTAACCAATCCCGACTCGCATTTCACTCTGCCAAAACGCATCTACCGAATCGAACGTCTGGCCTTGAGCATTTCGTAAGCACCGCGGATATCGCGGGTCTTTCGCTCGGCTTCGGCAACGACCGCAGGGGCCGGATTATCGGCCGAAATTTTGTCGGGATGATTCTTGTTCATCAGCCGACGATATGCCTTCTTGATTTCATCGTTGGTCGAGGACTTGTCGATACCCAGCGTTCGGTAGGCATTGTCGACTTGTACTGCATCGGCATTCCCTTGCGGCGAACGTTTGAAACTCTTTTGCGCACGTAACATGGCTTCGAGCTGCGCAAGCTCGACTCGACCGATTTCCAGTTGCTGGCAGATCGTCCAGATGACGGCCCGTTCGCGCTGGTGCAGCATTGACTTCGCAAGAGACACTTCCATCAGCAGGCGCACGAACAATCCGCGCAGTTCAGGCCGGTTGGCGCCACGGTTGCGAAGCCGTTGCAGTGTCTCCTGCAACGGAAACGAGCCACTCTTGCCCTCTTCGAACCAGGCAATAGCCTGACGCGTATCGGACGCGCCGAGATTCAGGCGATGCATGATCGATCTTGCGGCCCTGATTTCGTCTTCCGAGACGCGCCCGTCGGCCTTGGCCAGATGACCCATGGTCTGGAACAGTGCCGCGATGAATTCCGCGGAAAGGCGTTCATGCTGTCCCGGACCCGGAATTCGCCCGGCAAATCCTCGATCGAACTGGTGCCCGAGGATGAGACCGAGCAGCGCGAGCAGCGGGCGGCCTGTGGCCAGCCCGATGAGCGTTCCGATGATCTTTCCCCAATACGGCATGGTCACGCGCCTGTCGCTGTCATCCGGACATCAATGCTAACCTCAGCCGCGGGCGAATCCCATGCGCGATTTCCATGTGTTGTTCGCTGCCGGTGAACGGCACGCTGCCCGCCCTTGCCAGTCGGGGACCGAACCGCCATCATCGACTGATAACAAATCTCTGCACCAATTAACCAGCGGACCAGCATGAGCTCCGGCGACGCACTTTTTCAGTCTGAAATACCCGGCCTTGCCTTGCTGGCTCGCGGCAAAGTGCGGGACATCTATGCCGTCGACGACGATTACCTTCTGATAGTCACAACCGACCGGCTGTCGGCCTACGATGTCGTCATGCCGGACCCGGTACCCGGCAAAGGCGAAGTCCTGACGCGAATTTCAAATTTCTGGTTCAACATGATGACCGACATTCTGCCCAATCACCTGACGGGCCGAACTCTCGACAGCGTCCTGCCCCCTGCAACGCCCGGTAAGTCGCTGGAATGCCGATCGATCGTATGCCGCCGCCTGTCCCCGCTGCCGATTGAAGCAGTGGTCCGCGGCTACCTTATCGGATCGGGCTGGCGGGATTACCAGTCGACCGGGCGGGTGTGCGGCATCAGCCTGCCCGCCGGCCTGCAGCAGGCATCGCGGTTGCCGGAAGTTCTGTTTACACCTGCCACAAAGGCGGATGCCGGCGATCACGATGAAAACATCAGTTTCGAGAAGACTGTAAAGCTCATAGGCCACGACCTTGCCGCCCGGGTCCGGGACTGCTCGATTCGAATTTACGAACGTGCGGCCGAACATGCACTGGCACGCGGTATTATCATCGCCGATACAAAGTTCGAATTCGGTCTCGACGGTGATGGTCGTCTTTACCTTATCGACGAAGTACTGACGCCGGACTCGTCACGTTTCTGGCCGCTGGACAGTTACCGGACGGGAACAAGCCCGCCAAGTTTCGACAAGCAGTTCGTGCGCGACTATCTCGATACGCTGGATTGGAACAGGACTGCTCCCGGGCCGAAGATTCCGCCGGCAATTCTGCAAAAGACCAGCGAGAAGTATCGCGACGCGCTGCGCATTCTTACAGCGCCGCAGGAGTCGGACAAAATATGATCGACAGTTTCCGGAAAATGATCGAGAAACTGGTCTGGAGCGACTACCTGAAGCGATTCGGCCAGCCCGGACGTTTTGCAGCGACTGTACTGCGATACCTGTACGGCATGTTTCGCGACATGTTGTCTGGCCAATTGACACTTCACTCGATGAGCCTCGTGTACACGACGCTATTGTCGATCGTGCCACTGCTTGGCATCAGCTTTGCCATGGCCAAGGGCCTCGGCGTTTTTGAAAAGCTGAAGGAAAATCTCGACACCTTTCTGGTTCACCTCGGTCCCGACGCGGAAAAAATCTCCAGCCAGTTGTTCGACATGGTCGAAAAGGTCAACGGTTCCGTCATCGGCGGCATCGGCGTCGCTTTTTTCCTGTGGACCGCGGTCTCGACCGTGCAAAAGGTCGAGTCGAGTTTCAACTACGTATGGTATGTCAGCAAGCCGCGCAGCCTGGCTCGACGGTTCACCGAGTACCTGGTCGTTCTGCTGGTCGGACCCGTCGCCATCGGCTCGGCATTCACGATGATCGGCGCGCTGAGCAGCACGACGGCTGTCGCCTACCTGGAGCAATTGCCGGGAATTGCAGAAGTATTCCTTCTGGTTGGCAAATTTCTGCCATACCTGATGGTGTCTGCGGTATTCACCTTCCTCTACATTTTTATGCCGAATACCGAGGTTCACTTCAAGTCCGCGCTGGTTGGCGGGCTTGCGGGCGGCATCATGTGGGCGACGATGGGCGTCATTTTCACGACTTTTGTCCTGACATCGGTACGAACGCTCGCGGTATACGCAACATTCGCGATCGGCATCGTGAGCCTCATCTGGTTGTACCTGAACTGGCTGATACTGCTGATCGGCGCTCAGCTGGCTTTCTATCACCAGAACCCGGCTTACTTAAGGATGGGGCGGCAGGAACCGCGGTTGTCAAATTCAATGCGCGAACGCGTTGCGCTCAACATCATGTTATTGGTCGGTGGAGCGTTCCGCGATCCCGGAAAAGGCATAGCCGCCATAGACCTTGCTTCGCGTTTGAATATTCCGGCTATCACGCTGGCACCGATTACCGAAGCGCTCGAGCAGGCAGGATTGCTCGTTACGACCGAAAAGGAACTGCTGCTGCCTGGTCGGGAACTGTCGCGTATCAAATTGAACGACATTCTTCGAATAGTTCGTGAAGTAGGTGAAACAGGATCGCATCGCGCGCCAATCTGGTCCGATCCCATCAATGCGCTGGGTGGCGCGATCGACACGGCGGTAGCTGGCGTCGTGGCCGACAGTACGCTGGCCGACCTTCTCGACAAAATGGATAATTCGGCAAAGGCCTGATGATAATCCCGGCACACGGCGCTCAGGCGCCGGCGATTGCCATTTCACCGACCAGCAGGGAGCCGCATCGAATCCCGCCTCGCAGGTCCTGATCATTGCCAATCAATGCAATGCGCTTGTAGAGATCGCGCAGGTTGCCGGCAATAGTGACTTCGTGAACAGGAAAAGCGATTTCGCCATTCTCGATCCAGAACCCTGCCGCGCCCCTGGAATAATCGCCGGTTACCGCATTCAGGCCATGGCCTATCAACTCGTGCACCAGCAATCCTGTACCCATTGCCCGGATGATCGACTCTCGATTGTCTGTATTCCCCGGCACCACCAGGTTATGGGCTCCACCTGCATTTCCGGTCGATTCGAGTCCCAGGCGCCGTGCCGAATAGCTGCCGAGCACATAGCCTTGCAACACGCCATCCGTAACGAGCTCCCGATCGCAAGTCGCAACGCCTTCGGCGTCGTACGCAGCGCTGGACATGCCCTTGAGTATGTGCGGACGTTCCTGAATCTGCATGAATGATGGAAAAATCTGCTCGCCCGCCGCAGATAGCAGAAACGACGAACGACGGTATTGCGCGCCTCCGGATATTGCGGCAATAGCATGACCA
>JAOUGX010000035.1 GCA_029865385.1 Gammaproteobacteria bacterium
CTCGAGGCATCCTGTGGGACGGCGAACGGATGTGGGCTATCGAGGTCGTTGACAATGCAACGACAGGAACCGCGGAGGCCGTGATTTTCCGCCTCGAAGACATGCAGATTCCGCCGGGCTTGCTCAGTTGTTCGCAACTTGAAGCAGTAACGAATGTCGGCGAATTTGCCAAAGCCATTCTCGCCGAAACAGCGGCGCTCGGCCCGGGCGCCACCTCGCAGATGAATATGGCCTTGATCGGTGACTTCGAATTTACATCGGCAAAGGGCGCTACCGTCGACACGGCGTTGATTACCCGCATGAATAACATCGACGGCATCTTCAGCTCACAGCTTGGCGTGCAGTTGAACGTCAATCGCATCGATACCTTCCCGGCCAACAACGACCCATTCGGCGACACAACCGACTCAAACGAGCTGTTGATCGAGTTGAGGAACTATCGCCAGACAACTCCTGCCCAGTTTGCGAACGGCCTTACTCACCTGTTCACCGGACGGGACCTCGATACGTCGACTGTCGGAGTCGCCTATACGGGCGCGTTGTGCAGCACAGCTTTCGGCGCCGGGCTCACGCAGGGTACACACAGCCTGACAACAGACAGCCTGATCGCGGCGCACGAGATAGGTCACAACTTCGGCGCGCCGCACGACGGTACCAGCGGATCGGCCTGCGAGGCGGAACCGCAAACCTTCATCATGGCGCCGCAAATCAACGGCAGTAGCGTGTTTTCATCCTGCAGCATCACAGAAATGCAGGATGACGTGAACACCGCGCCCTGTATCACGCCGCTGTCCAGTACGGACATGGAGCTGGTGGTGGGCAGCCAGTCGGGCGCCGTGTTGCCCGGCAACCCGGCAACCTTCACGCTGGAAGCCAATAGCGTCGGTTCGATGACAGTGAATGGCGTCGTGGTCGATGTAAGCATTCCGGCAAACGTCAGCCTGAATTCCGTTTCGGCTACGGCCGGCTCCTGCACCAGCGGCGCCGGCACCGCCAGCTGCGATATCGGATCCGTTGCAGCAGGCACAGGCGAAACGATAAGCATCACCGTGTCGGCTCTGACTTCCGGGAATGCGGATTTCGTCGGCAACATCACGGCCGCTGCGGATACGAACAGCAATAACAACCAGGCCACCGTACGGATTACTGTCGGCTCGAGCGGTGGTGGCGGTGGTGGCGGGGATTCCGGCGGCGGCGGTTCACTGCAATGGTTCACGCTGACATTGCTTCTGTTGGGCCACCTCGTGGCCGTATTTTCCCGGCGCGCCCGGTCGAGGCTTTCGCTTCACGTCATCAGCCGTTTGCGATGAAAAAATTCATCATTGCCGCATTGATTTTCGGCATCTATCAGAACTGGGGCAGCATCGACAGGTTCATATTCGGCGCGCCGGACTATAGTGCGACCGGCAACGAGGTCGTACTGTATTCGACGAGCTGGTGCGGATACTGCCAGAAAACCCGGGAACTGTTTGCCGACAACAACGTTCCGTATGTCGAGCGCGACATAGAGAAATCCGAAAAGCACCATCGCGAATACAGGAAGCTTGGCGGCAGGGGTGTTCCCGTTATCAACGTCAATGGCACCGTCATTCACGGTTACGCGCCGGAAAATATCCTGGCTACATTGCACTCGGACTGAACGTCGCCATCAGCTCGGGCGTGAAACCGTGATCACGCCGATGGGCCTACCGGCTTGGCCATGCCGGAGGCATGATCCGGCTGGATCATTACTGCAGCGAATTTGCACGATTTTCGACGAAACCCCGGAATGCACTGGGCGTTTTCATCATTTGTTCAATCTCGTCGACTTCTATCGGAATTGACCGGCTGAGCCATTCGTAGCCGTCTTCGGTAACGAGGACATCGTCCTCGAATGCAATGCGTGCTTCGCCGGGCTTCATGACGCCCTGTTCGATCGATAGCACCATGCCCGCTTGCAGCGGGATGAGATAGTCGCCTTCGTCGTGCACTTCCATGCCGATGAAATGACCGATGCCGTAGTAATAGTCTTCGTCGTAGCCGCCGGCATCGCGCAGCATTGCTATTGCTTTGTCGTGCAGCTCCCACCAGGTAACCCCGGGCCTTACCATGCCGATGACGGTCTTTTGTACATTCAGTGCAATGGAATAAAGGCGTCGCTGCTCGTCCGTGAACGTCCCGTCGACAGGTGCATTTCGCTGGATGTCGGCCGAGTAGTGATTGAACGCTGCGCCGGTGTCCGTCCACACCATGTCGCCGGGCCGCAGTATCGCGCCACCGGAGCGGGGCACGAATTCGATCCAGCCCTCGGGAATCGCAGGTCCTTCCTCGGCGCCAGTCGCCGGCTGCCGGCGCACCGATGTCGGAAAGCCGAGCGTCGCGCCATGGTAGCGGTAAACGAAATCCATAATTTCCATTACTTCGGATTCAGTCATGCCGGCACGCGCAGCGCGCAACGCCTCGACAACGCCGTCACCGGTGATTTCGACGGCGCGGCGCAGGTTCGCGAGCGACCAGGAGTCGTGCAGCATGCGCACGCGATCGAGAATGTCCGCCGAATCCAGGATCTTCATCTCCGGCGAAAACCGCTGTATGCGTGCGAAGGTATCGAGACGCGAGGGTTCCGCTTCGCCAAGCCTGAAGAATCGCGGGTAGTTCAGGTACAAGACCTTCTCGTTTTCTCCCCATGAACGCGACAAGGCAGCAGCCAATGGCCAGCGCCGCACCTGGGTGATACGCCAGTCGCGAAAATCGGTCATCGCTACCGACAACTCGCGCTCGAGTTCGGCAAAGGGACGGACATCGGCAATGCCGGTGCGTTTGGCGACTGCGATCGGGTCCGCAGACGTGAACAATGCAACGCGATCGCGCGGCGCCTCATCCAGCCGGCCCGCGGCACCATTGCTTGCAGGTACTAGCAGCAGTGCGGAGTTCAGGCTGTCGAGTCCGTCGAGCCCTGTGAGATAAATGAAGTCGTGGTTGTCGGAATGCGGAACCTGGAACTCGAGCCGGCGCTCCTGTGCGCGATCGACGGAAAACAAGAGCATCGCACCGTCCGGAATGGATTCGATTACACGCGCGCGGCGCTTTGCGAAAATCGCGCGCAATTCCCGGGGGTCGGGCCGGCGGACGTCGATTTTCGCAGCCAGCGCTGCCTCCACCGCGTAATCGTATGAGAATCCATGCGACGGCGCTCGTACCGGATCGGCCGCAGGCTGCACGCCCGGTACTACGGTGATGGACAGGGCAATCAATATCAGACGAAACGTCATTGTTCTATCTCCGGATTTGTTGGCTCAATTGCCGGGTACGGAAAACACGTTGCCGTTTTCATCCCGGTAAATCGTGCTCGTTCCAAGCGTGCTGACGGCATACCCGTCTACCAGTTTAGGTTTGCCCTTGAAATCCAGTGCCGCAAACGTCACGTACTCGGCATCTTCCGGCAATACCGCGTCGAGGTTCATCAGGTCGTTGCGAATCAACTGCATTATCTGATCGGTCGCCGACTGAAGTTCCAGATCCATTGAGTCTGCAGGCCAGCGTTCGCTGATTGCCATCTCCGGGAGCACCGTGTCGCGATTCTCAAGAGCTTCGATAGCTTGCTTCCGGTCCTTTTCGTACGCATTTCGATTGTGGGGATACAATTGCGTCTTCCGGTCGAAAAACTCGTTAGTTGAAGCCATCAGTGCCGCTTTCTCGCCATCGCAAAACGGCCGAAACAGCTTGCCACGCGATGGCGAAAGATACTCGTAGTACCTGTCGTACGGCCCGCTGACCAGATCGACAGGATCCACTTGCGTATAAACAAAGACCTGGACCACCAGGCGCAGTTGGTCCAGGCCGGGTGAAATAAAATAGGTAGGTTCGATACAGATGACGGCTTCTGCATCGGTTTGTAGCAGAATCGATCGGACGATTCTTCTGCGGCTTTCGTATTTTTGCTGGTGAACCTCGACGATTTCCAGCTCCGTATCGTCATCAACCTGCTCGATACCGTTCATCACCGCTTCATGAAAATCGAAGGTTTCGCCAAGCGGCCTGGCCTGATTGAAAGATCGTCGCGATTCGCCCTTTTCCCGTGAATAGTCGATGGCGTTTTCGATGGCGTATCCCGCTGCGATGACTTCGAGCAAGCCACTCGCCATGGCAAATCCACCCAGCGTGTAGCCGGATTTCTTGTTGAACGGGCTGGGACCTTTGAGCTCAAGTTGCACCGGCGGCGTCAACACGTGGGCAATTTGCCGTTCATCCCCATTGCAGGTATCCGGCAATTTCTCATCGACAACCGGTTGCGCAAGAGAAAAGGCAGACAGACAGAGTGCGGTAAGAGCCGATGCCGCGCGCACGGCACGACCACACATCTTAGTTAACGCCTCTCTTCCTGCCTTTCCAGAAAGGTGCGCGCAGCTCGCGCTTGAGAATCTTTCCGGGCCCGGACTTGGGTAGCTCCGTCTCGGAGAAACTGATTGCTTTCGGAACCTTGTAGCCGGCGATGTGCTCGCGGCAGAATCGGACCAGCTCGTCGCCAGTAATTTCTTCGCGCGGCACGACCACTGCGTGCACGGCCTCGCCCCAGTGCTCGTCGGGTACGCCGAACACGGCGGCTTCGAGAACGGCAGGGTGCTTGTACAAGGCCTCTTCGACTTCCGAGCAGTAAACGTTTTCACCGCCGCTGACGATCATGTCCTTGGCGCGGTCGACGAGGAAGACATAGCCTTCTTCGTCGACATAACCCATGTCACCCGAGCGGTACCAGCCGTCCTTCAATACTTCGGCTGTTTGTTCCGGCTTGTTCCAGTAGCCCAGCATGATGTTCGGCCCACTGGCGGCGAGTTCACCGACCTCGCCTCGCGGCACCTCCTTGCCTTCGGCGTCGATAATTTTCACCTGTACGCCGATCAACGCCTGTCCGCAGGAACGGCCACGATCGAGGTCCAACAATGTTTCTTCGTGACGCAGCCCGGTTGCCAGCGGCGAGGCCTCGGTCATGCCGTAGACGTGCAGGAATTCCGCCGTAGGAAACGCCGCGCTGGCGCGCCTCACGACTTCGGTCGCGATGGGCGAGCCGCCGTGCGCCACGATCTGCAGCGAACTCGTATCCCGTGGTTTCTTGTGTTGCAGCTCGGAAATGGCGGCGATCATCGCCGGCACACCGAGCGTATGCGTGACCTTGTGCTTCTCGATCAGGTCGAGCGCAACTTCCGGATTGAATACTTTCAACGGAATCTGGCAACTCCCCGACCAGATACCGCCAAGCACGCCGTTGGATCCTGCTGCATGAAACAGCGGCGCCATCACGAGAAACACGTTGTTCTCGTCCGGCGGCGAAACGGTCATGAAGTGAAACGTATTTGCGATCAGATTGCGGTGCGACAGCATGACGCCCTTCGACGCACCGGTCGTGCCGCCGGTATAAAAAAGCCCGGCAAGTGAGTCCTCGGTGACGCCGACACCGAGGTCCGCTTCGCTTGCCTTTCCGAGCAGCGCGTCGTATTCGTCCGGCATCATGATGACCGTTTCTACCAATTCGCGCAGCGCGCCGGGATCCCGGTCTGTCAGCAGGACTTTCGCCGCGGCGTCCTTCAGCGCGTATTTCAGCTCCGGCACGGCATGCCGCGTATTGAGCGGCACGATGACGAATCCCGCAGCGGGAACGGCCACGTACGTTTCTATGTACTGCGCCGAGTTTGCAGCAAGGATCGCTATGCGATCGCCGGGCCTGGCGCCCGCGTTCTGCAATACGGCGGCGAGACGGCGACAGCGACTCCACAGCTCGCGATAGGTCAGTCGCTTTTCGTCGCTGATGATTGCCGTTCTGTCGGACGCAACGGATAGCGCGCGCTTCAATGGATCCACGAATGTATGCATCGATGCCCCCACATCGTGTGCCTGATCATCTTGTTTGTAATGATTTCCCGATCAGGCTTGTAGTGTACTCGAATAGGCTGGAAATGCCGCGCCTGCAAAGCCGGGCTTGTCCGCCGTGTTGGTACGCGAGACACTGCCATGCCGCCCCGCCATTGCTTAGGTTCCGACATGAAAGCGACATACCTGCGACTTCAGCTTCTGCCCGTGCTGCTTTGCGTCATTTTTCCGGTCAGCGGATACGGCGAAAACCTCGCGCTAACCGACGTCAATGTCTTCAATGGATCGGACAAGCGCATCATTTCCGATGCAACGATTTTCGTTTCCGGCGGCAGAATCGAGCGCATTGCACCTGCTGGCGCGCCCATCCCGGATAACTACTTGCGGATCGATTGCGAAGACAATTTCCTGATGCCCGGTCTGATCGATGTGCATACGCACCTCGACTCGCTGGAGCGAGCCAGGCGCGCACTGGAGTCAGGCGTTACCACGGTGCGCACCGCGGGCGTGCCGGCATTCCAGGATGTCACGCTGCGCGAACTGGTGCGGGCCGGAAAAATCCCCGGACCGGACGTCGTGGCTGCCGGCGTGTACGTCACGCCGAATCTCGATGAAACGTTGCTGGCAGATCCCCGGCTGGTCGCGCTCAGTGAGGGAGTTCGAACCGACGAAGCGCTTCGCTTGCTCGTGAACGTCAATATCGATCGTGGTGTCGACGTGATAAAGACCCGCGGTACTGAAAGAGCGGGCAGGCCCGATACAGACCCGCGCCAGCAGGTCTATACGGAGCATCAGCTGCGTGTCGTCGTCGAAGAGGCCGCAAAGCGCAATGTGCCTGTCATGGTGCACGCGCACGGAGATGAAGGTGCCCGGGCGGCTGTGCGCGCGGGAGCGAGGAGTATCGAACACGGCACATACCTTCAGGCCGAGACCCTGAGATTGATGGCGCAGAACGGTACCTGGCTGGTTCCTACCTACGTCACGATGGACGAAATGAACGAACCGAAATACGACTACGTATTGCGACTCCGCGGCCGCCACATGGTGCCGCAACTCGAGAGCGTGTTCCGGGCGGCGCACAAGGCGGGCGTAAAGATTGCAACGGGCGCGGACAACTATTACGAGAGCGAATCGATCAATCGTATTTCCGTCGAAGTCGAACACTTTGTTCGCATGGGCATGAGCAACTTCGAAGCACTGCAGGCGGCGACCGTCGTTTCAGCTGAATTGCTGATGTTGCAGGAGCGGACCGGCAGGATAGCGGAAGGGTACGAGGCGGACATGATCCTTGTACCGGCAAACCCGCTGATCGATATCGCTGCACTGCAGGACGTGCTGCTTGTGATCAGCAATGGCCAGGTCGCATTGAAGCGGCTTCCCTTCGCCATCACCGAGTAAATAATAGGGCCGGATACATTTTCCCAATTTAAAAAGGTATCCGGTACAGATTTTATAAAAAGGTATCCGGTACAAATTTCGCCCGAGGAGAAATTCATGCGCGTCGTAATCGCCCTTGTAACAATATTTTTGTCCAGCGTTTCGAATGCAGGAAGCCCGCTCGTGTTTCAGTCGGATTTCGGGCTGCGGGATTCTGCGGTTGCATCGATGAAGGGCGTTGCAGTCGGAGTTTCGCCGGAGCTTGGAATCTACGACCTCACTCACGAAATTCCGGTGTTCAACATCTGGGAGGCGTCGTTGCGCCTGATCCAGGCAGCCGACTACTGGCCGAAGGGTACGGTATTCGTTTCGGTGGTCGATCCCGGTGTCGGGACGGTAAGAAAGTCGGTTGTGCTGCTCACAAAATCGGGCCATTACTTCGTCACGCCGGATAACGGCACGCTGACCTTTGTCGCCGAGGAGCTCGGGCTAGAGGCTGTTCGCGAAATCGACGAAGCGGTCAATCGCCTGGCCAATTCCGAAGAGTCCTACACTTTTCACGGGCGCGACGTTTACGCGTATACCGGCGCACGTCTCGCGTCCGGCACGATCACCTTCGAACAGGTAGGCAGGCTGTTGCCGCCGCGCGTCGTGAGCATCGACTATCAGAAACCGGCGATCGACAGCGGCGTCATACGAGGCAATATCCCGATCCTCGATATCCAGTACGGAAACGTCTGGACCAACATCGATCGCGCAACCTTTCGCGGGCTGGGTGTCGAGCCAGGCGATCAGTTCGACGTGAGCATTACGTACGACGACACGACCGTCTTCGAAGGACGGCTTGCGTACTTCCCGACCTTCGGCTACGTCGAAGTTGGCGAGCCGATAATTTACCTGAACAGCCTTGGCAATATTTCGCTGGCGATCAACCAGGGCAGCTTTGCAAATACTCATGGCATCGCTTCGGGTGCAAACTGGAGCATCCAGGTAAAAAAACCGACCGTCGAAGCAAAATAACACCGGCGCGAATCGACGTGCGATGCCTGCATCAGTCGACGACGAATGCCTCGGAGCGAGCCAGGGATTTGTAACCATCGTCCAGGAAAAGATGTGCGGCGTAGATACCGGGGTCAATCGGCCATCCCCACTCGGAGGTCGTCTCATCGATGAGCAGTTGTCCCTGTGGCATCGCGTTGACATAGGCCCACGGCAGGCTGGTATCGGTAACGGAATCAGCAACGGAATCAGAACTCACCCGGACAATCCCGACATAGTCGTTGCGATTGCCGGGTGCATCACGCCAGCGGACGGAAATGGCTTTGCCGGAGCTGAATGTCGTTGCAGTGACTTCGATTTCGGGCTCTGCCGTCGGGTTCAATACCCAGAAGTCCCGGGACGGCGTCGATTCGCCGCCCATGTTCGTCATATCGACCCTGAAATGCCCCTCGCCGAGCAACCCGCCTGCAACCTGTATCGAGCCGTTTCCGCTTGCAGGTCGCTCGAGTACTGTCGTTTCGGCACCGTCGTCGGCGATTCGCGAAACGCGAATCGTATCGTTTGCAGCCCGACGATAAAGAATCGCGATGCTGTCGCCCGTGCGATATACGCGATGCACGGTTGTCAGCATGCGTGGCAGCTCGGCGGGCCTGACAGCAAACCCGGATACGAGAGCGCGATGATCGCTGGGCCAGGGCGAGACGCTGATCGAAACGCCTTTTGCCTCCGGTTCGCCGACAAGTTCGCTGCCGGTAACCGAAACCGGTCCTGAAAAATGGATAAAGTCGATGCGATCTTCGGGGTCGCTCTCTCCGGGCGCGTAAAGTTCGAGCGGTGGCCGGCCCGCCCACCAGGTCAGGCCAGGATCCGCCAGCGCATCAGGGTGAACTTCCCGCCAGGAATCGCGAAAACCCGCGGCCGCAACCGCAAGGCTGACAGGCCAGTCGACAGCGAATCGAATGAAAGGGCGCGTGCCGACGGCGGCTTCAGTCCAGTCGCCGTGCGCCGGTGCGTTGAAATCTCCGGTCATGAACAACGGAATATCGCGAGCGGTCAGAGGTTTCAACGCGTCGAGCACTGGCCGCATTTTTGGCAGTCGTACGCGATTTTCGATTGCGATGACGTCCTCAATGGCAGCGCCATCGCGTACCGCATCCGGACCGTAGGGATCGGAGGGAAGGTGCACGTTGGCAATGGCTACAAACCGTCCGTCACTGACTTCTGCAAAAACAAATTTGCCATCGCCGCCGGGCGGGTCGATCAAAGGGTGCTTCGAGATGACGTAGTTTCGCAGATCGTAATGCCAGCCGAGGCGGTCTGCGAGAAGCCGCAGATTTCCCTCGGCTTCCTGGATACCGACTATGTCGGCATTCGCGCGGCGGATGGCCTCGATGACCTTGTCGAAGCTCACGTGCTCGCCGCCCCACTCGATATTGAAGGTCATGACACGAAGCTCCAACGAGGGCTCGGCGGATCGCGTGCACGATGCCAGCAGGCCGCAAAGCAACAGCAGAGCGGCCGGGAAATTCCTGATCGCCGCGATTCGCAGCGGCGGGAAACGCCGCTTTCGCTTCATGCGCGCGTCCTCAGGACCCGACTACGAGAACGTGATTTACTCCTTTCTGCCGGGCCCATTCGTTGACCGGCCGGATTCCGCTTTCGACAATCGAGCGCAGCTCCGACTGCCTGTCTGCCCACTCGGCCTTGAGATCGCTGAGTCGCTGCATCGCGCCGTCCGTTACCGGCGCGCCGGTTTCGTCAATAACATCGAAGAGATAGCGGAGCTGACCGGCGAGCATCGTTTCCCAGGCGTCTTCGTCCTCGTAAGTTTCGTGTTTAAGCTGCGTGATCTTTGCTTCCCAGGCGCCGATTGCGGCAATGGCTTTTGCACCCGTTGCTTTCAGCGATGCGTCGTCAGGATAGGAGTTCATCAGCGCTTCGATCTGATCGCGTGCTGCTCGAAGGTCATCCAGGGATTCCAGTATGTCGTTCATCATCGAACCGACTTCTTCGAGACTTGCAACCCAGTTCTGCACGTCTGCGCGGCTCGCAGTCGAGCGCGGATCGGCGGCAACGGAAAACGACACCGTCTGCTCTTCGACGCCGATTCGCAAGCGTGCGCTGTAGTCGCCCGGCATCACGTGCGGGCCGTTGAAGCCGGCAAACAATGCAATGTCCTCGATGCAGCGAATGTCTTCGCTGCGCAGGTTCCAGCTCCAGCGATTGAGTCCCTGCTTGGTTTCCGGGTACTTGATCTCGAAAGGTCGGCGCGGATCCATGTTGGCTATGCGGCAGCGTTCATGCTCGCCTTCCTCGCTGGAGTACCGCCGAATGACGCGCCCATCGCCATCCAGGATCTCTATGGCCAGCGGTTCTTCCGATTCGTCGCGCAGAAAGTAATAGAGAGCGACATCGTGCGACGGGTTCTTGCCCTCGAAGTTTCCTTCTTTTCCGCCGCCGGCTGCCAGCGACGCTGTGGCTGGCGTGTAAACGTACAACGCCTTGTCTTCGAGGCCATCGGCCGCCTGGCGTATGACGAAAAGATCGTCGAGCACCCAGAATGCGCGGCCCTGGGTCGCGGCGATGAGATTGTCTTGACGAATCGTCAGGTCTGTAATCGGCACCGGCGGCAGGTTCAGGTCCAGTGATTGCCAGTCGGCACCGTCATTGAACGAGACGAACATGCCGGATTCCGTGCCGGCATACAGCAAGCCCTTGCGCACCGGATCCTCGCGAACGACGCGAACGAAAGTATCGCCGGGCAAACCGCGATCGATGCGTTGCCAGCGCTTGCCATAGTCCGTTGTCTTGTAAATGTACGGGCGAAAATCGTCGAGCTTGTAGCCGGTAACCGCGGCGTAAACCGTGCCGTCCGCATGCGGGCTTAATTCGATGGCATTGATCATCGCTTCGCCGGGATGTTTCGGTGACACGTTGCTCCACGTTTGGCCGCCGTCGCGGGTGACGTGCACGAGGCCGTCGTCGCTGCCGACCCAGATCGTGCCGCGCTCGGTCGGCGATTCGACGATGTAAAAAATCGTGTTGTAGAACTCGGCGCCGACATTCTCCGGCGTCAGCGGGCCGCCGTTGCGGCCCTGTTTCGCCGGGTCGTTGCGTGTCAGGTCCGGGCTGATGGCCTCCCAGGTCGTGCCGCGGTCCGTACTCTTCAGCAGCAGCTGAGTGCCGTAGTAAATGATCGAGGGATCGTGCGGCGACAGCGCCACCGGCGAGTTCCAGTTGGCGCGGTATTTCAGATCTTTCGAATCCTTGCCGTAGACCATCTCGGGATAAGGGATGATTGAACGAACCGATTGGCTTTCGCTGTCGTACTCGGTCAGCGTGCCGTTGATGGTTGTTGCATACACCAGCCGCGGATTGTCGGGATCGAATGCAATGTGCGCGCTTTCGCCGCCGCCGACCGCGTAATAGTCGTCAATGCCGATGCCGCCTTGCAGCGATTCACTGGCGATGGCTACGGTCGAGTTATCCTGCTGGCCGGCATAGATGCGGTACGGAATCTGGTTGTCCGTTGTGACGCGGTAAAACTGCGCCGTCGGCTGGTTCATGATGCTCGACCAGGTCTTGCCACCGTCGAAAGTCACCGTAGCGCCGCCGTCGTTGCCGTTGATCATGATGCGATTGTCGTTCGGATTGATCCAGTGATCGTGATGGTCGCCATGCGGCGTGTCGATCTTCTGCCAGTTTTTGCCGCCATCGATAGACTTCATCAGGGGTACGTTCAAAACCCAAACCGTATCCTCATCGACCGGGTCTGCCGTGATGTGAATGTAGTACCAGGCGCGGGTGTGCAGCACCCTATGTCCGTTGATCAGCTTCCAGGTTTCGCCCGCGTCGTCGCTGCGATACAGGCCGCCTTTCTCCGGCTCCGCTTCGATGAGCGCATAGACGCGTTTCGGGTTGCTGGCCGAAACGTCGACGCCGATTTTTCCAACCAGCTTCGGCAGGCCACCCTCGAGCTTTGTCCAGGTATCGCCCGCATCGGTGGACTTGAAGATGCCGCCGTCCTCGCCGCCGGAATGGATGAACCAGGGCTTGCGTCCGTGGTTCCACATGGCGGCGTACAGAATACGCGGATTGGTCGGGTCCATTGACAGGTCGGACGCACCTGTCGTGTCGCTCACTTCGAGAACGTGCTTCCAGGTCTTGCCGCCGTCGGTAGTGCGAAAAATGCCGCGCTCGCTGCTCGGACCCCAGATCTTTCCCTGCACAGCGACAAATGCAACATCGGCATTCGCCGGATGTACCTGGATTCGCGAAATCTGCCCGGCATTGTTCAAACCCGCATGAGTCCATGTCTTGCCTGCGTCGGTGGAGACGTAAACTCCATTGCCGTGGCTGGTGGTAACGCCGCGAATAGGCGATTCGCCAGTGCCGGCGTAAATCACGTTGTGATCGGACTCGGCGACCGCAATTGCACCTATCGTGCCGACCGCAAAATGTTCGTCGGAAACGTTTTCCCAGGTAGTTCCCGCGTTCTCGGTTTTCCAGACACCGCCGCCGGTCGCGCCCATGTAGTACAGCATCGGATTGTCGGCAACGCCGGTAACCGTCGTGACACGGCCGCCGCGCCAGGGACCGACGAGTCGCCACTCGACGGCCGACAGCAATGCCGGATCGACGACTTCCGCCGCGGCTGTTATTGCAGGTGTCGACGCGAACGTAATCGCGGATGCCAGAACGGCGCATATCAACTTTCGCAGTGATTGCATTGCTATCTCCAATTTATTCTTTAGCTGTCGTGCTCGTTGACCTGATTATTTGTCCTGGTCGCGCGTTGCCGACTGTTCCGTCGCCGTAAACCTGCTGCCCGCCCACCCAAACGGCGATGACGCCGTTGGACAGCAGATCGGGTTGTTGTGCTGTTGCGCGGTCGCCGACTGCAGCGGGATCGAATAACACGAGATCGGCCACGGCACCCTCGCGCAAAATGCCACGATCTGCAAATCCCATGTGCCTGGCTGTCAGGCCGGTCATCTTGTGTACGGCCTGCTCCAGGCTCAATAGGTTTTCCTCGCGCACATACCGCGCGAGAACCCGTGTAAAGGCGCCGTGCGATCGCGGATGCAGATCGATCAATCCGCCGTCGGTGCAGACGTTGGTCTCCGGCCAGGCGAGCAGCTGCCGGATATCGTCCTCGATCATGCTGGTGCCGATAATCGAATTCGCCGGCTTGCCCGTCTGCCGTTCCATGGCAGCCGATTCGGCCGCCAACTGCATGAATGCGGTGACGGCATCGACGCCTCTTGCGGCGGCAATCTCGCTAAGCGTCCTGCCGACGTACTCCGGCTGTGGATCGAACTGCGTCATCCACAGGCCGTCCGGCGGAGCGATCTGCTCCAGCGCGAATGCGACCGCCTCACGATCAGTGAAGTCTCGCTCCGGCAGCAACACCATCAGGTCGGACTGCCAGTATTCGTAGGGATAGATGTCGGCGGTGATATCGATACCTTCGTCGCGCGCGGCGTTCAGGGTCTCAATAATTGCCGGTGCCTGTCCCCACAGGCGTTTCATCGCGAGTTTGATGTGAGAGATCTGCACCGGCATGCCGGTCACACGGCCGATGTTGATGATTTCGGCAATTGCGTCTTCGAACCAGCGATCCTCACTACGCACGTGGCTGATGTAGCGCGTTCCGGCATCGGCAGCAACCTGCGCCAGCGCCAGCACTTCTTGCGGATCGGAGTAGATGCCCGGGTCGTACTCCAGTCCCGTCGACAGGCCGAGCGCGCCGCTCGCCAGCTCCTGGCGAAGCAGGTTCTGCATCGTCGCGATTTCCTCAGCGGTTGCCGGGCGCCGGAAATCCTCACCCATGATCTGCCTGCGAATCGTGTTGTGGCCGGCATACGCTGCAATGTTGATCGCTGCCGGGTTCCGGCCGAGATCCGCGAAAAATCCGGCAAGCGGGAACGGCGAACCGCCATCCTGGCCCACGACGACGGTAGTGATGCCCTGGCTTACCGCAGCCAGCGCAGCTGTATGCGACAGGATGTCGCCGTCGACGTGGCTGTGGGAATCTATGAATCCGGGCGCGATTACCATGCCATGTCCGTCAACGACAGACTCGCCTGGCAATGCATCGATCTCGCCGATGCGTTCGATTCGCGAGCCGCGAATGCGCACAGCACCGCGAAACGGAGCAATGCCGGTCCCGTCGACAATAGTGACATTGCTTATTACGACGGCAGCCGCGGTCTGCTCGGCAGTCCGGTCCGGCTCCCTCGTGCAGGACGCAGCAAGCAGCACAATCGTTGTTGCGATCGCTGTACCGAAATAGTTCATGCTGCATTTGAGCATGTGACAGGCAGGCTGTTGGCTGCGAATTCACAATGTGCAACCGGCTTGTCCGGTCCGACATGCCGGTTGTAACGTACTGATTTAGAATGAAGAATGCGCGACTGCGCCGTCATGGGGAATGCCGATGATTTACTCCTTGCAAAAAGCGTCAATCGTTTTGCTGTTCGTGCTGGCGGTTATAACCGCAGATGCAACAGAGACAACGAATCAAAAAAGACCGGTTGCGATCGATGACTACGACGGCATAGTCGACGTAGCCGATCCACAGTTGTCGCCGGACGGAAAATCCGTCGCCTACGTGTCGGGCGATCAGGTCTGGATCGTGCCGGCCAGTTCCGGACCCGGCCGCGCAGTAACGCCAGCCGATTCCGCTGCGAGCGACCCAAGCTGGTCGATCGACGGGCAATGGCTCTACTTTTTGTCGGACCGGTCCGGTTCATCGCAACTGTGGAAACTGCCGCTCGCAATGCCGGGCGAGGCCGTACAGGTCGCCGCGCTGGACTTGCCGCTCCATGAGATTGTCTTTTCGCCCGACCAGTCGGCGCTATTGATCTCCCACGCTACCGCGCACGACGCGGCCGCAAGGGAAGGGCGCAGCGAACCCTGGGTGATCGACAGGCTGCAGTTCAAGGAAGACGAGGATGACGGCTATATCACCGGCGATTTGCCAGCGCATCTCTACCGTTACGACATTGCCAGTGGCGATCTGGACGCGATCACTTCGGGGAAGTATGAAGAGACCGAGGCTGCTTGGTCGCCGGACGGCAGGTCGGTTGTTTTCGTCAGTAACCGCGAAGAAGAGCCGGACGCGGATTACAGCAGTGACATCTGGCGCATCGCGGCCGACGGTTCCGCAGACTCGCTCGTCCGGCTGACCACAGGCACGCAGACCCGGCAACTGCCTGCATGGAGCCCGGACGGCAGGAACATTGCTTTCATCAGCGCGGTCGACGGCGTTTACGGAATCCAGCATCTGGCGGTAGTGCCCGCCGACGGCGGCGATGTCCGGATACTCACCGAGCAACTGGATCGCTGGGTCAGCGATTTCCGCTTCTCGGCCGACGGTCGATGGATTTACTTCCTGTACGACGAGTCGGGTGCGGTGCATCTGGCGCGTGTCAACCTGCAATCCGGAAAGATCGAAACGCTGATCGGGAGTCAGCAGGTCGTCACCGGGTTCGACGTCGACCGTTCGGGGAGGATCGCAGCGGTCGTCAACGGGAAGTACGATGCGCCGGAGATCTACCTGCGCATTGGTTCGAAGCTGTCTCGCCTGACGAAAACCAACGATGCCTTCCTTGCATCGATACGCCTCGCGAGCCGCGAATTGCACAGTTTCGCCAGTGCAGACGGCACATCGGTGGATGCGTTCATTACTCGTCCCGCGGGCGCTGAAGGCCCGCTGCCGGCGATACTGGACATCCACGGCGGCCCGGTCGGTCAGTTCACCTGGGGTTACGATTTCGGCGCGCAGTTTTTCGCAGCGAACGGTTACGTAGTCATCCAGCCGAACCCGCGCGGTTCGACCGGCAAAGGCCAATCGTTCATCAATGCGATCCACGGCGCCTGGGGTGTCATCGATTACGATGACGTCATCGCCGCCGTCGATCACGCAATCGATCTCGGCTATGCGGATCCGGAAAGACTGGCCGTCACCGGTTACTCCTATGGTGGTTACATGACGAATGTCGTCATTACGAACACGCAACGATTCCGCGCGGCGGCATCCGGTGCCGGCCACAGTCACATCGTTGCCAACTACGGTCACGATATCTATCAGAAGTGGTATCACTGGGAACTCGGCGAACCGTGGCAGAATTCGTCCGGTTACGCGCGAATGTCGCCCTTGCTGCGCGCGGACAAGGTCAGCACGCCGACCATTTTCCTCGGTGGCCGCGAGGACTGGAACGTGCCGATACTGAGTGCAGAATTGTTCTACCAGATGCTGCGGCGCAGGGGCATCGCGACGCGCCTGGTGGTATACCCGGACGCGCATCACAGTGACTGGAGCGACGAGTTCGACAAGGACTATCTCCTGCGGATTGTCGGCTGGTTTGACAGCTATGCGAAAGGGGTGGAACCTGCTTCGCCATGACAATGGCGGACAGGTCAATCGGCAAGGAACAGAGCATCGCGTCGGCGATCGCCGCGATGAAGGCCAACCGGCCGCTGCGCGCAGAGGAAATCTGTCGCGACTACTTGCTGCTGAATCCCGGCTGCAAGGATCACCTGCGACTGCTGGGTCATGCGTTGATGAAACAGAACCGGCTCGAAGAGGCGGAGCGTCAGATCCGCTTCGCGCTGACACTCGAACCGCGTTCGCCGCAGCTGATGGAAGATCTGGGTAGCGTTCTCGCGCTGCGCGAGCAGTATGCCGACGCGATCATTTTCTTCAAAAATGCAATCCGGCTCGAACCGCGCTTGCCACTCGCCCATAAGAAGCTCGGACAGGCACTCGCCGCGATCGGCATGGGAGAGGATGCAGACCGGGAATTCGAAGAGTATCTTGAACTCGACAAGAACAAAGGCGTGGTGGCGAACGCAGTAGCCGAACTTCAGGCAGGGCTTTTCGACGATGCGGTAAAGACCCTGCAGCAGGCGATAAAGGACAACCCGAAAAACGTCGACGCGATGCGTTACCTTGCCGGCGCATATCTCGGTAAGAAAGTGCAGCTGGACGATGCAGAGGCATTGCTGCGACAGGCTGCCCAGGTGGCACCGGACTACGTTGCCGCGTGGATGTTGCTCGGTTCGGTGCTGATGGAGCGCGGCAAGTACCTCGATGCAATAGAGGCCTATCGTTCGGCGACCCGGCTCGCGCCGGACGATGCCGAACCCTGGGCCGGGCTGGGCAACGCATACGCACGTGCGAGTTACGTCGAGGAAAGTGCACAGGCATTCGCCAGGTCAGTGACGCTGGATCCCGATATGGCCGGCAGCCAGATGGGATACGCTCACATATTGAAAACCCTGGGCGACCAGCCGGGTGCGCTGAAGGCATACCGGGCCGCTATCAGGATCAAACCGGACTTCGGCGAAGTCTACTGGAGCATGGCCAATCTCAAGGTATTCCAGTTCGAGGATGCCGAAGTCGTCGCGATGGAGAAACAGCTTCAACGCGACGACCTGAGCAAGAGTGCGGAGATTCATTTTCGATTTGCTCTCGGGAAGGCCTGCGAGGATCTCGGCGATTACGATCGCGCGTGGCACTACTATCACAGCGGCAATGAGGCCCAGCGCAAACAGGTTCAGTACGATCCGACTGATTTTGAAGTCCGGCAAACAAAAGTCACGGAGGTTTTCAGTCGCGAGTTCCTGCAGGAGCGGAGCAACAACGGTTGTGCCGATGCCGATCCCATATTCATCGTGGGACTGCCGCGATCGGGTTCCACCCTGGTAGAACAGATACTGGCCAGCCACAGCCAGGTCGAGGGAACGTCCGAGTTACCCATCCTTGGCAGGATTGCCGGCTCGATCGGTCGTTACCGGCGCGATAACAAAGCGTACCCGGAGTCGGTACGGGACCTCCGAGACAAGGACTGGCGCGCTTATGGTTTGCAGTACATGGAGGAAAGCCGCCGCCACCGCGCCACTGACAAGCCGTTCTTTACGGACAAGCTACCGAACAATTTTCCGCACGTCGGCCTTATTCACCTTGCACTGCCGAACGCGAAGATCATCAATGCGCGACGGCATCCATTGGACAGTTGCCTTGGCGGCTACAAGCAACTTTTCGGTCAGGGCCAGAATTTCACGTACGACATGTTCGAACTCGCCGAGTACTACAAGCAATACCATGGGGTCATGACGCACTGGCACACGGTGTTACCGGGCAAGGTGCTCGATGTGCACTACGAGGAAACCGTTACCGACCTCGACGCCCAGGTTCGGCGCATACTGACGCATTGCGGACTGCCGTTCGAAGAACAGTGCCTGCGCTTCCACGAAACAGAGCGCGCCGTGAAAACGGCGAGTTCGGAGCAGGTGCGCCAGCCGATTTATCGCGGTGCGCTGGGAAAATGGCGGCGTTACGAGAAACATCTCGGGCCGTGGCTGGAGGAGCTGGACGAGATCATCCGGGAACTGCCCGAGACCGTGCGGAACGCGGGATTGTAAGGAATCGCGCCGAGCAATGTCGCACTAAAGATCAATTTGCACCGACCAACGATTTTTATCATTGCAAAAGCGGGCAAATTGCCCTGCGGTGCAGGCTCCTACAAGAGAACTATTCAAATGACCACAAAAATCGGTCGCCTGCGGTGCAGGCTCCTACAGCACGTGATCGGTATCGCAGAAACCTTGTAGGAGCCTGCACCGCAGGCGACCCGATGTCCGGTTGAGCTACTCGTAGGGCCAGAGCGCAAGCCCGTGAATCGCGTTGCGAACGTCCATCGTCAGGTTCACGGATAGCAATCGCCTGTTTTTTGCAAGATCGTACAAAGTAACGGTCGACGGCGAGGAGCCGCCCGCTACGACCGAATCGGACAAAACGCACATTCCGCGCGCAAAGCCCGGTCGTGCGATACCACTCGAGTCCAGATCGGCATTGACTAGCGTTTCCTCAGGATACTCCGGAACCCGCATCGCACGATCTTCGGTCTCTGTTTGCCGGCCGCAGTAACGAAGCGCATTCGCTTCGCTGTCGTTGAACAGTACGCCGTCGCGAAAGGGGCGGGCATTGTGCGTCCCGGGCGGCAGCTCGGCCGACATCAACACCGTTTTGCCGTTGAAGTGCAACATGCCGCCGGTGCGCAACCCGGAGACATACATCCCGTTGGCGTCGCAGTGAATGCTATTGATGTGCAGCTTGTTCAACATCAACGGCCCATTGTCGGACCCCGGATCGAAAGTCGAGCCCTGGAAGCGGAAGTCCTTTTGCTTGACCTGTATCGCCCAGCTGAATTCCCTGCTGTCGAGATCGAACGCGAGGATGCTGTCGAAGCCGGTTGATGTCAGAAACAGGGTTCTTTCGTGAACCGAGATTTCGTGACAATGCTTCAGGTAGCGGTTGCGCCAGGAACCGATGCGGTGAAAGTCCGGCGTATACGCAAACAGCTCGTCGCTGGCGGCGACGTAAACGGTCTCGCCATCGAACGCGATACCGCGCAGGCCCCGGTCCCAGCCGCGCCCGCGCCAGTCAATGTCCGTAGTGTTCCAGTCGACGGTCTGTGCGACCGACTGCCTTTCGACATCGATCAGGTAGACGCCGCCGTGGCTTTGGCCCTGGTGACTGCCGCGAACGACCGACGTTGCTACAAGCTTAACGATTGGTGCCCGCCGATCTCAGTCCGCGATCAGAAACGTTTGCGCAGATTCAGGCTGATCGTTCGCGGCCGTTGCAGCGTACGTTCATTGCGCCAGCGCGGGTCGCCAAACCAGTCGGACGCATAGGTACTGTTGTAAAGGGAATTGATGCCCGATTCGTTCCAGACGTTGCGCGCCATCAGCGATACATCCCAACCGCTCTCGAAGTTCACGCCGACCTGCAGGTTGCTGGTCGACCAGGAAGGGATGAGTGCCTCGAGATCCTGGTCCTGTGCCGCATCGAGATTGTCCCAGGTCTCGGACTGATAACTCGTGTCGTAACGGAACCACAGATCGCCATTGAGGCCGGCAAAACCAGGCACGGTATACTCCGCAGCGAGCCAGAACTTTGTGTCGGGAGCGTTCGGCATCTCCTGCCCGTCGAGCAGGTACAGGTTTCCTCTCGGGTCGAGCGTGTCGGCCGTGTACTCGGACTTGTTGAAAAACGCGCTGCCCTGAATGGACAGATTGTCCGTCGCCCGCCACTCGCCGCTGACTTCGATTCCCCTGCTCTCGCCGGTTTCGCCATTGAACGTACCGGTCAGCCACCACGGCCCGTCGACCCGATCGTTGATCTGTATGTCGCTCCATTCCATTTTGAAAAGCGTGATGTTGAACTGCAGCCGATTGTCGAGCCACTCGCTCTTCAGCCCGACCTCGTAGTTTCGCAGCAGGTCCGGCCCGTAGGTTGCCGGGATCGAGCCCGTTGCAACCGCTCGCGGGCTGTTGTTGCCGCCGAGCCTGAAGCCTTCGCTGTAAGTGAAGTAGACCATCTGGTCATCGCCGACATTGTACTGGGTGCTGAATTTCAGGACCGTATCGCTGTTCTTGCCCTGGCTGGCGAAAATACCTTCACCGACGCCATAGGAACCGTAAGGCGGAAATCCGCCGGGTGCCTGGTAAACCTGGTAGTCGTCGCGGTCGAATTCGAACCAGCGTATGCCGCCGGTGACCGACCAGTCGTCGGTCAGGTGGTAAGTCAGCTCGCCGAAAACGGCGGTCTGTTTGATGGTCTTGCTGTAATCGTTGACATAGGTTCGATTGGTGGCCGCCAACGGGCAGGCCACATCGTAGCCCTGCGCGGCGTAGTCGCAAGCTCCGTTGTAGTGGTACGTGTAGATATAGCCGTTGTAGAGATAATCGACATCCCAGCCGTTGTTGACCGCATCCCAGGCATTGGTCTGCGTCAGCGTTGCAATCTGTGCGCCGTAGTCCCAGGCGTCGTAGACCTCGTCATAAAACGCACCGACCATCCATTGCAGCTTGCTGTCACCCAGCGACGTCAGGCGAAGTTCCTGGGCGGTGCGCCGCTGCACCTGGAAATTGAAAATCGAGCCGAATTCATACTGGAAGTCGTAAGGCAACCAGCCGTTGTAAATTCCGTAATAACTCGTCTGCCAATGGTTGTAGACCATGTTATCGAATTCATAAGACGATTCACGCTCGAAATACGAAGTCGTCGAAACGACTTCGGCAAAGCCGAGGTCGCCCCTGATGGTCGCCGACGTTTGCCACCAGTCATCGTTTCGGTACTCGTCGAAAAACCGGGTTACCTTGTAGTCGCCAAGAAATGGGTCAGACTCCCATGTACCGGTCGCCTTGCTGTTCTGCGCGATATAGCTCAGGTCTACGTCCCAGTTCTCGCTCACATCCCACAAAGCGGCAATCCTGCCGCCGTAGACGTCATACTCGTTCTGGTTGTCTTTCGCGACCGCAGAATTGTCGCCCGGGCTGCCGAATGCACCGGCATTTCCGGAGATGGTTGTTCCAACGACGTTGTCGACATACCCGCCATCGCGTGAGGTGAACGCAACTACGCGCAACGCCAGCTTGTCGTCGATCACCGGTATGTTCAAGTGGCCGCTGACGTCGTAGCTCGCGTCGCCGCCGTGCGTGGTGGCGATGGTCGCATCGCCCTGGCCGGAAAATCCGTCGTGATTCGGTTTGTTGGTAATGATGCGCAGCGTGCCGGACTGCGAACTCGAACCAAACAGCGTTCCCTGTGGGCCGGGCAGGGATTCCAGCCGCTGGATGTCGATCATGCGGATTTCCGGTTGCTGCGAAATCGACGTCACGGGCTGCTCATCCAGATAGACAGCGACCTGGCTGTCGGTACGGTATTCGGACGAACCGGTCGTGATGCCACGCATTGCCAGCGAATTGCGGCCCGGCATGCTGTTGACCAGCGACGCGCTGGGCAACGCCTTCATATAGTCTTCCATGTTTTTGAAGACCATCTTCTCGATGTCGGCGTTCGAGAATGCGGTAATGCTTTGCGGTACGTCCTGCAGGTCCACGGCGCGCTTTGTTGCCGTGACGATGATTTCTTCTATGCCGCCACTGCTGGATTCGTCGGAGGACTGCGCGAGGGCCGAAGCGCCAGGATAAATCGCCCCGAACACGGCGGTTGCAATCGGCGTCCAGGAATTCAACTGCCAGCTTCGCTCGATAAGCACATCGCTGTTATGTTCACGTACGGACGATTGCGCGCCGCGAGCATTACTCTTGGACATAGACTGATTCCCCCGATTGTCTTGTTCCAGCAGCATACACCCGCGCCATGGGCCGGACCAAGCAGTCGATCCACGTAGTGAAATCCTGCTGATTCTTGTAAGTTTTTCGTGAGTAATCACGGTTCCTGACCGAACTTCGGTGACCTGATGATTTCCTTATATGCACGTAATCTTGCCTGCGGTGTTCTTTTCGCAACGCTGGCGCTTTCGGCCTGCGGAAGCGACAAAAAATACGAGCCGCCGCAGAGCAGCGAGGCGGACGCCCTTTTCGCCCGATTCACGACAGGTACGCAGCCGGGCGTCGCGGTTGCCGTTGTGCTCGACGGCAAGCTCGTACATTCCGGGAACTACGGCTTTGCGGACATCGAAAGTGCGGCCCCGATCAATGCGGAAACCGCCTTTCGCCTGGCCTCCGTATCGAAACAGTTTGCGGCCATGGCGATCATGATGCTCGAGGAACAGGGTTCGCTGTCCTATGACGATCCGGTCGGCAGGTACGTGCCGGAACTGGCGGTTTACCCGGGCGTGACCATAAGGCAGCTGCTGCTGCACACTGGCGGCCTGCCGGATTATTACGACCGCATGGATACGTCCGCCGGCATGCCGACCAATCGCGACGCCGCGAAGTTACTCGCAGAGATTGCGCAGGCCGATTTCCCGCCCGGTGCCAAATACGAGTACAGCAACGCGGGATACGACATGCTCGGACCGGTCGTCGCGGCCGCCTCTGGCGTCAGCTTCAGAGAATTTGTCGAGCAGCGCATTTTTGCAAAGATCGGCATGACGAACTCGCGGGTACACGATGACACGCTGCCGGAGATTCCGAACCGGGCCATTGGTTACGAGCCAGACGGAGCCGGATTCAAACTCAATGACTACGATCCGCTGAACGCAATCATCGGTTCCGGTGGCATCTATTCAACGATCAACGACCTCATCAAGTGGGACCGGGCATTGTATGGCGAGGTACTGGTCCGCGAGGAAACGCTGCAACTCGCGTTCACCTCGGGGACTGACAACGGCGGCGAGCCGCTCGATTACGGTTTCGGCTGGCGCGTCGAAAAGTTCGGCGAACACAAATACTTGCGGCACGGCGGCAGCTGGGTCGGTTTTCGCACGCACATCGCGCGAATTCCGGACCTTCGTTTTACGATCGTGATGCTGTCGAACCGGGCCGACGTCGAGCCGGAGGAATACGTCGACGCGCTTACCGCGCTGTACCTCGGCGAGCCGGATTGACCGGAAAGGCCGGTGGCGCGCTACTGTTCGAGTACTGGCAGGGTCAGCGACGATCGGTATTGCTCGCTGTGATGAATCGTAATTTCGGCGGCCTTCGATTCGGCTGAAGTCATCTCGGATTCACCCGTCTGCAGGTTTCGCGACAGGTGCGGGGCAAACGTCGCTGATACCTGCAGTTGAACGCGATGTCCGGCAGCAAAGCGGTTGGCTGTCAGGAGGCCGTCCAGCGTAATCTCATAGACTTCACCCGGCTCGAGCAATTTGCGCCCATTGGCGATATCGCGGTAACTCGCACGCATCGAATCGGCGCCGGGACTCATCAGGTTCATCGCCCGGCCGTCCGGATAGACGTCGAGCATTCGCACCCACAGGTCGAAGTCGCGGCAATTGCAGCTTACGTAAACGCGAGCGACGGCATTGCCGGCGATGCTCAGGCTTTCATCCAGCGCCGCGCTCTCGAAAATCAGCACATCGGGCCGGGACGCCACCATGCTGTAGTCGTGCGGGCCGCGCGCTGCGTACGGATCGCTGACCGGATCCGCGGGATCCGCAACGAATCGACTGAACGGCACTTCTGACGGCTTGCTGCAATCGCCCAGCATTGCGGTCGCAGATCCAGCGCCGAAACACAGCTGCTCGACAGCCGTGTCTGCCGGCGGCCAGGTGGCCGCTTCGCGCCAGCGGTTTTCCCCCATGACGAAATAGCGTACAGCCGCTGCATCGCGCTGACCGCTATCGAGTTTCCGCATATGCTGGTCAAAGAAATCCAGGATCAAATCGTCGTAATCAATTGCTGCAGTAGCGCCGAAGTCGAGTTCGCCGACCTGCTGCTGCGCCGTCGCAGCAACACCGTGTTTCCACGGACCGATGACGAGGCGGGTTCGGCTGTTAGCTGACGCACTGCGGGAGGCAACCAGGCCATTGAAGTTTGTCGCCGCACCTTCTGTACCGTAGGAGTCGTCATGCCAGCCGCTGAGGTTCAGCACGGCTGCATCGACGTCGTCATAACGGGTTCGGATCTCGGCCCAGTCCCACCAGGAATGTTCCGGCGGATGCTTCATCCATTCGAAGTAGTACGGCGCCTCTTTCCGAAGGTAGGGCAGTTCGGCAAGCGGCAGGAAGGACTCGTAGTCGTCGCGTACTTTCGGCCACATCTGTTCCGCCTCGGCGTCGGTTCGAATGCCGGGCATGTCGAGCCGAACGCGCGCATCGGGTGCAATGTACTGGTATATCCACGGCAGCCAGGAAAGGTCGAAGGCGCCGTTCATGTAAAAGAACTTCCGTGGCGTCGAGTAAGTCATTGCGGGCGCCATCGCCACCAGCCGCGGCGGGGATTCGATTGCCGCGAGCCATTGCACGGCACCCGGGTACGACAGTCCGAAGCTGCCGACATCGCCATTCGACCAGGGCTGAACGGCCGCCCACTCGATCGTGTCGTAGCCGTCCCGGCCTTCATTGCGATACGGCTCGAAGAAACCATCGGAGGCATAACGTCCGCGAACATCCTGCATAATCACCGCGTAGCCGCGCGAAACGGCGTTCAGATGCGTGCGGTACGTTTCAGCCGCATCGGACTTGCTGTAAGGCGTGCGATACAACAACACCGGGAACGGGCCCTCGCCTGGCGGCAGGTAAATGTCGGCGCGCAGGATGACGCCGTCGCGCATCGGCACCTCGATATTCTTTTGCACCGCGTAGTCGGCGGCGACAGGTGCGGCGCCGCGGCTTTCGTCATTCTGCGGGCTGCAGGCGGCAAGAAGCGCCAGCGCAGAGGCGGTCAGGCCGGCAATGATTCTTCTGTATTCCTTATAATGCATGCAAACGACTCGGGGAATGAACCGGGCCTCAGTATATTTCATCGCGAGACGAACTCAGGTGTCCCCCGTCGACATTCAGTGTGTACGCGGTGCCACCGGAACCTGCCCAGGCCTTGATATCGAAGCGGGTGCCGGGCATCGCGCGATATACGGCGATGCCATGCATCGTTAGCGGGGTGCCCGGCGTGCAAACCGTTGCGGCTTCGGTTGCTCGCAGGAAGTACACGTAAGGCGTGTCGTGGTCCTGCGTCGCGAACACTTCGGCGATACCGGTGGCCGGATCTATGTGCAGCGAGGTTTCGCGATCCGCCGCGATAGCTTTTGCAAAGCGACCGTCGTGCACGAGCCTCGCCAGCAGTGCAATCGTCCGGCCGATGCGGTCGCGCTCGACCAGGTGCTGGTCGGTAATCACGTTTTGCATACCCGCGAAAGTCAGGAAGTCGTTTTCCAGTGTCAAATCCTCGTGAAAAGGATCCGACAGAGCGTTGCTCGAAGTCAGGCTCTCAGGCGACATCGCCGAATAACTGAACTCGCCCATGACGGCCATCCCTGCACTGGTGCCACCAATCGGTGCCGGTTTTGTCGCTACGAAATGGATGGCATCCTCGACCGGTGTTCCTTTCCAGTACCTGACATAGTTGGACTGATCTCCGCCTGCTATGAAAAGTGCCTCGGCATCCCGAATTTTTTCTACCACCAATGGGTCATAAGCCGCATCACGATTTTTGAACACGATCGTTGCCACGGAGTCGCAATTGCAGAGGGCATAGATGTATTCGTTGTAGTCGTCGCCGCCCGATGCGCGCAGCACGACGAAATCGCCGCCGCCGGACAGCTCTCCCATGCGCTGGTAGTTGAAGTCCACATCATCCCCGCCTCCCTGCATAACCAGCAAGCCGCCGGTCTCGGTAACGACGTCTTCTGCATTCCCGGTGATGTAGTAGTCGAAGCCGGGTTGGAAAGGACTCGTCGCGCAGCCGGAAGCAATCGCGCAGATGGCGGCAATTACGGTGCGCCTGGGGATAACCGGTCTGCTCACGTGACCACGCTGGCGATTGAGAGAACTGCTCCGGGCTGTATTGCTCTTATGCCCGGTCCGACAGGCTGCTGCTTCGAGTGAGCGTTTCCCACACGTGCTTGCCGCCTCGCAGCCATCGTACCAGTCCCTGCAGCCGCCAGATCGCCGTTAATTGTCGGAAGCCGAAATTTTCAAGGATGGCGATCGCATACAGGAGCATCAGGTCACGGGTACGCGAATACATGTGAAAAGACAGCTCCTCGAGCATGATCGCGCTGGTCGACAGAAGCATTCCGAGGCTGATTGCGAGAAGCAGGAAAATCATGGCTTCCGGCCATGCCAGCCAGCCGAGAACGGCGCAGGCAATGATGAAAAAATAGCCAGCGACTTCGATGACGGGGCCCATCAATTCGAAAACCAGGTAGAACGGAATCGCGATCCAGGAGACCGTGCCGCCCTTCGGGTTGAAGATCAGCGAACGATTCAGCATCAGGGCCTGGCCGAGACCGTGTTGCCAGCGTACCCGCTGGCTTTTCAAATCTCGCAGGTTCTCCGGCGCGTCCGTCCAGCAGACCGGGTCCGGGATGAAGGTAATTCTGTACGGCCGCCCGTCCTGCTTCATGAGCCGATGCATGCGCAAGATGAGTTCCATGTCCTCGCCGACAGCGTTCGGATTGTAGCCACCGACTTCCACCAGGGTTTCCTTGTGAAAGACGCCAAATGCGCCGGATATGATCAGGAGCGCATTCATCGGCGACCAGCCCATGCGACCGAACAGGAACGCACGCAGGTATTCGACGACCTGAACCAACGCAAGAAAATTGCGCGGTAGCCGTACTTTTTCCAGAAAGCCCTGGCGAACCAGGCAGCCGTTGGCGATGCGTACGGTACCGCCGACCGCGATCGTGCTTGAGTCCTCGAGAAACGGCCTTACTACCCGGCGCAGACTATCGGGCTGCAGGATGGAGTCGGCATCGACCACGCAGACGAGAGGATATCTGCAGGCGTTGATGCCTGCGTTGCTGGCATCCGCCTTGCTTCCTCCATTGACCTTGTCGACGACGCGCAGATTACTGAACCGGGTCGAGCGATAAATGCCCTTGACGTCGGCGCAGGGAACCCGGGCGCGATAAGCCTCCGGAAACGATTGCATGCCGAACTCATCGACGAGCTTCTGCAATGTATCGTCCTTTGAGCCGTCGTTGACCACGATCAGTTCGAAGTCCGGGTACTCCAGTTGAAGCATTGCTTTTACAGAAGTAATTATGGACGAGGATTCGTTGTAGGCCGGGACGACCAGGCTGATCGGTATATCGAGTGCCGAGAACGCGGCTTCAGCTTCGTACTGATCGGCGGTTTGCAGATACCTGCGAATGCCGAACGACGCGATCACGTTCTGCATCAGGTACCCGGCATTGATCCCGACGAAGTAGGCGAGAAAAACCCACTGGCCATACAGGACGAAATTTTCGATCGTCATGCCAGACCGACCTCTGCCATCGCCTGCTGCAACATGTCGGCGGCATAGTGGTCCTGCTGTTGGTCGCGCAACCTGCGCAGGCTGTTTGGGCCCATGAACGGCAACGACGCGATTGCCTGGGCGGCACGGTACCGGACCCACCACTCCCTGTCCCGCAGCAGCGACTCGAGAAAAGACAAGTGCTCTTTCTGGCCGATCCGACCGAGTACCTTTGCGGCCTGCATTCGCACGTACCAGCTTCGATGGCGGGTCAGGGCGGCGAGTCGCGGTACGCCGGAGTAACCGCGCACGAGCTTGAGGGCGGCACTGAGCACCGACGGATCGTCGACTCCGCGAATAATATCGATAACCAGTGCTTCGAGAACTTCCGGCTCGACCAGATGAACGAATTGAAGCAGGTAGGTCTTGTCCTCGTTTTTCGCGGACCGAATGGCGCGGTACATGGGTTCGCTGATCAGTTCGCTTCCGGCCATGCGAAGGAAAAGAGACACGCGGTTGCGCGGCCAGTCCCGTCGCCCGGCAATCATCGGTATCAGCGTTTCGATAGCAGTTTCGGCGTCGATATCGACCAGGGCCACAGCAGCCGTGATCGATAACGCAAGGTTCGGGTGCGCAACATAACTGGCAATCGCGGATCGACTGGGCGCATCGCGCAAGTGTCCCAATGTCTGCAATGCGAGGATCTTCGACTGAATTCGTCGCCGACGCAGTCGTTTACGCGCAACGGCCGGCAGTCCCATGCGCTGGCCGAGCAGGATCAGGTTGTCGGCGGCGTCTCCTCCGACTGTGTCCCGAAGCCGGTTCCATTCTTCCATGACATCGGTTCGATTGTTTGCACGGATTATCGGCAACTTCAGCGTTCCTGCGGCGTCAGCTGAAAGCACCGCGGACGCGAGGATGCTGCGCCATTGACGCACAGTCCGGGCACGCCGGCGAGTGCCGACAATCGTGGTCAGCCGCAAACCGAGTGTGTAGACGAATAAAGCGACGGTAGTGGTGAGCACGGCCGCAATGGACCAGATCGCCACCGTTGCAGACGCGTCAAATTCCGACCGAAACAGCCATTCCAGCATACTGCCTCCGGTAGAAGTCGCCCTGATTCTGCATACCGAGCCACCAGTCGAGGCTCACGCGATCATTCAGCCTGTGTCGTCCCGTAACGGCGATTCCGCTGACGTCGGTTTTGAGAACCTGTCCCGGTGCAATCAGCTCGGCTTCCTCGCCGAAATTCAACGAGGCTCCGAAGCTCATCGAATCTCTGACGTACCAATTGAAGGAAAATGTCTGTGAAACGGAATTCGTGCTGCCGTTCAGATCCGACAGTCCGACAAACCATGCGCTGCGAAATTGTTTGAAATAGTACTCGACGGTTCCACCGAACGTGTCAACCCGATCGTTTTCGTAATTGCGCCTGCGAAAACTCGCATCTAATACCCAGCCTTTGCCAACTGGACGTCCACCGTGCAGCCTGAATTCAGTTGCCGGAAGAAAATATGCGTCGTTCGATCTGGCCACAGCCATACCGGCGATCCAGCTCGAAGGCAGTTGCCAGTCTGCGCCAAGTGCGAGCTGCACGTCGGAGTTATCAAATCGTTGATCGCGCGATACGCTGGCGACATATCGATGGTCGTGCGCCGATGTGTACTCGGCTGCGGCGAAAAAGGAACTCCAGCCGGCGAGGCTGTCAGTCAGGTGTTGGACCGTGCCCCCGGCGCGCAAAGTCCATGAAAGCACTTCTTCGACAGGTGGTGGTATCCACCAGGCTGCATCGGCAAAGTGCGTGGCAGCATGCGCGCGAAGCTGTTGCATTTCTGTCGATCCGGGACCGTCCGCCTGCAGCGACAGGATGCGGTAATACAATTGCCAGACATCTTCATAATCCGGTGCCAGTGCACTCGCGAGCCGAATGTCGCTGAGTGCGAGTTGCGGCCGCTCCTGTTGCAGCAGGATCAATGCCCGGCCGAACAGGTAATCGGCGTCGTCGGGATGGCGTTCGTGAAGCGCATCGTATTCCCGGAGTGCCGCATCCAGATCGCCTTGCCAGCGCAGGACCTGTGCTCTTCGCAAGCGCATGCCGACATCGTCCGGGTTTTCGCCAAGGTATGAGTCAATCAGCACCATGGCCCGGGAATAATCCGCCTGGGTTATCGATTGCTCGATTTGTACGTGCGTATCCGATGTCTGTGCCATCGCAGGCGCTGCCACGAAAAGCATATGCACTGCCAAAAATCTGAGCAGCAGATTCATCGCTGTGCCATGCGCTGATCGGCATCGCTGGTGACCCTGCGTATGCGAGCCAGCAGCTCCTGTGGCTTGAACGGTTTCGAAACATAATCGGTCGCGCCGAGGTCGAGTGCCTTGACGATGTCCTGCTCGAGGACTTTTCCGGAAAGAACAATTATGGGCACGTGTTGCCAGAGCGGGTTGCTCCGAATGTCCTGGATAATCTGGTAGCCGGATACGTAAGGCAGCATCAGGTCCAGCAGGATGACGTCGACAGGGCTGACATTGTCGATTGCCGACAAAGCATCGCGCCCGTTGGCTGCAATGATCGGATCATAGCCAACGCGCTGCAGCATGAACTCCAGCAGGTACGCAGTATGTGCGTTGTCCTCGACGACCAGTACGCGATTTACCGGCGTGGCGTTCAGATGTTCAGGGTTCAGCATTGCGCATCGCCGTCAGTTATTTCACATAATATCGAGCAAGGGGCCATTCCCGGGAACGGCCGGTGCTCAATGTTGATATCGGCTTATGCCCCTGAAACTTAAGCAGAAATAGCTGCGCAGAAAGCCGCCGGCGCGGCCACGGCTGCGCGGGGGCGTTTAAGGGTGGACTTAGAAAATGTCGAGATCGTTGGCGAGAACTACCGGCCCGTCGTAGGTCGACCGGACCTCGTCGACGATGATGTTCTCCGGCACGCCGTAGTAGAGGCCGTGATAGAGCACCAGCAGTCCGGGCCTCGCCTCGCTCGCCAGGCGGCCGAGCTCCGATGCCGGCGTATGCGACTTGCGGTGATAAGCCTGGAAGCCGGGACTGTTTTTCGCGAGCCCGCTGTCGCTGATGACCTCGTGGATCAGGATATCTACGCCGCGCGCCATTTCGAGCAGCCTGTCGCTGTATGCCGTGTCACCCGAAATGACGATCGACTTGTCGCCGGTCGTAATGCGATAGCCGAACGCCGGCCTGATGTCGCCGTGATTCACTTCAAATGCCTCAATACGCAGATCGCCCTTCTCAAAAACAAATCCGTCTTCGATCTCGCTGACCGAAACCTTGTATCCCTCAGGGTTCGGCACGGGCTGTGCGCTCGATGTTCGCGTGCGCACGTCCGGCGCCATCATCGCGGTCATTCCACTCGTCATTTCGCGCATGCCGGGAGGACCGAAAGCCTGCAGCTGACCGGGCCGTCGCCACCACAGCGTGTATACGAGCTCGGAATAGTCCATCGTGTGATCGCCGTGCATGTGCGTTACGAAGACGCAGCAGATCTGGCTCGGATACAGAGACGGAATATCGTAGCGGTAACGCGCGCGGGTCGCATTGCGAACTGCGCCGGCGCCTATGTCGAAAACGTATGCCTGGCCCTTGTGAATGACCGCGATGCTCGCGCCGGCCCGATTTGCATCGGGAATGGGCGTACCGGTGCCGAGTATTACCACCTGCGTGGCGGCAGCCAATTCATCCTTGCTCGGTCCGTCCCGCGTCTCGACGACGGCACTTGCAGGCGGTTTTGCCATCGATTCCTTATTGCCCGAGTCGCAGGCTGAAACCAGCGAGGAGAAAATCGCGACGAACAGCATTGAGTGGCCGGCAGACATGAGTACCCCGCAAAACGGCTGCCGGTACTTTACCGGATATGCTTCAGCAGGCTAAGCAGCACACCGTTGGTCCAGCCGAAGCCGTCCTGGACCGAGTACTCGCCGCCACTTGCCGTCAGGCCGGGGTCCTCGACATCGTACTTCTCCATGAACCGCCCGGACCGCTCGAACGTACTGACATTCGTGTCCACCCATCGCCGCGCACCCGAGATAGCATCGTCATCGAAGCCATAGCGACGCAGGCCTTCGAAAACTATCCACTGCAGGGGTGCCCAGCCATTCGGCGAATCCCACTGTTGTCCGGTAGCCTGCAAGGTCGTCACCCAGCCTCCTTGCCGAAGGAAATCGTTTCGAAGTCGTGCGGCAACTGCTTCGGCCTGCTCCACGGTCGCGAGGCCGAAAAAAAGCGGATACGCGCCTGCCAGCGACAGGACTCCGCTTGGACCCCATCCCGGGACGACAAGGTCAACGAACAGGTTTCGTTGGCCGTCATAGAAGATGCCCTGGATTGCCGCCTTGCGCTTTTCCGCACGCCCCAGGTAAAGATCGGCTGTCGCGCGGTCGCCGGTCTGCGCGCTGATTTCGGACAGCACTGACTCGAGCCTATGCATTATCGAATTAAGGTCGACCGGAACGATGTCGCTCGTGCGG
>JAOUGX010000036.1 GCA_029865385.1 Gammaproteobacteria bacterium
ATGCGGCTTTCGTCAACAGGACGGAGAAGGAGACCGGCTCGGTAGAGATCGGAAAGTTGGCGGACCTCGTCGTACTGGATCAGAACCTGTTCGAGATCGAAGCGAAGGACATTTCCGAGACCAAAGCCTTGTTGACGCTGTTTGCAGGACGACCGGTGTACGGGGATATTGCCGCGCTGTAGCGCCGTTTTGAACATCGCGTCGCCCGCAGTGCGGGCCACCCAACGATCCACAAAGCATCTGTAGGAGCCCGCACTGCGGGCGACTCCTCGACAGGCTACTCAGGCTTTCCGCTGAAACGCGCGCCGGTCGCCGCGTCGTTCCGGGCGCGGCAAAGCGCCGCGCGAATCGGTGCGACGTTCCAGCCACGCAAGGAAGTCCGCTGATGACACAGGTTTGCTCAGGTAATAGCCTTGCGCCTGCTCGCAGCCCGCCGCATTCAGGTAACGGAGGGTCTCTTCGTCCTCGACGCCCTCGGCAACGACTTCGAGACTCATGTTGTGTGCAAGCTGCAGTGTGGTCCTCACTATGGCCTCGTTCTTCTTGTCCGACAGCAAAGTCATCACAAACGACTTGTCAATCTTCAGTTCGTGCAGTGGAATGTTTCTGATTTGCGCCAATGACGAGTGTCCCGTGCCGAAATCGTCCATGGAAATTCGCACACCGATATCGCGCAAACACTCGAGGACGGTGATTGCTTTCTGAATCTTCTGCATCACCGAATTTTCCGTAACTTCAAGAGTAAGCCGCTGCGGCGGAAGGCCATGCTCCTTCATGAGTTGCAAAACGTAATACGGCAGATATTCGTCCTGCAGGTCGCGGGCGGATATGTTGACGGACACCTGCAAGGCATAGCCGGAGTCCTCCCATGCCCTGCAGTAGCTGATCGCCTGCCTCATGACATGCCGTGTGAGGTGGACGATAGTTCCGGCTTCTTCCGCAGCCGGCACGAACTCGTCCGGAGAAAGCCAGCCGTACTCCGCATGCTGCCAGCGAACGAGGGCTTCGGCGCCGCATATCGTGCCCGTCGGTAGCGCCAGTCTTGGCTGATAATGCACACGTAACTCATCCTTTTGTATCGCGCCTCGAAGATCATTGACGATACGCAGCTGTCGTACGTAGAAATCTTCGCGGCCCGATACGTATGTAGCAATCGCTTCGTCGCGGGCCTGAGCTTCGCTGCGCGCGATCATCGCGTTGCGGAGCAGTTCGGCCGCGTTGCGGCCGTGTTCCGGAAATATCGCAATGCCGATTTCGGTTCGGAGCGCAATATTGACACGATCCAGTGTAACTCCGGCGCCCAGTATGCTTTCGATCTTCTCGGCGCTGGCGAGTGCGCCTTCCAGGTTGCTGCCTGGCCGCACGACCACGAATTCATTGGTCCCGACATGTCCCAGAATATCGGCATGGGAAAGATTGAGGCGCAGGTGCCTGGCGGCCAGATTGATGAGGTCGTCGGACGCGCTGTGTCCGAGAGTGGATGAGATTTCGTTCATTCGTGCCAGGCGAATGGAAAATACAGCGATTGTGCCGGACCGGGCGTTTTCGATGGCAATGGACAGTTCCTTGATGACCTTGTTGCGATTGGGCAGATCGGTCAGAGAATCGTGCGATGCCTGGTGAAAAATACGTTCTTCACGTTCGGAGATCGCGGTTAGCATCGCGTTGAAACTGGATGCCAGTTCGCCAATTTCGTCGCCGGGCGGAACATACACGCACACGTTGTATTGTCCCGATATCATCTGTTTTGCCGCGTCGCGCAGTATGCGCAACGGCTTGGCAATGCTACCGGATACCCAGGCTGCAGCGGCCGCAACGGAGGCGAGCAACAGTGCTGCGAACAGCATCAGCCCGCGTCGCGCATCAACGTACGGCGCCATGGCTGCTTTGAGCGATCGCAGAAGTATCACCTGAATCCCGGTATTGCCGGAGATGAACGGCGTACCCAGTGCGATATAGTCTGTGCCCAAACCGGCCAGCAGAAACACAGTCTCCGGTCCATTCGCGTGCGGCAAAAGACTTGCAGGGTTGGCGACCAGCTGATCGGGAATGCCCGTGCTGGCAATCAGCGACGGGGAGTCCGACCCGCTGACAATGGCGATGTCAAGACCGGTCAGGGCCGCAATCTGCAGGGCAACCCCTTCGTCGATCCGGAACCCAACCACCACCCATCCGATTGTCGTCGGTGCCCGCAAAGGAACCGAAAAGACCTGATACGCAACATCGCCAATCACTTCTACGAAATGCTGTGACGCGACGCCTCGGTCGCCGTCGAGCAGTGCAGGCAGCCGAATCCTGTCAATACTCCCGGAAGCGCTCGTGCTGGCAATTGCATTGCCATCCAGGTCCAGCAACACCGCAATATCCGCACCGACGCGCTGACTATGGTTTCGAAGAACGGAGCGAATGGTCTCCGCATCCTGCGTTGCTGCAGCTTCTTTCAAGCCAAAATCTGCGGCGAGCACTCCAATACTGGTCTTCAGCTGTTCACTGTGACTCGACAGGTACTCTCCCACAACGGTACCGCCGATCTTCAGCGATTCCCGCGCTCGCCTGTCGACGTCTTTCTCTACGGTATTCATTACGGCGAACAGCGTGACCAGCTGCGCTACAGCCAGCGGTACGATCGCAAGCAGGAAAAGTTTTCCGCGAAAGCTGGTACGCAGTTTCATCTGCCGTGATTCCTGGACGTCATGCTCGCAGCGTCTGCCGAATAATGGACGGGGTCATGCCTGCCAGTTTCGCTGCGTGCACGGTCGGCACTTTCAGAAGTTCGTGGAATTCTAAGGACATTCTCTCCGGTGGAGTGTGCGTTGGGTCACGGATAGGCCTCGGAGCGAGCCATAGACTGCTGTTTCCACAAGGAAAAGCTGTGCATCCATGAAGGCACTACGAGCGCAGGCATATACGATCGCCATGGCGTGGCTGCACGGCTTGCTGCTGCTCGGCTCGGGCATTGCAGCGGCAACCTCGGTTGAGGTGGCCGTCGTCGATCGCAATGCCGAGCCTGTTGCCGGTGTCTCCGTGTTCTGGCATCCACCCGCAGAACTACGGCGTACAGCTGCTGTTGGCGCAACAGCCGTCATGGATCAGGTCGATACCCGGTTCGTGCCGCACGTGCTGATGGTTCAAACCGGTACGTCCGTGGAATTTCCAAACAGCGACACGGTGGCACACCACGTTTACTCGTTTTCGCACCCGAATCATTTCAAGTTGCCGATCTACAAGGGCAACGCACATCCACCGGTGACATTTTCCGAGAGTGGCATCGTGATTCTCGGCTGCAATATTCACGACAACATGCTCGGCTATATCCTGGTAGTTGACACGAATTCGTTTGCGGAGACCGACGAGCACGGCATTGCGCGATTCACGATTGGCGAACCGGAAGGAGAGATCGCTATCTGGAGTCCGCGGTTTCGAGACGATCCTGAGTTGCTTGTGAAACCGCTGGATCCTGCAAGCGCCGGTGACGTGCAAATCGGTTTTCAACTCAGCAAAGCGCTCAGGCCCGCATTTGACGAAGAGACAAAGGCATTGTCATGGACAGACTACTGATACTGCCGATCGCAGTGGCACTGCTGGCGGCGGCTGCTTCCGGGGCTGCAGCAGAGCCTTCGCGCTACGAGCTCGAGCTCGGCGCCGACATCAGTTTTATCGATGCATCCGGGTATGAAACCTGGACCGACGGAGGTCCAGGCAAGTTGCGCTTCGACGATGACAACGATGGCTTCGTTTTGAGTCGCGCATTTGCGGATTACAAGTTGCGCATGCTCGATACGGTAGATGCCAGGCTGGTTGCTCAATTCTTCGATAATGGTGTTGGTTCGACAGTTGACTTTACCGAAGCCTACCTGGAATGGCGTCCGATGACGGCGACGGCAAATCGCTACCGGGTAAAGCTGGGAGCCTTTTATCCGCACATGTCGCTGGAAAATTCCGGCCCGGCCTGGTCCAGTCCCTATACGATCAGTTCGTCGGTTCTCAATACGTGGATCGCCGAAGAGATCAGGATTTTTGGCGCCGAAGTATCCGTGTCCCGCCGGCCGCAGTTTCTGGGCGGGGCTCATACTTTCAGTCTGCAGGCGTCAGCTTTCTACAATAACGACCCGGCCGGCGGGCTGCTTGCATGGAAGGGCTGGTCGGCGCACGACCTGCAGAGCCGCTTCGGCGACAAGCTTCCGCTGCCGCCGCTGCCACAAATTCAGCCCGGCATGTGGTTCCAGAGGCAGGCTCCGTTCATAGAGCCATACATGGAAATCGACGACGTGGCGGGATACTACGCGTCCGGTGAGTGGCGATACGGCAGCCGTTTGCTGCTGCGACTCATGCACTACGACAATCGTGGCGACACGACGGGCTTCGCAGACGGGCAATATGCCTGGCGCACCGTTTTCGATCACATCGGGCTACAGGTGACGCTGCCCGGGGATATTGGTCTCATCGCACAGTGGATGGACGGATACACACTAATGGGTCCGGTCATCAATGGCCGCAACGTTGTGGATGCCGGGTACTACAGCGAATTCCTTCTGCTTACGAAAGCTTTCGCCGACCACCGGCTTTCGCTGCGCTACGACAGGTTCGAGGTCTCGGACCATGACGGTGTTCCCCTCGACGACAATTCGGAGTACGGAGATGCGTGGACCGTCGCCTATCAATACGAAGCTTCGCGATTCGTGACGTTGGCAATCGAGTGGTTGCAAATCGAATCTTACCGGGAAGCCTGGGAGTACTTCGGACTCGAGGAAGTCGAAACTGAAAGTCAGTTTCAGATGAGTCTCAGGTTGCGCTTTGGCAGTGGACCCTAGTCCGTTCGACCCTCGCTGAGCAATTTGCCCTTGGTCGCCGGCACGACCGTCGGCTATCGCAGGCTTATCTCGGTATCACATGGCGCCTCGCAACACCTTGACTTTCTTTGATTCGTGCGACTGTGGCGTATTTGCAACACTTAAGTCGCAATGACACAGCGTCGGAAAAGCGACGCAATCCCAACTATTGTTTGTCGCCCACAGAAATTAGTGGTATAAACTCTCCGCTTGTTGTGTGCAAAATGCAACGATTCAAATTACTAGACTGCATAAGGGAAAACACATGTTGACTAACAGCAAACTGCAGAAAGCGGTTCGGCTTGCGCTAGGCGCAGGTTTCGGCTCGCTGGCTGTTTCCTATGCTCCCGGTGCCCTGGCCCAGAGCGACACAGCCACCGATAACATAGAAGAAATCACCGTAACGGGATCGCGCATCAAACGTGCCGATCTTGACAGTGCCAGCCCGGTAACGGTCATCAACCGCGACGACATCCTGGCGACAGGCCTTAGCGATGTCGGTAACCTGATTCAGCGAATGCCTTCGATGTCCGGTTCGCCGATCGGTACGACAACCAACAACGGCGGCAACGGTTCGGTACAGATCGACCTCCGCGGTATGGGCGTTGACCGAACTCTGACCCTGGTAAATGGTCTGCGCACGGTGGATGGCGGCGACTATCAGACCATTCCGGCAAACATGATCGAGCGTGTAGAGGTGCTGAAAGACGGCGCGTCCGCAGTCTACGGTGCCGATGCTGTGGCTGGTGTTGTCAACATCATCACGCGCCGCGACTTCGAAGGCATCGAGATCAGTGCCCAGACGGCTGATTTCTTCGACATGAAGTCCGGCATGCAGAATACGATCGGTCTGATCGCTGGCACGCAGCTTGATAGCGGCAACATTATCTTTGGTGCGGAGTACGTGGATCAGGAACAGGCCTACCAGAGTGATGCACCGTGGGACTTCTTCCAGAATTCCTACTACATCTATCCGGAAGGCTGCGAGAATCAGGTTACCGCGCCGTATGACGGAACGGGCAACGGCCAGACCAGCGGTTGCTACCCGATCGGCTCATCGCGTATTCCGCAAAGCCGCCTGCAGTTCTTCAGGGCGCGCGTTCTGGATCCGGTAACCGGCGCCCCCCTGCCGGGTGATTATCCCGGCCACGGCCTGTTCCATGTTGGCACGCCGGCTACTGCACCGTACCAGGCTGGCGACCTTGCTGCAGGGTTCCCCGGTGCCTACAACTACGCTCCGGTCAACTATATCCAGACGCCGTACAAGCGGACCAACGTATTTGCCGAAGCGCATTTTGACCTGACGGAAACCGTTCGTTTCAATACTTCCGTGCGCGGCAACTGGCGTGAATCTTCGCAGGAACTCGCCCCGTTACCTTACACACCGGGCGATCCGTTCTACAACGGCACTTTCACAAACCCGGTAACGGGCGTAGAGACTGCGTACTCGGGCATTTCGGAGGATAATTATTACTTACGGCAGGCGATTGATAACTACAATGCCGACAACGGTACCGCACTCGCCTATGAGCCGGTCATCGACGCGCGACGCCGCATGATCGAAACCAACCGGCGCTTCGAGCAGCAGATCAACCAATTCCAGTTCATGGCTGGTCTGGAAGGCACATTCAACGAGATCGATTGGGACGTGCATTACAATCGCGGCTATCGCAGCCGGACTGACGTTGATCTCGGGCAGTTCTCCGGGGCGCGTCTTGCCAATGCCCTCGGGCCCTCAGCGGATCTGGACGGCAATGGTCAGCCCGAGTGTTATACGGACATCAACAATCCCGGCAGCATCATTGCCGGTTGCGTGCCGATGAACATGTTTGGTGGTGGTGTTGTCGACCCGATCACGAGCCGGCCGGTGACCACGACCCTGACGCAGGACATGATCGATTATGTGTCGGCGGATCTCGTGGATACCTATGTCACTACGATGGACTCGGCCGGTTTCAGCTTGTCTGGATCGATCTGGGAGCTACCCGGTGGCCAGATGGGCTGGGCGCTCGGTTACGGTTACTGGGGCCAGACTTATACGTATAGCCCAGACTCCGGCAAGCAGACTGGTGCAGTCACCGGAAACGTCGGTGCCGGCACCGACGGCTCGCTGTACAACAACAGCGTCTTCGCCGAGGTTCTGTTGCCGGTGTTCGACAATGGCTCACAAGCCCTCGACCTGAAAGGCGGCCTGCGTTACGACGATTGGAACGCTTTTGATGGTAAGGCTACGTGGCAGGTTGGCGTTGAATTCCAGGCGATCGAAAGCCTGAAGTTGCGCGCTACAGCAGGCACAGTGTTCCGTGCTCCGACAATCAGCGATCTGTTCGGAGGCCAGGTAGACAGCTTCCCGACCTATACCGATCCGTGTATTCCGGCCGTAGGCGATCCTCTGCCATCCGGATGCGCCCAGGTTGGCGTGCAGATCGACTCCCAGCTTCGTGCCCGCGTCGGCGGCAACCCGGACCTGACACCGGAGGAAGGCGATACCTTTACAGCAGGATTCGTCTGGACGCCGGAATTTGGCAACAACGATCTGTCCTTGACGGTCGACTACTGGCAGGTGGATATCACGGACGGCATCAGTTCGCTGGGCGTCCAGTACACACTGGATCAGTGCTACCTGAACAACGACGCCTCGGCCTGTGCCAAGATCACCCGGAATCCGGATTACAGTATCAATCAGGTCCTCGACGGCAACATCAACGTTGCCGACCAGGGAGCAAACGGTGTCGACACCGAGATCCGGTGGGGAATGGATTCCGGAATCGGTCAGTGGGAAGCCTCGCTGCTCTGGTCGCACCTGCTGGAACGTACCAAGACCCAGCAGCCGGGCGTGCCTGAGGTCGACCTGTCTGGCCGATACACGGACCCGACGGCCGAAGATGGCGGTGCGTATGCAACCGACAAGCTGAATTACTCGGTTCAGTGGTATCGCGGCAGCCTCTCAGTGGGCTACCTCGGCGAGTACATCAGTGGTCTGGATGCAGATACGTTCTGTAACTGCGGCGCAGGAAACCAACCCGATGGCAGCTACATACAGGACATCGATTCGATGCTGTACCATGACCTGGTTGCCAGCTACAAGTTCGAACAGACGGGAACCAGCATCGCGGCCGGCATAACCAACCTGACTGACGAGGCACCGCCGTTCATCGAAGTGGGTTTCAACGCAACGACGGATCCTTCGACCTACCGCATGCTTGGTCGCGGCTACTACGTTCGTCTGACACAGAACTTCGACTAAGCAATATCTGATCCGGGATAAATCCCGGCCAGTGCCAGAATGGCCGTGAGAACGGCCGCAAGAAAAGACGGGGCCACTTCACACGAAGTGGCCCCGTTTCTTGTTTTGGTATCAGAATAACGTCGGGCCGATGCTGTTTCTGGCTAGCTCTGCATATATTGTAAGGCCAGCGAAGTATTCAGGGCGGCGGCCAATACGCGGGCACGGAAGGTGTGCGTGGCCGAGCCATGATTGCTGGCGAGTAGAATTTGTTCATGGGGGATGCGAACTTCTCTAATGAGCTTTTCGAAATGTGGCCATCCTTGCTGGCTTTGGCCGAAAAGCAGCCAAGTGCGACGCCATTCGAAGCGGAACTCCTGCAGCGACATCTCGAATTCCAGCAGCGCAGGTCCGGGATTGGTGGGCAGTGCGCGCATATCGAAAACAATATCCGTGATGAGTGCGTCGAGCTCGCCGGGATGCATGACCAACGGGGCATTGAATCGCTCAGTGAGTATGGTTACTTCTTTGCCTTCCTCGAAGGCGATAAACCGGTCGTCAATGTTTGCGCGCTTCTGAAGCTGCTTCGAACAGCGCCACTCGGATGCACCTACCGTCTGCCAGAATTTCGAGGAGCCTGCGGTGTCAATGACCAGGTGCACACGGTTCAGCGCGGAACCATTCTCAACGCGGTGTCTCCTCCACGAATCGAAAATCCAGGTTTCCCCCGCTGCCATGTGGACATGCCGCGGGCCGCAATAGAACAGAACCCTATGATCGGTAATAATCGGTATATGAATTCTGACGCGACTATACCAGTGATAGTTGACGTCCCTGTGCTCTGGCACCGAACAGTTTGCGGCCAGTCCCATTAACCGGGAGCGACCGAAAACCTCGTCGAATGAGGCGAGGACCTGTTTGATGTAAGGTGACTTTTGCAGCTTCTCCGTAACAGCCATTGGACCATTGAAGTCATCGTTCATATGGCCGTGTAACGAAATCAGCGGAATCGCAGAATTACCGACGTAGCCTTGCACGTGGGGAAGCCATTCCGATTCATCGAACGCGAGTACTTCCTGTCTGAGACGTTCGACGTCAAACCGGTACGGGAGACGAACAAATTCAGTAGCAAGTCTCATGGCGTTCTCACAACCGGTCTCAGGTCGCCGTGGCAGTGTTTGAATTTCTTGCCGGATCCACAGGGGCACTCCGTGTTTCGCCCCACAGGTTCGTGGATTTCGCGGTTACCGCCTGTTACCTCCGGTCGGCCGGTACCGCCATCGCTCGCCGCATCGATTGACAGGTCGAATTCTGCAGCCGGCAATTCTGCAAGTCTATCCCGTATGCCTCGCACAGTCTCTTCGAGATCCGGCAATACCTTGCAGAGCGCGGCCGAATTCCTGTGCCACTTGTCAACTGCCGGTGGAGTCACCGTATAGCGGGAATACGCAAGCCTGCCTTTCGATATTTCGGCCAGGATACCGTCCGGTGAAACTTCGCAGAACTCGCAGATGCGCAGGACGGTTTCCCGGGGCTGGTTAACCTGCTGCCCGTAGCTCACCGCCATCCAGCGATTCCTGTCAAGATTGCCCAGTTCATGAAGAATCGCGGTGTTTGCCGAGCGCCACTGAAAAGCCGCCATCCGCTCGACAGGAGAATCATGGTAGGCCTGCCATCCCGGCGGGAGTAACAGGGACCACGGTCCTTGCCGGCCGGGCAGGTTCCGGTACGTGACGAATCGTCCCGAATGCCATGCGTCAATAATGCTGCTGATATTCTCGCGTGGGTTTCGGTAAAGATAGATGAACAGAGCGTCGGGGAAAATCTCGTTGAGCAGCGGGATCCTGAGCGCATTTTTTGGCGTTTTTTCCAGAAGCCGCGGTGCAGGATATTTTCCGATGCCAGCATTGCCAAATTGCTGGCCTTTCGAATTCCTGAGTTGTGCAAAGAATGTTCTGCGAACATGTGACACAATTTCATGCGAAGCGTCGGCTGCGGAAAGTGCATTGGAATCGCACACACCCGAAAGGGGGTTGAAACGGTGTATGTTCTCGAAGACGCTGTGACTCTCGCCACCAATCGTCCAGAAATCGGCGCTATTTGTCAGCGTCTCAAAAAGCAGTGTGCTGCCTGACCTGGGCGCGGCCAAAATAATGACCGGCCGATCAAACTGATATTCGTCGCTCATCACGATCATGCGAAGAGTGTCCGCCTGTTGACATCCCGTCGCAACCAAGGCGCGGCATGATATACAAGTTCTGCCTTGTATCGAAAATCACCAGAGGAAATCCTGACTAACAAGCTCGAACAACGACTCGGCTTTTTGCTGTAAGTCCTTGCAAAGTACTTCCCAGTCACGTTTCGAATCAGGATCGAGTTTCTGTCGGACACCGGGATCCCGGTGCCTCTCGGCATCGAGTTGCCATTTCATCGCGAAATGACGTGCGGCGTCCCGTGGAGATGTCGCCAACCGGGATTCAATGCAGTCGAGAGTTGATTCGCCGCAGATAATCCAGACAGACCGCTGTGAATCACCTTGTTCGCGCGCCTCGCCGATGACGAGACTGCGAGGAAGTGTCCAGACAGGTTTGATTTCGATTAATTCGCCATTGAGTGCTCCCAGGCGCAGCAAGTCGCGCACGGCACGGTCGAGTTGCTCACGTGCCCAGGCGACAAGCTGATCTGAACGAGAGTCCGAGGAATCAGTCATGTTCAAATGCTGCCGCTATTGATCGACATTCTTATGTCCTGAATCCTGCGATGCTTCAATTCGCTGTTCAATTACTTGCCACGATGGCCCAGGCCAGCGGCTGCCCGGTTCCGGGATCGTCGAGAGATCGCTCCGTCTTCACCGTCAGGCCATTACCGGACAGAGTCTTTGCCACGCTTTGAAATGCCTGTTCGTCCATGGCGCTATCGCACATCGACGACATGCGCCCACTGTACGCATCCATTTCCGAGGCCATTTGCTCCAGCCACCCGATCACCTCGGTCGGCTCGTATTGCTGAATCGAACTGTGAATTTTGCCTACATCCGCGTAAAGACTTGCGATTGCATTGCCTCCGACATGTTCTCCGTGTGTTTGCATAATGTCTTCCAGCGCGCGAACGGCTGGACTGAGCGCCCTGCCGGCGTCGTCGTAAGCTTTGCGATCGGCACCACGGCTTGCTGCGAAACCGGTTTCAAAAAGGCGAATAGCTAACGGGATGAAATTAGACTCCTGGGTTCTGCGTATTGCATCCAGGCTCGCCGCACACTCGCGATATATACTGCCGCCAGCATGATGCAGCAGGAATGCAAGTTGCCCGCCGGAACTCACCAGTCTTGCGGATTCGCCAATAGCTCCGGCACCTGCGTACTCAACGCCAAACTGACTTGTGACGATATCGAAAGCCGCTGAATCGAAAGGTATATCGGCGGCGTCTGCGACGATACCTGTGACAGCCGGAAAACGCTTTTCGATTGACGAGATTGCGCTCTGTGAGATATCGAGGCAAGTGATTTCACAGGCACCATTACCGAAAATTGAATTGAGATGCTCGACAATCGAACCATTGCCACTTGCTATATCGATACATCGCAAGGTCCCTTGCGGAATCTGCACATTTTGCAGAAAGTTGTCCCAGAATGCGTGAAAAGCCGGATGGCTGACACCCCCACCGGAATATGCGGCCGAGTTGTGTGCTCCCTGCCAATACGTGTCCCAGCTTTCGCTTACCGGAACGGATATGCGTGATTCGCTGCTCATCAATGCTTATTGAATTGTTTCAAGCGGCTCAGTATACCAATTGTGATGGTTCTTGGCTGATGCGGTTCCGGTGATCGCGATTTCGTATATTTAGGCTGGAGATTTTGCTAGATTCGGCTTTCTTGTGGCTTCACGCTGCTCTAATGAATATCGACATCACGCAACTCAGCAACGCCGCCCGGAGTGCCTGGGCAAGACAGGATTGGGCAACGGTAGAGTCATGTGCAAGAGACATTTTGCGTTTGAATTCAGCCAGTGCCGAAGCCCACTTCCTCGAAGGGCTGGTGCATAACGCAGCGACGAGGCCGATACTGGCGACAAGGGCATTCGAAAAAGCGCTCGAGCTTGATCCATTGCGTTACGATGCTGCGATCGAGCTTGCCAGTCAGCACTCCATCGGCCGTCGGAATGGTCAGGCGGCGGAGCTTATCGCCCGATACGAAAAGCAGCTGGCAAACAGCCCGCGCTATCTGGATATGGCTGGCACTGTTTACACTGAAATCGGCTTGGCTGAAAAAGCCTGGCACTTATACAAGAGAGCCAACGAGCTGCAGCCGGGCATCGATCTGTTCATGGCCAACATGGCCTCGTGCGGTGTCTATCTTGGAAAGATCGACGAGGCACACGAAATCTACAAGAGCCTTCTTTCACGGTTTCCGAATCATCAGCGAAATCACTATCATCTCGCCCGGCTTGAGAAGGCCAGGGATGACAGTCATGTTGAGCAGATGAAAAAAGTACTGGATGCAACCAGGCTGCCTGACGACAGAAACGTTTTTATCTACTATGCGATCGGCAAGGAACTGGAGGATCTGGGACGTTGGTCGGAGGCGTTCACTTACTACAAGAACGCCGGAGACGCCGTAAGCACTGTCGCAAAATACGATATTAACGATGATCTGAAATTGATCGATACGATTATTGAGGTATGCGACAAGAATTGGTTGAATGACCACCCCGTTTCGACACCGCAGGTCTACAGAGACAAAACACCGGTATTCGTGGTCGGTTTGCCGCGTACTGGCACAACTCTGACGGAGCGAATCATTTCGAGTCATTCGCGGGCTGAGAGTCTTGGCGAAACGCAATTTATGCAGATGGTTCTGCGAAGCATCAGTGGAATAGCAAGTGTCGATGCCATGAATTCTGAAATGATTGCCGCGGCGGCGAGCAAGGACATCGCGGAGATAGGTACCCGGTATCTTGACGCTGTGGCCTACAGGCTCGGTGAGAAACCCATGTTCATCGACAAGCTTCCGTTCAACTTCCTGTTTCTCGGATTTATTGCCAAAGCCTATCCCCACGCACGTATGGTGCACCTTGTCAGAAACCCGATGGATAGCTGTTTTTCCATGTATAAACAAGTATTTACATGGGCGTACAAATTTTCATATTCACTTGAAAACCTCGGGCGTTACTACGTTGAACACGAACGATTGCGTCGACATTGGAAGCAAGTTCTTGGAGACCGGGTGATTGAGGTGCAGTACGAAGCGCTGGTTGACGACCAGGAACGTGAGACGCGGCGCATCCTCGATAATCTTGGCCTCGACTTCGAGCAGGCTTGCCTGGATTTCGACCAAAACGCGTCGGCGACTACGACGGCCAGCTCGGTTCAGGTTCGAGAAAAAATTCACAGTCGATCAGTCCGTCGATGGACGAATTTCGCGAAGGAACTGGAACCGTTGAAGTCCTACCTTGAGGCTCATGGTATCGCGGTTGCCTAGAATAATATGCAGCCGAAGATGTCCTGCTGATCTGCGGATCAAAGTGTGAATTCCCGTACGAAGATCGAGCAGCTCAGCATCATGGCGAGGTCGGCCATGCGGCAGGCAAAGTGGGCGACAACTGCCAGATGTGCAAGAGAAATACTGAAACTCGACAACGTCAGTGCCGAAGGACATTTTCTTGCCGGAGTTGTCGCCAAGGCTGCCAAGCAACCGGATACGGCCGGAAAATCATTCCGCAAAGCCCTGCAATCAGATAAGCGTCGCTATGATGCAGCTATCGAATTGGCAGACTTGTATGTCAGATTGCAGCGCAACTCCGAAGCGGTCGCGTTGCTGGCTGACTCCGCTCCTCTTCTTGGCAATAGCCCGCTTTACCTGGAGATGGCAGCCCAGGCGTACTCGCGTCTCGATATGCACGAATCGGCCCGGCCGTTATACCAGAATGCCTGTCGACTTCAGCCCGAAATAGAGCGTTTTCAAGCGGGGCTAGCCGCGTGCAATGTTTTTCTGGGAGAGGTCTCCGAGGCGCGTGAAATCTATCTGAAGCTGCTGGCCAGGTATCCTGAGCACCAGCGATTTCACTACGAGCTGGCGCTGCTTGCAACTGTGGAAAGCTTTGGGCATGTCAAACAAATGAAAAGCCTTCTGGAGTCCGCCGCGTTGCCACCGGAGCGCAATATCTTCCTTTATTACGCGATCGGCAAGGAGCTGGAGGATCTGGGCGAGTGGGATGAAGCTTTCAGCTATTACGAAAAAGGCGGTTTGGCGGCCAAGAGCGTGTCGCCGTACGACGTCACGACCGACCTCGCGCTGATTGATGCATTGATCGAAACCTGCGATAAAAACTGGTGGCTCGGCATGCAGCCTGGTCAGAGTGTCCAAAGCATCGGCAAGACGCCAGTCTTCATCGTCGGACTACCGCGTACCGGTACTACGCTGACGGAAAGGATCATTGGCAGTCATTCGCAAGTTGGCAGTATCGGCGAAACGTTTTTTCTGCAATCGGCTCTTCGGCAAGTCAGCGGTGTACGAACTGCCGAAAGCATGAGTCCGGAAATCGTGCGGGCAGTCGCAGAGCGACCGATGGCATCTGTCGCATCCCGTTACCTGTCTGCCGTAAGCTACAAGCTTGGTGTTGAACCAATGTTTATCGAGAAACTCCCGGAAAACTACCTTTATCTCGGTTTTGTTGCGAAAGCATTTCCCGATGCACGCATCGTTCACCTGAAACGGCATCCGCTCGATGCCTGTTTTGCCATGTATAAGCAATCGTACTTTCGCTATGCCTACACGCTCGATGATGTGGGGCGCTACTACGTGGCCTATGCCGGGTTAATGGATCATTGGCGGGCACTGCTTGGCGATCGTCTGATAGAAGTAAGCTACGAATCGCTGGTCAGCAATCAGGAGGACGAGACGCGCCGCCTTTTGCAGCGAATGGGAATCGAGTTCGAGACTGCCTGTCTGCAATTCGAGCGTAACAAAGCATCCAGCAGAACGGCGAGCGCGGTACAGGTCCGCGAGAAGATCCATACGCGCTCGGTTGGCCGCTGGAAGCATTTCGAGCGGCATCTCAAGCCACTGACAGATTTTCTTGTTTCCAACAATATCGCACTTAGGTGATTTCATTTCTGCGCGCGCACCGTGGCCGGTGAGTTTCGGTGAGATTGGACTGCCCGTTGAATCGCGCCCCGGACGCGCGACGCAGCGATGCTCTCAGATGTGTAGCGTACGCACAACATATTCCAAAAAGTTCGGTGTCTCAACGTCCACGGGGCGTTCATGTCCCTAAGAATTCCTCAAAAAACAGGTGATTTTGTTATTGTCGTTTGGTTACACTAGGCCGGCAAAAAATAAAACAAAAAAGCTACAAATATAAATATTACAAGCTCCTGATTGCGATTCGGACAGCAGGAGCATCTGCCGGACACATGCATAGGGGAGTACCAATGTACAAAAAAATCCGCTGGCGAGCGCAGTGAGCTTAGCCATCACGGCCAGTGCGCTGGGCATCAGCCCGCAACTCCTCGCTCAGGACGATCCTGAAGTCGAAGGACCGATCGAGGAAGTGATCGTCACCGGATCCCGCATTCGCAAGGACGTGTATTCGTCCTCCGCGCCGATGGACATCATCGTTACCGACAAAGCGTCTATGCAGGGCATCGCGGAACTCGGCAACCTGCTGCAGACCTCGACAGTAGCCGCAGGCGCGCCCCAGGTCACTGCGGCAACGTCCACCGCTTTCGTGCAAAACGGCGGCATTGGTGCACAGACCATCTCGCTGCGTGGCTTGGGCGAAAACCGGACTCTGACCCTGATCAACGGCCGCCGGGCAGGACCAGCGGGTACCCGCGGTGGCGTTTCATCGTTCGACCTGAACGTTATCCCGCTGATCGCTATCGATCGAATCGAAATCCTGAAAGACGGCGCATCGTCGATCTACGGCTCTGACGCGGTAGCCGGTGTCGTCAACATCTTTACGAAGAAAGAGACGGGCGGCACTTTCGATGCCTACGTCATGCAGCCGTCAAGTTCCGGTGGTGAAGAAACGCGACTCAGCGCAACCTGGGGCATGGAAGGATCACGCGGTAATTTCCGTCTTACCGGCGACTATTACAAGGAAGACGAGCTTGCGCGCGGCGACAGGGACTATTTTGCCTGCGCCCAACAGTACATTTTTGACAGCTCCGGTAATCGCCGCGACGTCATCGATCCGCGCACCAACAGCCCGGCCTGCCGCGACACGCTGTGGGGACATGTGTGGCTGTACGATTACCAGGGTCCCGGCGGCAACGTACCAACACCGTCGCGAACGCTGGCGCAATACGATTATGACGGCAACCTCGGCCAGTACATTCCGGGCATCGCAGTCGATCCGAACAACCCGAGCTACCTGGTGACGCCGCCAGGCTGGTACCTCGTCAACTACAATCGGCAGACCGATGGCGTCACCAACATGGATCATCCTTTTCAGGATGCGCAATCCATGATTCCGGAAATCGAGCGAACGACTTTCTTCGCCGACGGTGAGTTGAACATCACGGACAACATGACGGCCTACACCGAAGTACTGCTGAACCGTCGCAAGACGACTTCGAACGGTTATCGACAGTACTGGGGCTACATCTATAACGAAGCGTCCGACATCGGCTTTACACCGAATCCGCTGAGTGTAGGCTGGCAGGGCGACCAGTGGCTCAGCCCGACGCCGATCACCGATCATTTCGACAGCCTGATAGAAGTCGATTACCAGCGATACGTGGCCGGTCTGCGGGGCGACATTACCGAAAACTGGAATTTCGACATCTCCTATCAGTACAGCAATTCCGACGGTGATTACACGCAGGACGTCATATTCAACGATTCGATTGCGGACCAGAACTGGCTCGGCGGCTCGTGTGTCGGTCAGACGACGTCGATTCGCGGTGTACCGTGCCAGGACATTCCGTGGCTCGATCCGCAGTTCCTCGCCGGCAACCTGACGCCGGCGATGCAGGAGTTCCTGTTCGGCACGGAGACCGGCAACACCAGGTACAAGCAATCCTCGGCTGAAGCCTATATCGCCGGACAGGCGATGGACCTGCCTGCCGGCTCACTGGGCATAGCGGTCGGCGTGCACTACGCCAAGGATGAAATCCGCGACGTGCCAGGCTCCGTTACGCTTGGCCCGAATGGCGATAACAACAGTTGGGGTCTTTCGTCCGCCGGCATAACCACCGGTGACCAGACCACCAAGGCCGTGTTCGGCGAAGTCGACGTTCCGCTCATAAGGGACAAGACCGGGTTCAAGGACCTGACGCTTAACGCTTCCAGCCGCTGGACCGACGTGGATACTTACGGTGATGGCACGACTTACAAGGTCGGCCTGAACTGGCAGATCGTAGACAGCTTCAAAGTCCGCGCAAACCAGGGAACTTCGTTCCGCACGCCGGCACTGTTCGAGCTGTACCTGGCTGACCAGACCTCGTTCGTCCGCCAGAGCAATATCGATCCCTGCATCCGCTGGGGTCAGGCACTCGCAGCGGGCGATATCTCGCAACGTGTCGCCGACAATTGCGCAGCAGATACCAGCTCACCGTTGTACCCGACCGGGCTGCCGGATGATTTCTCTGGCGGCACTGTAACGGCTACTGCCATCTCTAAGGGTGGTATTGGCTTGCTGGAAGCGGAGACTTCGACGGCGAATACTTTCGGCGTTGTATGGCAACCGGAATTCGCGCAGCTGAGTCTTGCGATCGACTACTTTGACATCGAAGTGGAAGACCAGGTGGACCAGATTGGTGCCCAGGGCATCGCATTCGGCTGCTACAACTCGGAATTCTATCCGAACGAGCAACTCTGCACGCTGTTCGATCGATCCGGCCTGAATGCAGGCATCGATAACGTGCAGGACAGCTTCATCAATGTCGCGACGCAGAAGACCAGCGGATACGACGTAACGCTGAACTGGATAACCGAAATCGGCGGCGGCACGCTCGAAATCGACACCCAGCACACGTTCACCAAGGAACGCAGCGTTGCGCTCTTCGAGGGCTTCGATCGGGACGATCTCGGCCAGTTCGGCAACCCGAAGTGGGTCGGCCGGCTGTGGCTGACTTACGATCATGGCCCGTGGGAATATTTCTGGGGTGCAAGATTCGTCGGCGATGTCTCCAACGTTGAGCACTTCGGCGGAAATACCGCCACCTACCGCGGCGAGACGGTCAACGTAGTTCTCGAGGCAGACGCTGTCACCTACCATGACATCTCGGTGACCTATCACTACGACAAGTGGGGCCTGCGCACGATCGTCGGCATGTCGAACGCGTTCGACCAGAAGCCACCGAACGTTACCACGCTCAACCTCGGCGAGCTGAATACGGCGGGAATATCGGCGTTCTACTCGCAGTACGATTGGCTCGGTCGCCGCTTCTTCCTGAACCTGACCAAATCGTTCGAGTAAAGGCAAGCCTGAAAGTGACGCAAAAGTGCCGGCGCAAGCCGGCACTTTTTTTATGGCGTATCATTCAGCGCCGGGAAGCTGGAGAAAATCCGTGCCGACAGTAGTAGCCCGAGGCGACACCCTCAACGAACTCAACGCGAATTTTGCACAGGTACCGTTAAGAACCCCGGCGTTCATGAACAGCGTGCCGAAGTGTGGCACTCACCTGATGCGCAATATCGTGCGCATGTTCGTCCCGGTGGAGCAGCAGTATCACAAGACATTCATTCAGCACCCGGTGCTGCGGCAGCATCTCGCGGCATTCTCGCCGAATGCACCGAAGCTCAGTTGGGGGCACCTGCTTTTTTCCGACGATGCGGCTATCGCACTGCGGCACGTGAAGCACACCGTGCTGGTGCGCGATCCTTATGACTGGGTTCTCGCTCGCGCGCGATTTTTTCTTTCGGAAAACTTCCAGGGATCGCTCGAGCACCTGAAGAACGGCAACGTTGCCGTCGACGAAGTCTTGAATATGATGATTCTCGGTATTCACGAGAAAGCACCGACCTTGCAGGAGATTTTTCTGCACAATGCGATTGCGTGGCTCGGCACCAAAGCAGAGATCATTCGGTTCGAGGACCTGATTGCCAACCTAAAGCGGCTGGATTCAGACGACGCGGAAGAATTTTTCGGCGACCTGCTCGCGAAGTGCGGCATCGAAGCATTGCCTAAAGACTGGCGGGAACGGGTGCGCATCGGTTCCGACCGCAAGCAGAGCGGAACGGCCAGGGAAAATCTGTCCGGCCGGATCCCCGGCATGCCTGACGAGCTGCCAGAGATTCAGAAACGCATCGTCAATCATGCGGCGCCGGGCCTCAGAGAATTGCTGGGCTATAACTGATTGCCCTGACAGCGTCATTGCGAGCGCAGCGAAGCAATCTGTTGTGTGATTGTTGTGCAGGAAGGCGATTGCTTCGTCACGTCGTTCCTCGCAATGACGGGGTCACTTCGTTCCTCGCAATGACGGGGTCAGTTCGATCCCCGCAATGACGGGCAAATCAGGCCTCGTCGCCGGGCTTCTCGACCGAGGCAGTTTCCGGCATAAGGATCTTCACTTCGGCGCCGTCGCTCAGGCTTTCTGCGCCACGAATTGCAATGCGATCGCCTTCGTTGAGTGCGCCGACCACGACAATGAGTTCACCCTCACTGTCGCCTGTATCCACCAGGATGCGTTCCGCGCGATTCTCGCCATTGATGCGATACACGTATTGCCCGCCTTGCCTGAGGATCAACGAAAAAGGGGCCGGATACATTTTCTCGAAAAAGGGGCCGGATACATTTTTACAAGAAAATGTATCCGGCCCCTTTTTCGTTTTTACAAGAAAATGTATCCGGCCCCTTTTTCCTCTCTTTTCTTAGCGGCTGCGCGGAATTTCCTGATCGAGTATCAGTGCGCGCACGTACTTCACCGACGGTGAGCCGTAGGAAAGTGCCTGGTCGTGATAACGTCGCAACGTGAATTCATCGCCCCAGGCCGCTTCGACGGCACGTCGCATGTCGATGTGCTCCTGGTATCCAACGAAATAGGTCGACAGTTGCGTCGAGGTCAGCTGGGCGCGAACCCACTTGCCGGCCGCCTCGCGTTCTTCCTGGAAGCCACCCTCGATCATCAGTTTCATCGCTGCATCGCGAGACATGTCGTCAACATGAATGGCCTGATCGATGATCGCATTGGTGACGACGCGCAGATACCACTTCAGGTTGATGAGCCGCATCAGTGGGTCGTTGTCCAGATAACCCTCGTCGATCATCACCCGTTCGGCATAAACGGCCCAGCCTTCGGCAAACGGGCCGGACCACAACACCGCACGAAGCACCGAGGGATAACGATTACTGAGGGCAAGCTGCAGGTAGTGGCCGGGCATGGCTTCGTGAATTGTGAGGTTCTGGATGGACAACAGGTTGTACTCGCGCAGGAATGAGCGTGCCTGCTCATCGGTCCAATCGCTGGGCAGAGGGGCGACAGCGTAAAAACTCTTTTGTCCTCGGTCGAGCGGACCGGGCGGATCCAGGTACGCGACTGCAACGCCGCGCTGAAATTCCGGCATGATGATAATGTCGATAGGGTCGTCGGGAACGGTAACGATGTTTCTCTCCCGGACGAAATCAGTCGTTTGTTGCAAGTTTTGCTTAGCAATATCCACGATAGCGTCCCGGTCTGGCAGCTTCTCGTATGCTTGTTCCAGCGCGGCGCGGATGATGACTTGCTTGAACGGTTCATCCGGTTGGTCCGGAAAGCTGGAATAGGGATGCTGGGCGATATACAAATCTTTCGCGATTGCGTACATCTGATTACGCACGGAGACGTATTCGTCCTCGGCGCGCAAACGTATTTCCCTGCGACTTAAGGTCGAGTTCAGCGTGAACTTCAGTTTTTGATCGAACAGAAACGCGCCAATGCGAAACTCGCCGGCGGCAGCGGGCAAAAGGTCTCCTTCGAGCCAGGTTTGATGAGCGGCAATTGCGCTCTTTGCTGATTCGATCGCTGCCTCGGCCCTGGCACGGGACTCGGGTGTCAGCTTGTCGAGGTTCGGCACGATCATCGTGTCGATGATCGATGTCAGCCCCGGATTCTGTTTGATCGCGGTTTCGGCGTGTATTTTCGGAACGCGCGCGGGCTGAAGCGCAGCCCTGGATTGCTCAAAAAATCGTGGCAGCTGCTCCAGGCGCGCGGCGGCGTTTTCCAGGCGTGTTTCTATCGGTGCAAAATCTCTTGCCATGAGGCCGTATATTGCGCTGCCGGATAGATTGACGTAATGCACCGGGTTCCAGGCCCACTCCTGGAATACTTCGAGATTCCACAGGTTTGATTCAATGTCCAGATGCAACAGGTCGGCGTCGACTTGGGCAGCGCGTGACTGGTTGTCAGAGTCGATCTTCCCGAGTCGCTCGCGGAAATCGCGATAGATCTTGATACGATTCGCCCGACCGGCGGCGTCGATTTCGTCAAGTTGATCGTCGCGGCGATGATCGCCGATCAGCGTTGCATTGACCGGGGATAGCATGGGCAATGCGTCGACATAATCCGAGGCCAGCTTTTCGAATGCCTCATCGGCCGATGACTGCGCAACACTGATCGAGCTGACAGGAAACAGCAACAGCGCAATTGCGGGCATGAGCAATCTGCGCTGACGGGCCGGGCCAATGGCGAACATGCAGTACTCCTTGGTGGGCAGAGAGTTTCTTTTTTTTGCGGACCTTATCATGGAGGTGCCCGGTCGGCAGCTGTAATATGCCGGCAGCAACAGGGAAAGAACGGCTGAATGACAGAACTCCGGACGATTTGGTCGCGTATCAGCGCCTTCATTCTGCTTACGACTTCAGTGGCATTGGCCGCCGGGCCGGCAGCCGACTCGGCTGTGCCGGACAGTTCGATGGATCAATTGCCGGCATTCCTGCTGGAGATACCCGATTCGATTACCGACGTGCTTGTTGCAGACACCGGGTCGGCAACCTTGTACAGGTTCGGCATTGCGGGCAATCGTGTGGTCGCGCAGGACAGGCGATACATGTCAATCGGTCTGAAAGGTGCTGGCAAAGAACGTGCCTGGGATCGCAGGACGCCGCTTGGCGTGTACTTTATTACCGAAAAACTCGATACCCGTGGTCTGGATGCAAAGTACGGCGATGCCGCGTATCCGCTGGACTACCCGAATGCATGGGATCAATACCGAGAGCGTACCGGCTACGGCATCTGGCTTCATGGCGTGGACCGAAACCTGCCGCGCCGACCGCCGCTGGATACCGACGGTTGTCTTTCGTTGCCCAATGAGGAACTGATGTCGTTGGCAGAACATCTGCAACCCATGCTGACCCCGGTCATAGTCGCACGCCAACTGCAATGGCTGGATACATCCGCAATCGAACAGAGGCGGCTGGAGTTCCGGATCGCACTCGACATGTGGCGGCGGAGCCTCGAGCAACAGGACCTGGTTGCCTACCTGGCGCTCTACGATGACGAATTTCGTCACAACGGGCTGGGTAAGCGAGAGTGGTCGTCGTTCCGCTACGGTGTATTCGCAAACCGCAGCCTGGCAGGCATCGAGATCAGCGATGTGTTGCTGCTAGCCGATCCCGAGGAGCCTGATCTCTACCTGAGTCGGTTTACGCAGGTATTGAAAGGCGAGGATGGGCCGGTAACAACGATCAAACGGATTTACTGGAAACGACGTCCGGACGCGCAGTGGCGCATCGTTTCCGAGGACAATGGCTGAATCCGGTTCCGGCTATCGAATGGTTTCGCGTTCGACAAGCTCGTTTATGAGTTCGAGTAGCTTCGGATAGCCACCGGCTTCGCCGGCACCGGTACGGTATTTTCCGTTCACTACGATCGCGGGAACGCCGGATATCGCATAACGTCGCGCAAGATCCTGTGCAACCCTAAGTTTCTGTGCCACCTCGAATGATTTCCAGGTGGACATGAAATCATCGGCGCTGACACCCTGGCTTGCAAACACGCTCTGAATTGCCGCTTCGGTCGTCATCCGGTTACCACGCTGGTGATACTCACGGAATACTGCCGATCGAAACGCCTCCGGATCCGCAATTTTTCCGTTTTTCGCCAGCACTTCTTCCGTGTAGTACAACTGGGCGTGCAGCATGACCAGCGGATTCCAGGTGGCGGGAATTCGCACGAATCTCACGCCAGCGGGTTTCGACTCAGCCCAACGATTGATGTGTGGCTCGAAATCGAAACAATGTGCGCAGCCGTACCAGAAGAATTCCGCAACTTCGATTTTGTCAGCGCCGCCAACGGTCGGTTGGGTCGGCACCATTCGCACGTAGTGCTGCCCTTCCTTGTATTTCCAATCGGTCTTGCTCACTGCCGGTTCGGTCTGAGCAAGCAGTATCGGCTGCTTGCTGTCTTCTACCACGGCCTCGGCAGACGATTCCTCGACCATTTCGGCAGGCTCGTCTGACGCAGAAAGGTCCGGTGCCGGCGGCTGGGCGGATTCGGTATCGACCGCCTCTTCGACGACGTCAGGTTCCTGCACTACGGGTTCCTCTCGCGAGCAGGCGACCAGCGAAAGGCCGAGTATCAAGGCAAGCAATGGGGTGGCATTGGTGTGTTTCATGCTATCGATTTCCGCTAAGAACTGGTGTCAGACAGAGAGGATTGAAATTGGTTTAGACCAAGAGCATCCGGACTTCGCGCCGGCAGGCTATTTCAGGCCCTGGATATAGGAGGAGACGTCGACGATATCCTTTTCGCTAAGGCGCAGGGCGATATCCCGCATGACTTTCGTCGGACCGTCGGACTTGCGGTTTCCGGCGGCGTAGTCGCGCAGCTGCTTTGCCGTATAGCTGGCATATTGACCGCGCAGAGACGGGTAGGACGCTGCCGGGTTGCCTCGGCCGGTGGGGCCATGGCAGGCGATACAGGCCGGAATGCCGTTTTCCTCATCGCCACCGCGATACAGGTGTTCGCCGCTGTCGACCGTATCCGGATCGGCGACCGGTTTTGCCGCCGCAGTCTGAGCTTCGTAATAGGCGGCCAGGTCACGCATGTCCTGATCATTCAAGGCCAGCACTTGGGTCGACATGAGAGGATCGACACGAGTCTTGTTTTCGCCTTTGGCGTCTCCCTTGAATGCCAGCAACTGCTCATACAGGTAGTTGGCGTGTTGTGCGGCAATGCTCGGCCACATGGGGTTGACGCTGTTGCCGTCAGCACCGTGGCAGGCGCCGCAGGTCAGAGCCTTCGACTTGCCTGCCTCGGCCGAGCCCCCGGCGAGATTCTCGGATTGCGCAACTCCGGCAACCAGCACAAACAACAATCCAAACGCAGCACAGCAGTTTTTCATATTCTTCAACCGTTACAGTGACCCGGCGGCAGTGCCACCGTCCAAGGGGTATCTAAAGAGATTTTGCTGCCTGATCAGTCCGCGGAACCCGGGTCCGGGATCTGATCGGTCTACCACATCACCGGCGGCAGGATCCGGCAGGTGGCCTTGCTGCGTGGTGCACTAGCCGTCAGTATAGGCACTGGTATCTCCCGCACAGCAGCCCCAAATTATACACATATCGGGGCCTTATCCCATGTCGCAATACCCTGATGCACATTTCGTTTCGAGTGCCAATGCGCCCGGCCAGTTCGTGCCGGACGATGGCCGTGAGGTAGCCGTGGCCGGCCGCTCGAATGCCGGCAAATCGAGTGCTATCAACGTCATCGTAAACCGCAGGCAGTTCGCAAGGACCAGCAAGACGCCGGGCAGAACGCAACTGGTCAATTTTTTCAGCCTTGCGGAAGGGAAGCGTCTCGTGGACCTGCCGGGCTATGGCTTTGCCAGAGTTTCGGACGATATGCGGCGGCACTGGGGAGAATTGCTTGAGCACTATTTCGAGCATAGGCAAAGCCTTTGCGGCTTATTGCTGGTTGCCGATGTGCGCCGTGGATTGACAGATTTCGATCGCCGCATGCTGGGATTCGCCAGCCAGGTCGAGATCCCGGTGCATCTGCTGTTGACCAAGGCCGACAAACTGAAGCGCGGCCAGGCCGCAAAGGCTTTGCTGGAAGTTCGCAAAGAACTCGGTTCTGCAGCGAGTGCGCAGCTTTTCTCGGCGCTGGATCGCCAGGGGCTGGACGAGGCGCGACAGGTGCTGGATACCTTGTTGCAGGACCGAAGCCTTGCGCAAAAATAGCAAACACCAGGGGACGAAAACAAAAAGCCCCGGACCTCAGAAGGTCCGGGGCCAGTAACGCAACCGGCTTGGGGAAACCGAGTTGCCCGCCCGTCTAGGGAGGTAAACGGGCAAGTGACTAAAGCACTCAGGAACTTGGAACAGAATGCCCGTTCTTAGTTCCGTGATGAATTAAGACATTGATTTTTATATAAAATTAGTGAGCCTGATCCCAGTTGCTGCCAACTCCGGCATCAACCTGCAGCGGCACCCGGAGGCTCGCCGCGTTGCTCATCAGCTCAACCACTTTGGCGCTGACCTCCTCGACCGCTTTCTCTTCGACTTCGAAGACCAGTTCATCGTGAACCTGCATGATCATGCGTGCCGGCGCCTGATCGGTCTCCAGCCAGCCGTGCACGGTGATCATCGCTTTCTTGATGATATCCGCTGCCGTTCCCTGCATTGGCGCATTGATCGCGCTGCGCTCGGCATATTGCCTACGCTGTGCATTTCGATCGTTGATTTCCGGCAGGTACAGGCGCCTGCCGAACACCGTCTCGACGAAGCCCTTGTCCCGAGCGTTGCTACGCACTTCGTCCATGAACTGTTTTACGCCCGGATAGCGTTCGAAATACAGATCGACGTATTCCTGCGCCTCACCGCGACTTATGCCGAGTTGCTTCGCGAGGCCAAATGCAGACATACCGTACATCAGGCCGAAGTTGATGGCTTTGGCGGAGCGGCGCTGGTCCGCCGTTACGTCCCCGAGCGCCAGTCCGAATACTTCGGCGGCGGTCGCCTGATGAATGTCCTGCTGGTCAGCGAATGCCTTCAACAAACCGGCATCTTCAGAAAGATGCGCCATGATGCGCAGTTCGATCTGCGAGTAGTCGGCCGCCAGCAACACGTGGCCGGGTTCGGCGATGAATGCCTGGCGGATTCGGCGTCCTTCCGGCGTCCGGATGGGAATGTTCTGCAGGTTGGGGTCTGTCGATGAAAGCCGCCCGGTTGCCGCAACGGCCTGGTGATAGGAGGTGTGCACCCTTCCCGTGTCCGCATCGATCTGTAGTGGCAGCTTGTCGGTGTAGGTGCTTTTCAGTTTCGCCACGCCCCGGTATTCGAGGATGACGTCGGGCAACTCGTAATCGGCCGCAAGCTCCTGCAAGACATCTTCGGCCGTCGATGGTTGACCCTTCGGGGTCTTGCGCACGACCGGCAATCCGAGTTTCTCGAAAAGGATTTCCTGAAGCTGTTTGGGCGAACCGAGGTTGAACGGGCCGCCGGCGATTTCATGGGCCTTTTTCTCCAGCCCGATCATCTTTTCGGCAAGTTCACCGCTTTGTTTCTTCAGCATTTTCCGGTCTATGAGTACGCCGGTTTCCTCCATCGCCAGGAGCACCGGAACGAGTGGCTGCTCGACAGTTTCGTAAAGATTCCTGAGATCGGGAATCTTTTCGAGCTCGGACCAGAGGTGCTGGTGCAGCCGGAGCGTGATGTCGGCATCTTCGGCCGCATAGGGTGCGGCCTCCTCGAGCGCCACCTGGTTGAACGTAATCTGCTTGGCGCCTTTTCCCGCAACATCCTCGTAATGAATCGTATTGACACCCAGATAGTGTGCCGCGGTCGAGTCCATGTCGTGACGCGTGGCGACACTGTTCAGCACATAGGATTCGAGCATCGAATCGAACCGGATGCCTCTCAAGCGAATCCCGTAGCGCGCAAAGATATGCGCGTCGTATTTCAGGTGGTGACCGAGCTTGGCGCGTTTCGGGTCTTCGAGGGTCTCGCGCAATTCGCCAAGAACGGCATCGCGGTCGAGTTGCTTCGGTGCGCCGGGATAATCGTGGGCGAGAGGAATATAAGCGGCTTCGCCGATTTCTACTGCGACGGAAATCCCAACGATGTCCGCCTGCATGTAATTCAGGCTGTTGGTCTCGGTGTCGACAGCCAGCAAATCCGCCTTTCGAATTTTTTTCAACCACTTGTCGAGGGCGTCTTGCGTCAGTACCGTTTCGTACTCGCCCTTGACGTTTTTTGCCGGCTCCACGGGTGCTGTCGCGACGACACCGTCGGTATCGCCGCCCAAATGTCTCAGCAGGGATTTGAGTTCGAGGCGTGTGTACAGCTCTTTCAGCGCATCAATATCGCCCGAGCCGATTTTTAACTCGTCGAGCTGAACCGGCAGATCGATTTCCTGGTGAATCGTCGCCAGCTTGCGCGACAATTCGAATTGCTCAAGGTTATCCCGCAGGCTTTCTCCCACCTTTCCTGTTATTTCGGCAGCTTTCTCGACGATCGTGCCGGCATCGCCGTATTCGTTCAGCCATTTTGCCGCCGTCTTGGCGCCAACTCGCGGCACACCGGGTATGTTGTCGGACTTGTCGCCGACCAGCGCGAGGTAATCGATAATCTGTTCCGGGAATACATCGAACTTCTGCTTGACACCGTCACGATCAAGCACCGACCCGGTCATGGTGTTCACCAGCGTAACGTTGTCGTCGACGAGCTGCGCCATGTCCTTGTCGCCGGTGGAAATCAGCACATCCATGCCCTTCGCGACCGCACGGCGGCTCAACGTGCCGATCACGTCATCCGCTTCCACGCCTTCGATACGCAGCAACGGCAGCCCCATGGCCGGCACGGCATCCAGCACCGGCTGAATCTGTGCGCGCAGCTCGTCCGGCATGGGCGGGCGGTTGGCTTTGTACTGTTCGAACATCTCATCGCGAAAGGTCTTGCCCGGCGCATCGAATACGATAGCGATGTAGTCGCAGGGCTCCTCCCTGATTAGTTTGTTCAACATGTTGAGCACGCCGTGTACGGCGCCGGTTGGTTCACCTGTGGAACTCGACAAAGGGGGCAGGGCGTGGAAGGCCCTGTAAAGATAGGATGAGCCGTCCACAAGGACGAGTCTGGGCTTGCTCATGGAACGGATTCGTTTCCTGTCGCGCTATTGAAAGTGTCGGCTATTCGGGGTCTTGCCCGTTTTCGTCGTCTTCGTCGTCTGTCCTGTCGACCTCGGGCTGCGACTCTTTTGCCGGAACTTCTGTCTTGATTTCACTGGGATTGCCCGGCAGATACAGCGGGCCTTTCTGGCCGCATGCTGTTATCAGCAAAAATGCGAAGAGTGACAGTAGTGCGTTACGAATATTGCCTGGCTTTAGCATTGTCGTGGACCGTGTTTTTTTGTTTGCGATCCGCATCATATACCAGAAGCACAAGGCATCTGTCGCGCAGCGTCAGTCCAAAAGCTACTTTGCGTATTTTTCTGCGACCCGGCGATAAGCTTCGCGAAACGGGATGCCTTCGCTGGCAACGATTCGATAGGCTTCTTCAGCGGCATTCAGGCTTTCGTCCAGCACTATGTTCTGTGGCGCGAAGCGCATCGTGTCGATTACGTAAGCCATGACGTCGACACTGTCGATGACGAGGTCGATGGCGCGGAAGGCCGGCGGTTTAAGCCGCTGCAGGTCGCGTTGATAGCCTGACGGCAGTTTGGCAATCACCATCAACGACTCGTTCAGGCAGGCGATTGCGGTCGCCGATGCACCACGCACCAGTTCGAGTACATCCGGATTGCGTTTCTGCGGCATGATGGAGGAGCCGGTTGTTACCTGGGGAGCAAGCTCGACGTAAGCAAACTCCTGCGTATAAAAAAGCAGCAGGTCACTGGCGAGGCGCGACAGGTCGAGCATTACAAGAGATATCTCGAACAGGAGACCGCTTTCGCCTTTGCCGCGCGATAATTGAGCTGCAGTCACCGGGTTTTGGGTCTCTGCAAACCCCAGCTTCTTCGTCGTCAGTTCGCGATCGAGATTCAGGCCGGGCGTGCCATAACCGGCTGCGCTTCCCAGCGGGTTCTTGCTGAGGCGCCGCTTCGCCGACTTCAGTCCGTCGACGGCGTCGGAAAAGGCTTCGTGGAATCCGCCGCACCAGAGGGCCACGGACGAGGGCATCGCATGCTGCATATGGGTGGTGCCGGGCAGTGCCGTATCACCCTGTCGTTTCTCGAGTTGTTGCAGCGAGTCGCACAGTCCCTGCACGTGGTTGACGATTTCGTCGCAGGCATCGCGCAGGTACAGGCGCAACGCCGTCAGGACCTGGTCATTGCGGGAGCGGCCGAGATGCAATCGCCCGCCGGCCGGGCCGATCAGTGCAGTGAGCCTCGACTCAAGCGCGGTATGTACGTCCTCGTCTTCAAGCTGGATTTGCCATGCTTCCGCAGTGAACTGATGTTCGAGTTCCCGCAGGCCATTGCAGATCAGCTGACAGTCTTTTTCGCTGAGCAAATTCTGTTTGGCCAGCATTTCCGCATGTGCGATCGAGGCGCGAACGTCGTAAGAAACCAGTCGCTCGTCGAGCAGGTAATCCTCGCCCGCAGTGAAGTGCAGCACTCGTTGATCGAGAGGCAATCCTTTTTCCCAGAGCCTGCTCACGACGTCGGCCCTGCCGATGCCTGTTCGGCAGGCGTCAATGCCGCAATGTCGTTGACGATGAGTGTTCCGGTACCCTCGTTGGTGAATACTTCGAGCAACAGGCTGTCCGGCATCTTGTAGGATATGACGTGCACACGACTGACGCCGTTCGCCAGTGCTGCATCGATGGCAGACGCCTTCGGCAGCATGCCGTCGGCGAGTTTGCCGGCATCACGCAGCTTTTTCAGTGCGGCACGATCGATGTACGAGATCAGGGAACGCGGATCGCTGATATCCGAGAGAATGCCCGGAGCGCCGGTGGCGAGGATCAATTTCTCCGCATTTAGCTCGCCGGCAATCGCAGCAGCGACGGTATCGGCATTGATGTTTAGAATCGTTCCGGTCGAGTCGCAGGACAAAGGACTGACGACCGGCATCAACCCGTTATCCAGTTGCTTGTGCAACACGCTGGCATCCACGCCGTCGATGTCGCCAACGAATCCGTAGTCGATCGGGCTCTGTCCTTTCCTGGCAACCGGCGGGCGCCGGTGCGCGCGAATCAATCCGGCATCGATGCCACTGATGCCGACGGCCGGAATTTCCAGATCACGGCAAGCTGCCAGGATTCGTGTGTTGATTTGCCCGTTCAGTACCATCGTAGCGACGTCGAGCGACGGTCCGTCCGTTATCCTCCTGCCGTCGATAAACTTTGTGTCGAGACCGAGTGCACCGGCGAGCGCGGTGGATTGTGGTCCCCCGCCATGCACAAGCACCACCCGGATGCCCACCTGGTGCAGAATGCCGACCTGCTCCATCAGCGTTCGCGTACTCTCCGCATCTGCAAAAATCTCGCCGCCGGCTTTCAATACGAAGATCTTGTTTTTGAATAGGCGGATATACGGAACGGCGTGCCGCAGCGCAGAAACCACGACTGCGCGGTCCTGGTTCATGCTCACGATTTTCTGCCGAGCATCTGGTGCAAGACCGCCATCTGGGCCAGCATGCGATTGCGCGCTTCGTGGATCACGACGCTTCGCGGTCCGTCTAGCACCCGTTCGCTGACCACGACGCCACGACGTACCGGAAGGCAATGCATGAAGCGACAGTCGTCCGCAGCATTGCCGAACCAGGGATCGTCGACGCACCAGTTGTCCAGCGGATTGCGCAGATCACGGTCGCCGTTACGGTCGCCATAGAATTTCGTCGACGACCAGGACTTCGCGTAAATTACCTGCGCCCCCTCCATTGCATCCTTCCTGTCAGCGGTTTCGCGAACGGAGCCACCGGAAATTTCCGCTGCCTCGCGTGCCCGCTTCATGATGGAATCCGGAAGTTCGAAGCCCTCGGGCCGGAGCACCGTTACGTCCATGCCGCGGTAGGCCGCCATGTGTACGGTCGCAGCCGGGACCGCCAACGGCAACGGCCTGGGGTGGTACGCCCAGCTCAACACGAATTTTCCGCCGGACGCCGGAATCTTGAGGTCATCCATCGTCTTCCAGTCGGCAAGGCTCTGGCATGGGTGGTTGATTGCCGATTCCATATTGATGAACGGTTTGTCGACGAGGCTGGTCATGGCGTTGAATTCGGTATCGGCAAGGTCGTAGTCAATGCTCTTGCGCTCGGCAAATGCGCGAATTCCTATCGCATCTCCATAAGATGCAATGACCGGAACTGCCTCGCGGATATGCTCTGCCGCTGCGCCGTCCATTACGATTCCCGGGCGTGTCTCGAGGCCGTGAATGGACATGTCAGGCGAGATGACAAAGGACCCACCACCGAGGCGAACCATCGCAGCCTGAAACGATGCCAGCGTTCTCAGTGACGGACTCAGGAAAAGCAGCGACAGCACCTTGCCGCGCAACGCATCCGGCTCCGGTTTCGCATCCAGCCGATTCGCG
>JAOUGX010000196.1 GCA_029865385.1 Gammaproteobacteria bacterium
CGCGACATTCTCGTAATCCGCAGTAAGCCCGGTATTGTCGGTTTACGCGCCATCATCGGCTGCGTATCACTTATGACCACGTTCGCTGCCTATTCATTGATGCCAATGGCGGAAACGACGGTGCTGCTGTTTACTGCATCGTTGTTCATACCGGTTCTCGGAATCGTATTCCTCAAGGAAAAAGTGGGCCCTTACCGTTGGGCGGCCGTGATCGTGGGTTTCGGCGGCGTCATCATCATGGCGCAGCCAACGGGGGCGGTATATGCGCTCGGCATAGCCGTTGCGCTGACTGCAGCGCTGATGCACGCAACCTTGCAGATCGTCCTGCGCTACCTCGGGAAATTCGAAAGCCCGGAAACCATAACATTCTATTTCGTGGTGATAGGAACACTGGTTACGGCACTGCCCTTGCCGTTTGTCGCCGTACAACCAACGCTGGCGGAAATACCTCTGCTGTTCGGTGTCGGGCTTTCCGGTGCGGCGGCGCAGTGGCTGCTGTCGATAGCCTTTCGAAATGCTCCCGCGGCAATCGTTACTGTGTTCAACTACAGCGGTATCGTCTGGGCCACTTTGTTCGGCTGGCTGATCTGGAACGACTGGCCGCTGCCGGCCGTTCTGGCGGGCGCCGCCGTGGTCATAGGTTCGAATGTGCTGATGATCTGGCGCGAAAGCCGCATCGGCAGGATTACCGACGCCCGGGACCGAGCGAAGTTCTAGCCGACGCGAAACTTACGAGCCGCTGTCGGCGGCGGCTGCGTCGCGGTAGACCTTGTCGAGTGCCAGATCCATTGTCGACACGCCGGCTGGTACCAGCTGCAACATCCACTCGGAACGAAGATTCGCGGGCAGCTCGGCAATCCGGTTTCTTGATTCCGCCGGGTCCTGCATCGCATCGAAAGCAAAGGCCTTCTGGGAATCGATGTTTGTCCAGAATTTCCAGACACGTTCGGGCTCGCGCAGGTCGAACAGGCCTATGTCCATTGCCTGCTGGAAATAAGAGAATTCTCGCGTCATTGGATTCCGCAGTCCGCTCCCCGACCAACTGTCCGGCACAGGCAGGCCGAGTTCCTGCAACAACGTGGGTGCGATATCTACCTGGGATGCGAAGGCACGGGGCATTATTGCCGGGCCCGTGTAGCCGAATCGCAATATCAGGAGCGGAATGTCGAGGACCGGTGCGTACACGGTTTCAGCGTGCGTGTAGTGCCCCTGCTCACCGAGCATTTCGCCATGATCACCGGTTATGACAACAACAGCATTCTCCAGGTATCGCAGATCCTGCAGCGTTTCAAGAAGCGCTTTTATCGTTGCATCGAATTGCAGAATTCCGTTGTCGTAAAAATTCGTCGCCTCGATGCGTCGCTTTTCCTCGCTTGCTCCGGTCCACCGCCGATAGTAATTGGTCGCCGGCGTGAACTGGACGAATTCATCATGCCGTTGGCCCAGCCCATGGCTGGACATAAGGTGCAGCTGCAGAAACGTCGGTTTTCCGTCCCAATCCGGTAGCTCGGAAACGCGCTCGACAACCGCGCGATCGTCATTGACGTACGCATTGCCCATCGTGCCATCCCAGTACAGGTCGGTCGGGCCGAGCGCCTCGGAAAGCCCGTAAAAATTGGTATGGTCACCACTCAAGATCAGGCCGATTCGATAGTCGTGCCGCGCAAGAACCTGTTGCAAGGTCAGGCTTTCGCGGGAAAATTCATGCACGAATTTCGATCGTGCGATGCTCATCAGTCCGCAGTACGACTCTGCGCAGACCGAATACGCGCGCTGCATCAGCGCGAAACGTCCTGCCTTCGCCAGGCTGTCCAGGTACGGTGTCGTGGGTCGTGAATACTGCAGTACACCGAGGTGATCGCTACGCAGCGCGTCGCCGACGATCAGGATGACGTTTCGCGGCGGTCCAAGCACTCCCGGACGATAGGCGGCAGCGGCTTCCGCCTCGCGTTTGTCCAGCAATTTTGCGCCGCTCGGATTACTTTGGGCCGCTTGCGCGCCGATTCCGGAGTTGAGGCTCAGCATTATCGGCTCGCCCGAGTGGCGATCTACGGCAGCGTACGTTTCGAGCGCGAAGGTTGCGAAGGCGATCAAACCGCAGGCAGCCAATACAAAGCTTACCGGCCACCGTGCGAATTGGGCGAACTGTTGCGGCCATCGCAATCGGGCATGCGCGGCTCGCACGAGCAGGAACACGAGAGCGAAAATGGCGCCCAGAATAATCGGAACCAGAATGACGGGCGCATCGAGAACTGCCAGCAACTCGCGCCACTGGTCAAAGTAGACCGCGACCAGACGCCAGGTCGGTACGCG
>JAOUGX010000197.1 GCA_029865385.1 Gammaproteobacteria bacterium
CCCCGCGCCGGCACCGGCGCCGGCGCCGAAGATCGTGAAGGACAAGGGTCCGGGCTTATTTGCCCGATTCATGTCGCTCTTTTCTCGCGATGCTGGCGAAGACGATGATTCGCAGGAGCGCAACAAACGCCGTCAGGCTTCAGACAGCCGCCGTCGCGGCGGCAGACAGTCCGGTCGCGGCGACGATTCAAGGCAACGAGGGTCCGATCGCGGCAGGCCGCCACGCAAGAAAAAGGGCGAGCGGCAGGCAAGCGGCAATACAGCCGGTGACGATTCCTCGCGACCGAAAAAGAACCGGCGCAAGACAAAGTCTGCCGATGCCCGGCAGGAGCAGAAGCCGCAGGAGCAGAAATCCGACGATCAATCGGCAAAACGCGAGGACGGTGGCGACACCGGGCGAAAAAAGCCCGGCAAACGACGCTCCCGTGGCGGCCGGCGCCGAAGAAAGAACACGGACAGCAGTACGGATCAGCAGACAGCGAAATCCAATCAACCGTCGCAGAATACCGCTCCTCAACAGGCACAGCCGGATGCGCCGGCAAGACCACCGGCACCGGCACGTGAGTCGCGAGCGAACGGGCAAGACCGTGGCGATGCGGGTGATGGTCCGGCGCAAAAACAGCCGGATACAGCAAAGCCGGCGGGCGATGTAGTCAAATCTGCCGCTCCGCAGGTCATTGCATCGACGGTCGATCGCGTCCCTGAAAAAGTCGCGGGCAGATCCGATGTCGGTTACGAAGACACGCAACCCGAATTGCCGGTCATTCGCGAATCGAGTCCAGAAATTCGCAGGACGGCCGAGTCGGCACAACCGGCGGAGAAAATGCCGGTCGAATCCTCGAAGGCGGAATGGATGCGGCAGCCTGCCGCTGAGCCGAAACCCGCAACTGCGGCTGACGTTGAAACGAAGCCGGCTCCGGAGAAGAAACCCATCGCTGAAGCCGCGCAGCCATCTTCGCCTGCCGGCAACGACGCCAAGCCGCAAGGTCGCTTGCTGCCCTGGGAACCGCAAGCTGCGCCGCCGGAAAAACCGGCTGCGATCGAGAAAGCAGGCAAAGAACCGGCGCCGGACAGCGATAACGCCAGCTGAAGCGGATCAGGGAAGTCGGCTGCGAAGTATATCCAGCAGACTTGCGGACGCGTCTTCGACCAAATCGAGGACGCGTTCGAAACCTGCCGCTCCGCCATAGTACGGATCCGGCACCTCGGATTCCCGGCCGCCCGTGGCGTATTCGAGAAACAAAGCGATTTGAGCACGTCCCTTGCCTCCAGCTTCTTCGATGAGCAGCTGCAGATTGTCGCGATCCATCGCAAAGATATAGTCGAAACGCTCGAAATCCGCAGGATCGACCCGGCGAGCACGAATGCCGGCCAGTGAAATACCGCGCCGTTCCGCCGCCGTTAGTGCGCGCCGATCAGGGGGATCGTTGACATGATAAGCGTGCGTACCGGCCGACTCGATGTGAATGAGCTCGGCCAGTCCGGCATCATTCACCACCTTTCTGAATACACCTTCCGCCGTAGGCGATCGGCAGATATTGCCCATGCAAATGAAAAGTACGCTTATGGGTTTATCGGTACTCATAGCTCTTTGTTTATCTTAAATTTCCAGTCCGGGCACATCCGCCGAAATTCGGGGGTGTCTGGCGAGGCTTGTAGCCAGAATTGTACCCAGAAGCGCGCTTCGTATTTCAGAAACTTCCGGCTCCTATGTCCATTGCCTTGTGCGGAATACCGATGATATCGACATACTCATCGCTCACGACATAGAAGATGACGTGGCGGATAGTTCGTATAAGGGGCCATTATGTGAGGGACGAAGCCGCTGGAGCGAGCTGCAACCGGTCTGCTGACGGCAGGTCGAGGCCGCCATCGTGCGGAGCCGGCCCGACCCCTCGTCGTTGAGGCGCGCGAATCCCTCTCTTTCTCCCGGAAATGCCGGCGCATCACGGCGCAAGCCAACACCTGCCCGTCCCTGCATGGTGGCCCGGGTGGTGATGAACAGGACGAAGCGCTCAGACCAGGCGATCGCCCTGGGTGGCGCTCGGCTCGGGTGCGCCGGATCGATGGGCTCCACCGTATGGCCGAGATGGTCCAGAATCCGCTCGATGACCGCGGCTTGCTCAATGCTGGCGATGACGCGCAAGTGCCCTCCGCATTGCTGGCAGGTCTCGATGTCAATCTCGAACACCCGCTTGAGGCGTTGTGACCACGACATCGCCCGGCGCCGGTCGCTGACTGAGACCGCGGCTCCTACAAGGCAAGGCCATCGTCGGTCAGGTGTCCTCGTCGAGGTTCAATGACGC
>JAOUGX010000037.1 GCA_029865385.1 Gammaproteobacteria bacterium
GTCACGGCGAAGCGGCGTACAACATCGGCGTCATGTACCAGAACGGCTGGGGTGTGGATCAAAGTGACGCCGAAGCATTCAAATGGATGCAGATGGCCGCCACAGCCGGCTTTCCTGCTGCACATCGTGCAATGGGCGACATATATGCGAATGGAATAGGCGCCGAGATGAACCTGGTGCAAGCCTACAGCTGGTTCGAGACCGGCGCGAAACTCGGCGACTCGGAATCCAACTACGACCGCGAGGAGCTCGCAACGAGCATGCAGCCGGACGACGTTACAGCCGCACGGCAAATGGCAAAGGCCTGGGCGGATGCTTTCAGTACAAATCACCCGGATTTCGTCTGGCCGGAGGAGTAATCGCTCCCGACCCGGACTGGAGGCACCTCGCAACGAATCAGGAATCTCTACTCGATAGCCTCGGGGTAGCCAACACCGGTGAGCTTGGTGATGATGGGTCCGATATGATCCGAGTCGGCGGCATGCACGAGCATCATCTGCAATGCATCGGATCGCATCTGGTAAGTCTGCGCCAGTGCCAGTTTTTTGCTTTCGTTCATTGAAATCGTGTTCTGCCGGATCTGCACTGCCAGATAGATCAGGGTTGCGAGGACCGCGATCGATCCGAGGAATTCGCCGAGGGCGCCCAACTCGATGATTGTCATTGTCTGTCTCCTGGCGACGGAGCTTCCTGCCGCCGCGTCGTTCACACCAAAATCTACGATCGCCTGGCGGCGATGTCGCGATTCACGAACAAAAACAGTTCGCTCAGGTTGCCGATCTGGTGGCTGACCCGATCGTCCGGCCCCGACTTCCTGCCCTTCGGGTTGTACCAGCAGGTCGCGATGCCGTAGTTGCTGCCGCCCCGGATGTCGGATGAAAGGCTGTCGCCGACCATCACGGCAGATTCCTTTGGCGGGCGAAGAAGCGCGTCGAATGCAATGTCGAATATCTTCGTGCCCGGCTTCGAGGTACCGACCTCGGCGGATATGACGATCGCATCGAAATACGAACCGATGCCCAGTCGTTCGATACGCGCCCGCTGCACTTCGCTGAGGCCATTGGTCACCAGTGCGAGCGATACCTTGTCCGACAGTTCCTCGATGACCTCCCGCGCGCCGCTGTACAGATCACCATTCTTCGCCAGTCCGGCGACGAACACGCTTGCCATGCGGCGCGGATCGGCGTCGAGTTTTTCTTCCTCGACCAGGCGCTCGAAGCGATGATCCCTGACACGCTGGGGGCTGATCTCTCCCCGCTCGACCGCCGACCACAGATCGACATTGATGCGCCGGTACGACTCGGCGTACGGTGCCGGATCATCGACGCCGGCGACGCGCATAGCCTCACCGAATGCTGCCGATTCAGAGAAATCCGAATCGAACAAGGTGTGATCCAGGTCGAGGAGAACGGTTGAATAGCGCACGCCGGACAACGCCAATTCGTCACACAAAAAGGTGCCGGGTCTATTTTTCACGCTTACACTGGAACTTTCGAAAATAGACCCGGCACCTTTTTCTTTTTTCTGAATCAGGCTGGAATACTGTAGAGAATAAAGTCGGTCTTCGGCGCGTAGCGGTCGTAGACGCGTCGGGCCGGGTAGTTGAACTCCTGTGTCAGCCAGCGGACGTTAGGGATATTGCGCTTGCGCGCGAAGTCACGCACATGGTCGATGAACGCCGCCCCGCCGCCGGCGCCGCGAGCCTCGGGACGCACGTAGATGTCACTGATATAGCAAACCATTGCGCCGCTCAGTGAGCGGTGCATCAGCTGGTACTGCGTGAACCCCACGGGCGTGCCGTCGTCCGCGACCCCGACATCACACCAGAAGTCGTTCTGCGGATCGAAAATCCACTCCCACACCCTGTCGAAGCCGCCTTCCGGAACCTTGGTCTTGTAGAACTCGGCATATTCCGAGAGGAAGGTTTCCCAGATCTTGCGATCCGATTTTTCCAATGGCCTTATTTTCATGACTTCCCCAGATAAAAATGGGGCCGGATACAATTTCGTACTAGAAAATGTATCCGGCCCCATTTTGGTTCACTGGAAAATGTATCCGGCCCCATTTTAGTTTGGCCCCGTTTCGGTCAATGTTGGTCTTATCCCCGAATATCCTGTTGCGAGTTCATGCGCCATCGCAAACTCTAGCACCCTTTTGTCCTCGCCCATCCTGCCGATGAACTGAATTCCCATCGGTCTGCCTCGAGCGTCGAAACCGGCGGGAAGACTTATGACCGGCAATCCCGACAACGTGCCACCGATCACCGCCTCCATCCAGCGATGGTAGGTGTCCATCTTCTTTCGACCGATCGCCTTGGGCCAGTGCGTATTCGCGTCGAACGGAAAAACCTGCGCAGTCGGCAACGCCAGGATGTCGTAGGTTTCGAACAGCCTGAGCAACGCGCGGTACCAGTCGGCCCGGGCAACTCCCGCTTCGGCGACCCGCGATGCCGGCATGTCGAAACTGCCTTCGACCTCCCACTGGATTTCCGGTTTTAGCAATCCGCGCGTCTCCGGATCCTTATAGAGCGTCCCCATGCTGCCGTTTCCCGTCGCCCAGTGACGAAAAGTCAGCCAGGTTTGCCAAAGCCGTGCCATATCGTAGTCGGGCATGCAGTCCTCGACTATCGCTCCCTGCTTCGACAAGCCCTCAAGACTCGCCGTGCACACCTCGAGCACGCCAGCCTCCATAGGCAAATATTTTTGATAGTCGCCCATCCAGCCGATCCGGTATCCGGCGAGGTTTACCTTGCGAAACCGGTCGTAAGATGGAATGACATCTCGAAGACTCAGCGGCGACCGGGAATCGTAGCCCGCCATTGTTTCTAACAAGCGAATCGTATCTTGCGCATTACGTCCCATCGGGCCGTCGGTGGAAAGTTGCTGATAAAAAAGATCGTTACTTGGCAGCGCCGGTACCCTGCCCTGGCTCGGCCGAAAGCCGACCACATTGTTGAATGCTGCCGGGTTTCGCAGCGAGCCCATCATGTCGCTGCCGTCGGCCACCGGCAACATGTGAGTTGCCAGGCCACAGGCCGCGCCACCGCTGCTGCCGCCGGCGGTCAGCTTCGGGTCATAAGCGCTTTTTGTCGTGCCGTGCACCGGATTGTAGCTCTGCGAACCGAAGCCGAATTCCGGTGTATTGGTTTTGCCAATGAAAATTGCGCCTTCCGCGCGCATGCGCGAGACATGCAGATCGTCTTGCTCGGCGACGTTGTTTGCAAAAACCGGGGAACCCCAGCAGGTGTGCAGGCCGATTGCATCCGCCAGGTCTTTCACCGCATGCGGCATGCCATGCATCCAGCCCCAGTACTCGTCGTCGCTCAATGCGTTGTCGGCAAGCTTTGCCTGCGCAATCAGATCATCGTCGGCAACCATGCTGACCACTGCGTTGTATGTCGGATTGTAACGGTGGATTCGCGCCAGGTAGGCCTGCATGACCTCAACGCAACTCACATGACCCTGGCGGATCGCCGCCGACAGATTCGATGCGCTGAGATCGGTAACGTCAGCCGGCAGATCGCTCGCCAGGATATTTGCCGGCAGCGACATCGCCGCACCTGCAAGCGAAGCTCCTCCAAGAAACTCTCGTCTATCCATCCGGTCCTCCTTAACTGAACGTTGTCACGCCAATGCCCTGACAATCAGGAACAGCACCGAGGGCGCCAGCAAGCAACCAACGCCCGTGTAGAACGTTGCCGTCATTGCGCCGTAGGGTACGAGCTTCGGGTCGGTTGCCGCGAGCCCACCGGCGACACCGCTGGTGGTCCCCATCAGCCCGCCATAGATCAATGCTGCATGCGGGTTGTTGAGCCCGATGTATGGCGCGACAAACGGCGTACCTATCATTACCAGCACGGACTTCGTCAGCCCCGCGGCAACGCTCAGTGCAATAACGTCGGTTCCCGCGCCCAGCGCGGTGCCGGTTACCGGGCCGACGATGTACGTTGCCGCACCTGCGCCGATCGTGCTGATCGAGACCGCATCCGTGTAACCGAAAGCAACGGCAACGATTGCGCCAACGGCGAAGGACAGCACGACACCGATGACTACCGATAGCGCGCCGACCAGCCCGGCACGCTTCAATGCCTCCAGTTCGGCGCCGAACGCGGTCGCAACGATGGCGAAATCGCGGAACATTGCTCCACCCATGATGCCGACACCGGCCAGCAGGCTGAAATCCGCCAGCCCTTGGCTGCCACCGGTGACGGAACCGCCGACGTATGCAAGCAACAGGCCGATCGCGATAGCAATTGCGGACCCGTGTATGTGGCCTCTCGTTAGCCTTGCCGAGAGAAAATACGAAAACCAGACGACGACACCAACGAACACGAACGCTGTGATCAGGGCGTTCTTTACAAGCACTGTAGAAAGCACTTCAGGAATCATGTTTCCTGCCGCTGTGAATTCGATCGAGTAACGGAATCATCGCGAAACTGGCAGCCACCGCCGCGAAACCGGCGATTATCGCCATCCAGCCGCTGGATACGGCCGCAATGACGTTCTGATTCGCGGCCATGGCAACGACGATCGGGATATACATCGCGCTCCAGAACGTGATGCCACCTTCGGTAGGCGCCGCCAGTTTGAATTTTTGCTGAGACAGGTTTGCAAGAACGATCAGCAGCAGCATCGCGATGCCAACACCGCCGACGTTTGCCTGCACACCAATGAGTTTGCCCAGCAGCTCACCAAGGAACATGCCAATCAACATGCAAAAGGACAGAAGGGCCACGCCGTAGATCACCATCGTCGTTCTCCTTATATCTGATCGTACGTTGGCGCTGCGTTGTATGATGCCGCCGGCAGGCATAAAAAGCGACACAGGAATACAGGACGTCGTATGGACTTCAACCTCTACAGCCATTTCTGGCCACAGTTCGAGCAACGCGCCGACGAGGAATTGCTTTCGACCGAAACCGGTGTCGTTTTCCTGTATCGCGACCTCGACGCGATGTCTGCGCGATTCGCTCGCTTCCTTCGCGAAGTCGGTATTGCAACGGGCGACCGGGTCTCCGTGCAGGTAGAAAAATCGCCGCAGTGCCTGGCCCTGTACCTCGCCTGCCTGCGTGCCGGTTTGGTTTTTCATCCCTTGAACATGGGCTACAAGAAAAACGAACTCGAATACTTTCTGAACGACGCCGAGCCGGCTGCCGTTATCTGTGACGCCGCCAATGAAAGTGAGATGCGCAAAATTGCGAATTCCGCGGGCGTCTCTCAGCTGTTTACGCTGAATGCAGACGGCAGTGGTTCTCTGACCGCCGGCTCCGGGAAGACGGCGGCCCGCTTCGATACGGTTCGAAGAGACAGGGACGACCTGGCCGCACTGCTGTATTCCTCGGGTACGACCGGCCTGCCTAAAGGCATCATGTTGTCGCACTCGAACCTGCTGCGAAACACCGAGGCGCTCGTCAACGCCTGGGGATTCTCCAGTGACGATCGCCTGTTGCATGCATTGCCTATTTTTCATGTGCACGGGCTGTTCGTCGCCATAGGCTGTGTGCTGCTGAGCGGTGCGAGCATGCGCTGGCTGGCAAGCTACAATGCGAAGAAAGCCGTCGAGTTTCTGCCCGAATGCACGGTGATGATGGGTGTGCCGACCTATTACACGCGGCTGCTCGCCGAGAAATCGTTTACTGCGGACATCGCGCGAAACGTTCGCGTGTTCATATCGGGTTCCGCGCCGTTACTCCGCGAGACATTTTTTGAGTTCGAGTCGAGGACCGGGCATCGGATACTGGAACGTTACGGCATGACAGAAACCAATATGAACACCTCGAATCCGCTCAGTGGCGAAAGAAAGCCCGGTACGGTCGGGCCACAGCTGCCCGGGGTCGAAGTGCGCATTACAGATGACGACGGCGGGATTCTGCCGCCGGGCGAAATCGGCAACATCCAGGTTCGCGGACCCAATGTCTTTGTCGGCTACTGGAAGCTCCCCGAAAAGACGGCGGAAGATTTCACGACGGACGGCTTTTTCCGCACCGGCGACAACGGCTTTGTCGACGAGGACGGTTATGTGTCCATCGTCGGCCGGGCCAGGGACATGGTGATCAGCGGCGGCCTGAACGTTTATCCGAAAGAGATCGAATTGTTCATCGACGATCTGCCGGGCGTCCGCGAATCGGCAGTCATCGGCGTGCCTCATGCGGACTTCGGCGAAGCCGTCGTCGCCGTGGTCGTCCCGGAGAATGTCGGTGAGGTCAGCGAAAGCGCGATAATCGCCGCCTGCAAAGCGGAGCTCGCTGATTTCAAGGTGCCGAAGCGCGTGGTATTCGTCGATCAGCTGCCGCGCAATACGATGTCGAAAGTGCAGAAGAACGTATTGCGTGAGACTTACCGAAATCTGCTCGACACCTGACACATGGCGGCCTCACGGATGCAAATCGGGCGCGGCTGGACTATTGTACGAGAGCTTGATTAGACACCAACTTGCACTGGTTGATAGCCGCAATGCCCAATAGCGAACAGAACGGCGACCTGCTACGGGAACTGACGAGACGAAAAGTATTTCGCTCGGCGGCCGCCTATCTCGTCGCTGCCTGGCTCGTCATTCAGGTGGGCTCGATCGTGCTGCCGGAGTTTGGTGCGCCATCGTGGGCCATGCGAGCCCTCATCATCGTATTCGTCGCCGGATTTCCGCCGGCAATGATCCTGGCGTGGAGCGTCGACTTCTCCCTGAGCGGCATCACGCGCACAGCCGACTCAGGCTACAGCCGTTCGCGCGGAATCTGGCCACGACTGGCGGTTTTACTCAGTGCGACTCTGATTTCTTTCGGCATGCTGTGGCTTGCCTGGCCGAATTACGTTGTCAAGCCGGAGCAGTCGCTTGCGAAACCCGAGATCAAGGAACTGGCTGTCATTGCCGTCAATCCGCCCGTCAAGCTCGCAGGGTCGGCGAAGCTCGACTGGCTGGGCGCAGGAATCGCCAACCTGATGCGCAGCGAGCTCGCCGATTCGCGTCACGCAATCGTGCTCTCACAATCGCGATGGCATGCATTGCTTGAAGGTCTGCAATCGGATGATGAAATTGCGCCACGTGCCAGGGAAGTCGGCGTCGATTACCTTGTTGACGGCGAGTACCTGGAAACTCCTGATGGCATTGTCCTGACAATTCACATCGAAGATCTCGAAAACGGTATCGAGATCCACAGTGCCAGGACCAAACAGCCGGACGCCGCAGGAATTATCGGCAGCGTTGCGGAACTCGGTATCCGCGTCAAACAGGCACTGCATATTCCGCACATGGAGAACGTAGGCTTGTTCGAGGCCGACTTTGCGGTAGCGCACGTCGACGCCTACGAAGCGTATGTCGCCGGACTGGCCTTTCTTGTCAACTTCGACTACGCCTCAGCTGAAGAGGCCTTCAAGGCCGCACTCGACATAGCACCCGATTATCACATTGCGCGATTCCGGCTGGCACAGGTTTACGAGCACACGGGACGCTCGAAACTTGCAAGGGAAAGCCTCGAGGAGATTCCGCAGGACGGCCCGCTGTCGGAACGCGAGCGATTGTACGTCGAAGGCGCGAACGCCTATTTCACCGAGAAGCGCGATGCGAAGAAGGCTATCGAAATCTACCGCAAACTGGTCGACCTGTATCCCTATGAAACCGAAGCAGGCACGCTGCTTGCCGAAGCGTACTGGCTGGACTTCCAGGACGATGCCGCAATCGAGGAATTCCGGCGCCTCAGTCGATTGCACCCTTACGATCCGGGTTCGTGGATGGCGCTCGGCGAGCGATTGCTGGATGTTGGCGAACTGGCGGAGGCGAAAGCCGCGCTGGAGAAGTACGCCGGTATGCAGCCGCGGGACGGCTATGCCTTCGCCCTGCTTGGCAACCTGGCTGCGCTGCAGGGAGATCTCGAAACGTCGATCAGCCACCATGAAAAAGCGCTTGAGCTCAAGCCGGGATTTCCTGTTGCACGGGTCGGCATGGCGCGCAGCCTGTATCTCACCGGCGACTGGGAGAATGCGCGAGCCCTATGGCAACTTCTGGTCGACGATACGGATGCCGCGGCCGGGTTTCGCATCGACGCCGCTTTCGACCTCTCGGGCGTGCTTGCCGGACGGGGCCTGTTTGCCGAATCGATGCAATTTATCAACGCTGTGATGCCGCTGATTCGCGAGGAAGGTTTGCGAACGGCTCTCGCATTGACAACTCTCGGACAGGCAGAACTGGAACTCGGCAATACGGAACGTGCAGCCAATCTGTTCAATGAAGCTGTCGCGGAGTCGCCCGGACCGGCGACACGATATCTTTTCGCCCGTGGGACGTTCGAGTTGCGGACGGGGAATCACGAAGCACTGAAGCAGACCGTGGACGAGATCCAGGAACTGGCGGCGGCTGCCGACGATCCGGACCTCAACGAAGACAAAGCCGCCAGCTACCTTGCCGGCATGCTTTCGCTGGAACAAAACGATCTCGTCACGGCAGGCGAAAGGCTGAATGACGCCGTATCGATTCCGGGCTATCAATACGCCGTTTACAAACTGGGGCTGGCATCGCTGCTACAGGTCGCCGGCGATTCCGACCATGCGCTAACAATTGCAATCGAGGCAGAGACCGAACGCGATCCGGGTGACCTCCGCCTCGACCTCGAGCTGGACCGTGCCCGGGCAATCCTGCTACAGGCAGAGTTTCTCGCAGAACGAGGCGAGATTGCCGATGCACGCGAGCGAGCCGGCCGCTTTGTCGGACTTTGGCAGGGCGCGGCTGAGGACCTGCCGGCGCTTGTCCGGGCGAGGTCGCTGCTAGCGCTACCGGCGAGCTAGCAGCAAAACCGGAGCAACTATCGCGGTACCCTGCGTGAGCGGGTCGATCCCGATTTACCGACGCATTTAAACGGTTCGCCGCTCTGCCCGTCGCCGTCGAGATCGTCAAAAATCAATGTTCTCGGCAGGCACTTTATGTCCTGGCTATCGATAAACAGATTATCGTGTGTGACTGTCAGGTTCATTTTCACTTCGTTGCTTAGCAGCTCGTATCCCGCCATGCGAACGTCGCGCGCAGTGAACCTGCCGTCGGCATCCATATCGTGGATGTAATCCGGCGCCTCGCCGGCAACGACCACCGCGTGAATGACGAAATCGACCGGGTAATAAGTTGCCAGCAATTCGTCGTAAAATTCGTTTGCCAACGCCGGCGGGTCCGTCTCGACGGGAATATCCGACATCAACTCGAACGCAGTGACGGGACCGCTATCGACTCGCTGTAAGAAATCATACCCTGCGTAATCCGGATTGGTCACCGACAGGTCGAAAACGCCGATCGGCTCAAACACGCCGGCCAGCGGATGCATAGCCGCCGTAATGGCAGTTTGTCTGCGTCCATCCAGCAATTCGATCGATACCGTGTTGATCATCCCGGCCAGGTTGCGAATCACGCCGGGCACATGGTTGAAGTCGGTGTCGAAAAGGCGGGACCCGCCGATATCGACCATGAGCACCAGGCCGGACATATCGTCATCGGCGCCGAATCCGTAACCGTCGAGTTCCGGATGATCGGGGTCGCTGCTGGCAGGCCCGCCGGTTTTCGGGCCGACTGCTTCGATCTTGTTCTGCTTCAATGCAAGATACGGCGTGTTGAAAAGTCCGCCGGCAACGTAAGGGTCGTCCACCAGTCGCGCCCGGATTGCGTCATTGCCGGTCCCAATATTGTCGGCCAACTCGAACGTGTCGAACTTCTCGTTCTGCACCTGGATATAGGTTTCGTCTTCTCCGGCAGATTCGCACGCCGGGTCGAATGCCGCCATCAGGAAATCACCCACCAACGAAGCGAGATTCAGGCAATCGTCAGGATCGCGCAGCACGAGCGCTTCGCGCGTTCTTTCGTCGGCAGTCGCCTTCGCAACGAAGCCAACGGCCGTCTTGCTTTCGATTCGAAGTGTCAGCGGCCATTGCGTCGTTGCGAGCTCGCCGACGCGATTGTAGTAGCGATACGTGGTGATCCCGTTTCGCCGCGAAACACGCTGGTACGTTGCTTCCGGGGTTGCAATGGTCAATCGCACCTGCGGTTTGTGCCAACGCTGACTCTGCCCGGCATGCGCCAGAGGCGCCGCGACCAATACGAGCATGGCGATTGCGAGATACTTTCTCATGGGATTTCTCCTCGATTGCTGCACGGATGCACTTCGCGGCCCACTTCGAGCTGCAGAAAGCACTCCATCGGCTTATTTTTCTATCCGCGCTGCGGTGGCGCTGACTGCCGCCTATTCTAGACTTTTCGGTACGAAGCTGCAGCGCGCCAAAATCGCTCGTCCAAACAAACACATAAGATCGGTGTCAAATAGGGTGTTTGTTACATCTCGACGACCAGTCCTCGGTCTGCATCGATTCGCCCGGCACAGACGTCCGGATAGATCTCGGAGAGTCCGCTAAGGCCGTCGACATTCTTCAGTTTCAACCATTCCCGGCTTTGGACGAAGGCTTGCTGCATGAATGCTGTGGTCTTCCGGGTAAAGCCATCCGGTCCCCAGTCTTTCATGCGTTTCTGGATATGGCCCGGCGCAAAAAAGAACTCGCTTCGTTCCGCCATGACACCATCGGGCTTGCCGCGCTCATCCCAATGGGTCAGGCCGACATTGATGCAGAATTTCATGTTGTTGCCGAGATGCTTGCCGAGTCGTGCCAGCATTTCCCTGTTTCCCGACATGTCGATCAGTGCCGTCGGCATCGTGGAATCAATACCGGTCAGATCGTCATAACTGAAACTACTGTCGTAAAGCCCGAGAGCGTTGACGAAATCGAGATTTCGCGACGAAGTGAGCGCGACAACATCGGGCGACGATTTGTCCGCCGAAAGCGCGCACGCCAATCCAATTCCGGTCTTGCTGGAGGCACTGACGATGACCAGTTGCTTTGCTCCGTACCAGGCCTTGTCCTGCAAGGCATCCCAGATACAAAAGGACGTGACGTACAACGGCCACAGGAGCATTCGCACATTGTCCATTGCGCGGTCATAGCCTGGCTCGGCATTCACGCGACGGTACAGGTTGTAGCCAGGCGGAAGCTTCGACCTGTGTTCCGCACCATCCACCAGGCGCTGGGCGGAAATATTGATTGGCACGATTTTGAGATGAGTTGCCGGCGGGAAATAGCCGAACAATCGATCGCCGACGGGAATTTCACTGACGTTCGACTCGATGACGTCGGCAAACCCCCAGACCGGCGTCATGCCCCAGCCTTGCGCATTGTCGCCGTACGGCGGAAAGAATTGCCAGTATCCGAGCATGTCGCCCGCTGCAGCGTAAGTGACGTTGTTGGCGCTGAAGCCGAATCGATCGATTTTCAGCAGTATCTCGTTGGCGGCGATCTTCGACGCAGCATTGTCGGCGCCCGAATCGACCAGCCGACCTTCAGTAAAATTATCTTTTCGAACCTGAAACTGCCGCATCTCTTTCTCCGGAAAAAATTCTAGCCAAGCTCTGCAAGGAATTGCTGAAGCCTGGCCGCCGCGGGCCGCGAGTTGTCGCGCATTCGCTTGAGGATTTCCTGCTTCTCGGCATCGTCCTTCGGTGCATTTCTCACCATGCGGCTGAAGCCGTCGAGGCGATTTTCGACCAGCCAGTTACGAAGCCCGCTGTCCTGCGACCACGTATATTGATTCATCATTGTCGCGGCCATGGCCTTGATCCAGTCGGTATGGTGGTTCGGCAAGGGAACGACGCTGCAGATCCGGTTCTTGTCGTTTTCGTTATCGTATGCCGCTTCGACATGTGCAATGAAAGCCGCGCTGAACACCGGCTGCACCATCCTGACGGTTTGCAACGTGATCTTATTCCCCGAAAAAACCGGGACGATGTCGAGCATCCGGATCGCACGGGCCGAACAATCGACATAAACCCGATCGGCGTCTGTTGCGACCGTACCCTTATCGAGAACAATGCGATCTTTCTCGATGCGTTGCACATGCCCCATGCGCACAATATTGCGAATGCGTTGCAGTTCTCGCAGCTCCGCCTGGCTGATCGTCGCCCCGTGGAACATTTTCGGCTGCACGTTTTTGTCGATCCGCAGCAGGACGCCGGCCGTCTCCAGCCGCTCGAACAGATCGTCGATCGACGCAGCGTTGGCAATTGCCTCGGTTTGAGCAGCCTGCGCACCGATCGAGTCACTGAAAAACTCGTCTCCGGATTGTGTATTGGTCCGATCGACGAGCCATGCATCTCGCGGCATGATCCACTGGATCGAATCGGGATTGACACCCTGCTCCAGCAGCCAGAGGCAGGCATCGATGCCGGTCTTGCCACCGCCGATAATGACGAAGCCCGAAGGCGGTTTTTCGATTCGTGGTAATCCGTTGATCGGCATGAACGCCAGTCCGGCGGCAACTGTGAAGTTCGGCGTATGCGTCGATGGCACGGAAGTCTTCAGGTAAGTCGCATCAACAATCTTCTTCGCCGCGCGAACTTTGTGTGTTTCGCCGGTGAGTATCGAGACAAATGTGCCATCGCCGACATAGTCACATTTCGGAAAATACCGAACGCGCCCGGTCGGCAGGAACTGATGCCGCATGACCTCCTCGAAATAGCCGCTGACTTCTGCGCCCGATGCAAGCTCGGACAAACCCTTGTTCAGGCCGATACGGTCCTTTCGCCCTTTGCTGAGCTCAACGGAACTGACACCGTAGTAAGCCGACGGCTGGTGCAAAGTGACGAAAGGATACGCATCGTTCCAGTGACCGCCCGGCTTGTGATGCCTGTCGACAATGACGATATTCGCTTCGGTCTCCGTCAGAATGGTATCGGCGAAGGCCATTCCCATCGCACCGCTGCCAACGATCAGGTAGTCGGTATTCAATACGTGCTCGCTCATTTTTTCTTTTTCGACCGATTTTTGATCCGTGGCGGCTTCTTTGGATAATAACGCGTGATCTTCAAAGGCTCACCGCATACCCGCACTTTCTTCAGGTCCATGAAGATGTCTTTCGGCATGCCGACAGGAAGATCGACCAGGCTGAAATCTGCCTCGATCTCGATATGGCCGATATGCTCGCCGTCCAGCCCGGCTTCATTGGCGATGGCGCCGACGATGTTGCCGGGCTTTACGCCGTGCTTGTGCCCTACCTCGATGCGATAGCGATCCTTGTCTTCGTCCGGGTCGCGTTGCGATTTCCTGCGCTTGATCCTGTCGCGCGCCGGATGGCTGTTGTCCTTGTCGGACGTCCGCGCGACAGGCCGACGCTTGTCCGATTCAGGACTCAGCAACATGGGCTTGTCGCCAATCGACATCTTGGCCAGCGCCGCGGCGATCTCGAGCGCCGGCACATCGTGTTCCTGCCGGTACTGTTCAACCAGGCCCTGCATGAAAGCCAGCTCGCCGCCAGCCAGCGTATCGGTGATCTTCTGCTTGAAACCCGCAATGCGCTTGTTGTTGACGGTTTCCGTCGTTGGCAGCACCAGTTGCTCGATTTTTTGCCGGGTCGCTTTTTCTATCGCAAACAGCATGCGTTTTTCGCGCGGTGCTACGAACAGAATGGCGTCACCGTGGCGGCCGGCGCGGCCGGTACGCCCGATTCGGTGAATATAGGCTTCTGTGTCGTAAGGAATATCGAAGTTCACCACATGACTGATGCGATCGACGTCGAGGCCGCGAGCGGCGACGTCGGTCGCGACAAGAATATCGAGGGAGCCTTTCTTCAGCCTTTCGATCATTTGCTCGCGTTGTTTCTGCGCCATGTCGCCGTTCATCGCCGCCGCCGCATAGCCCCGCGCCTCCAGCCTTTCCGCGAGCTCCGCGGTTGCCGTCTTGGTACGCACGAATATCAGTACCGCATCGAACGGTTCTACCTCGAGAATTCGCGTGAGCGCATCCAGTTTGTGAAAACCGCTGACCTGCCAGAAGCGCTGGCGAATGGTTTCGGCAGTCGCAGTTTTAGCCTTGATGGAAATTTCCTGTGGGTCGTTCAGGTGGCGTCTTGCGATGCGTTCGACCTCTTTCGGCATCGTCGCGGAAAACAATGCCATCTGTCGTTTTTTCGGCGTCTGTTCGAGGATCCATTCGACATCTTCGATAAAGCCCATGCGCAGCATTTCATCTGCTTCATCGAGAACCAGCGCCTGCAAGCCGCCGAGTTTCAATGTTCCCTTGCGCATGTGATCCATAATGCGTCCCGGTGTGCCGACAACCACATGAACGCCGCGCTTCAGCTGGCGGATCTGCCCGGTGTAGTCCTGCCCGCCGTAGACTGGCAGCACGTGAAACCCCTTGATATGCGATGCGTAGCGCTGAAACGCTTCGGCGACCTGGATGGCGAGTTCCCGTGTCGGCGTCAGCACCATGACCTGGACATTTTTGTTCTGGATGTCGATGCGCGACAGCAACGGCAAGGCAAATGCCGCGGTCTTGCCGGTGCCGGTAGGTGCGTGGCCCAGCAGGTCAAGCCCCTTCAGGAGATGCGGGATGGCCTGGTTCTGGATAGGTGTCGGTGTTTCGTAGCCGATTTCCTCCAGCACACTAATGAGCGGCTCGGAAAGCTGCAGGTCTCGAAATCCGGAAATACCGGCTGGCGCATTGCGTTTGGTCATCTGGCGGCTCTGGGCTCGGGGAATTCCGGCGGAGACCCGACCGGAGGCGTTGCATCATACCTTGCCGCACGCAGGCGATGTGCCCATTTGGCCAGAAAACCCATTATGATCAACGTTTCGCGTCTGGCATTTTCGTCCAGGAACAACGTAGCCGTGATGCGGCTAACCCTTACATAATTCGTACCGCGGTTTTGTTAGGCTGTGGCTTGCGGACTGCAACGATGAGGAGATAAAGAAGTGACCAAGGAACTGACCGAACTGCAAAAGACCGTGCATCAGACAAAAGCGAAGTTCCTGAGCACCGCCAAAAAGGCGACAAAGGAATTGGAGCGTCAGCAAAAGCGTCTGAAGAAGGAGATCAGCCAGGCCAATGCGCGCGCCAAGCGAACGCGGGTTCAATTGCAGAAAAAAACGGAACGACTCGTCAACACGACTGCAGCCAAATCCAAAAGAGAATTAACCAAACAAATCCGCAAACTCGAAAAGATGCTCGATGGAGCGAAGAAAGAGGCCGCGGAGCTTCGCCAGAATCTTGTTCCGGTGATGAATGACCTGACCAACGCCCGCGACCATCTTTCACACGCCCTCCACATAGATCGCGCGCTGGCGAAGATCCGGCGTCAGCTGAAACCCAAGCCCGCGACGAAAAAGAAAAAGACCAGGAAAAAAGCAGCAAAAAAGAAGACTGCAAAGAAGAGGACTGTGAGGAAGAAGCCTGCCGCCAAGAAAGCGGCCCGGAAAAAAGCCGCAGCCGGCAGCAGGGCAGCCACCGCCAAGTAGCTGTGATTGACTGACCTTCGCGCTGCGGGGGTCTGATATGCGTACACTTGGCTTCTGTAGATTACACTTGCAGGAGCCAGGTTGTGACGAACTTCAGCAGGATCGTCCTTATCGCAATGCTCGCCATTGCCGTCATCTCTTGCGGACGCGAGGCAGGCGAAAAGATTTCGCTATCCGATCAACCAGTTGCGAGTAGCGACACATCCAACTGGCCGAAACACGGTCGAACCGATGACGAACAGCGCTTCAGCCCGCTCACCGATATCAACACCGAAACGATCAGCAAACTCGGGCTCGCGTGGTACTTCGATGTGCCAACCGATCGTGGCATGGAAGCGACGCCGATCGTCATCGACGGAAAGATGTACGTCTCGGGTTCCTGGAGCATCGTTTACGCGCTCGATGCCGCAAGCGGTGAGGAGCTGTGGCGTTACGATCCGCAAGTGCCGAAATCCTGGGGGCAATACGCCTGTTGCGACGTGGTGAATCGCGGTGTTGCCGTGCGTGGCGACAGCGTGTTCGTCGGTACGCTCGACGGGTACCTGGTTTCAATCGATCGCAACACCGGGAAGGAAGTCTGGCGCGTCGATACCATCGAGCGTAAACCGCCGTACACGATCACCGGCGCACCGCGAATCGTCAACGACCTTGTTTTCATCGGTAACGGCGGCGCCGACTACGGCGCGCGCGGCTACATCAGCGCTTACGACGCGGAAAGCGGGCACCTGCGCTGGCGCTTCTACACCGTGCCGGGCAATCCGGCGGACGGTTTTGAAAGTGACGCACTGGCACGTGCTGCGAAGACCTGGACCGGCGAGTGGTGGACGACCGGTGGCGGCGGCACCGTCTGGGATTCGATGGCGTATGACGCCGAACTCGACCTGTTGTACTTCGGCGTCGGTAACGGCTCGCCGTGGAACCAGCGCATTCGCAGCCCCGGTGGCGGCGACAATCTTTTCCTGGCATCGATCGTCGCAGTACGGCCGCAAAGCGGCGAATACGTGTGGCATTACCAGACGACGCCGGGCGAAACCTGGGACTTCACCGCAACGCAGCACATGATCCTTGCCGATATCGAGATCGACGGAAAGACGCGCAAGGTCATCATGCAGGCGCCGAAGAACGGGTTCTTCTATGTGCTCGACCGGATCAACGGTGAATTCATCAGCGCCGAGAAGTTCGTGCTGGTGAACTGGGCGAACAACATCGACCCAGGCAACGGCCGGCCGGTCGAAAACCCGGGAGCACGATATGCCGATGGCCCTGCAATCGTGGCACCGTCCGGATGGGGCGGGCACAACTGGCATCCGATGGCATTCAGCGCGGACACCAGTCTCGTCTATATTCCTGCGCAGGACCTGGCATTCCCCTACTCCGACGAAGCGGACTACAGCCACGACGAAGGATTCTGGAATACAGGCGTCGATTTCGAGCTGATGCACCTGCCGGACGATCCCGAGATCGTCGCCCAGATTCTGAGGTCGATGACCGGCCAGCTACTGGCCTGGGATCCGGTGGCGCAACGTGAGGTTTGGCGTTATCAGCATGCAGGGCCCTGGAACGGAGGCGTGCTGGCAACCGCCGGCAAGCTGGTTTTTCAGGGCAGCCTGATCGGCGAATTTTCCGCGTATAACGCGGAGACCGGCGATCGCGTCTGGAATTTCGCGGCACAAACCGGTGTTGCCGCGGCGCCGGTCACCTATCAGGTCAATGGCGAACAACACGTTGCTGTTGCCGCGGGCTGGGGAACCGCTTTTGGAATAATCAATGGCGGCATCGTGGCATCGGCGGGCATGCGAAATCACAGCCGGATTCTCGCGTTCAAGCTCGGCGGTGATGCGGCCCTGCCTGCCCTTCCTGCATCGGCCCCGCTGGTCATTCCCGAACCCCCGCCGCGTACAACGGATGCCGCCGTGCTCGCGATCGGCAAAGACCTGTACTACGAGCGCTGTGCCGCCTGTCACGGCGCCGATGTTATGAGCAGCGGACTCGTTCCCGATCTTCGCAGCATCTCGGCAGAATCCCATGCCGCATGGGACGCCATCGTCCTGGGCGGATCACTGCGGGACAGGGGCATGCCGACTTTCGCGGGTGTTTTCGGCGTGGACGAAAGCGCGGCTGTGCAAGCATTTGTGATCCAGCAGGCATGGCGCGCGTATGAAAGGCAGTAAGTACCAACGCGTATCGATCGCGAGCATGTTGATTCTCTGGGTTGGCTCCATTGCACTGGCGGCGCCGGAGCCGCTCGATGCCGATATCGCCTGGGCTGCGACCGGAGAATTCTGCGAACCGGAAACGGTCCTGCCTCTGCCGGACGACACGCTGCTGGTATCAAATGTTTGTGGATTTCGCGAACCCGGTAGCGGATTTCTGACCTTGCTGGACGCAAGCGGAGAGACGTTGCACTGGCGTGTCGTCGAAGACCTCGATGCACCGACCGGCATGGCATTGAATGGCGATCGCCTGCACGTCATCGACAACAACCGTCTGAAAGTCTTTCGCTGGCCGGGCTATGAGTTGCTGGAGACTGTCGATCTTGAAACGGTGGTCGCGAATGACCTCGCGATTTCTGCCGATGGCACGGTCTACGTGAGCGATTCCGCGCAACACCGGGTTGTGCGGGTCATGCCAGACCGCGCGCAGTCCATCTTTGCCGGTGATTCACAGTTCCGAAATGCAAACGGCATGGCAGTTCGCGGCGAGCACCTCTACGTCGGCGGCGAAAGGCTCTGGCGCGTATCGCTCACCGATCTGACGGTGACGACGATCGGCCCGGAATGGTTAACCGACATAGACGGTATCGAATTCGAAGCGAACGGCATCCTGCAAGTGACGCCGGTCGGCGGATCACTTGTTCGTTACTGCAATGATGAATTGGTCGAAATACTGGCCGGTGACGGCATCAGCAGCGCGAATCACGGTTACTCGGAGACCTTGAAGCTGGCTTTGATTCCGACAGGCTTCGACAACAGCGTCATTTCAATTCGCCTACCAGGCGAATTTGGCGGCTCTAGTGCTCCACCATCTCGCTGTGCTTTTTGAAATAGAGCTCTTTCGCCTGGCCGATCCAGTCGTCCTGCTCCATGCGACCCTTGTTTTCCTTTAGCGCCAGGTTCACACGCGCAATGTCGGACGGGCCGAAGTTTGCGATTTGCTTGAACGTGTAGATGCCGAGCTTGTGCAAAGCGTGCTGGAAGACCTTGCCAATACCAACGATCTCGGTGAGGTCGTCTATGACGGGCGGCGCGGCAGCTGCTCCGTTGGTTTCCTTTTTCTCGCTCTCGACACGAACGTGCTTGCGTGCCTCTTCCTGTTGCTTGGCCATGTCAGCGAGATTTTTCTGCACGTCATCGAGCCTGACACGCAAGGTCTCCGATAGTTTCTCGGAGTTATCGGCCTGGTCACGATAGCGTTTCGCATCGATCTCATACTGCTTGCGGCTGTTCTCCATCGACTTCAGGCAATGTGACAGTTCCCGGTTCTGGACCTTGAGTTCCTCGAGTTCCGCAACGTCCCTGTGCAGCACCTCGATCTCTTGCTGCATTTTCGATGCGTCGTGCCGCAGCTGTGCGTTTTCGGCTTCGAACGCGATGGCCTTTCTTTCCAGATCATCCAGGTTATCCAGCCGCGTCTGTGCCGCTGCCAACATCTTGTTAACGGAAGCAGTTTCGGATTTTGCCGCTGCCAGCAGATTATTGAGTGAATCCTGTTCGGCTTTCGAGTCGTCGATTTTAGCTTCGAGTGACTTTCTTTTCTCGAAAGCTTTCGCCAGTTCACCCTTGTAGAAATCACCCGACTTCACGAACTCCGCTTCCATCTCCGCGACCTGCCGTTTCGCCTTGGCTGTCGCATCCTTGTGAACAGCGAGCTCTTTCTTCAGATCCTCTCGCTCCGCCTGCAGGGAGATGCGCTCCTTGCTGACCGACTTCAGCTTTTCACGCATCGATTCGATTTCAACGCGTATTTTCGACGCGGCCGACTCGTGCTGATGCAACAGTGTTTGCTGAGCTTCGATCGACGCACGCAGTTTGGTGTTTTCGCCATTGAACTTGTCGCGCTGCCGGACGACCTGTTCGAACTTGACCTGCCATTCGCCGAGCACGCGGTCGAGCTCGCCTGCACTCCGGGCGCCGCGAATAATCCAGCCAATGGCCCCGCCGAGGACGACGGCAATCAGCAGGAAACTCGCCATTTGAATTATCGAACCGCTCATTGGTCTTTAGGAATTCCGATGTCACCAGGATTGGCAGATCGGTTGAATTATGGCCGACCGCAACCTTTTGAAATATGACTGATCGCACGAAAAAAATGCGACTTGGCGGCCGATTGTGACCTGTGTCACAGTTCCCGTGACGCGCGGATCTGACACAATGCACTTATGGACCTTCAAGGACTGATACGCCGCCTGCCGAAGGCGGAACTGCACCTGCATATCGAAGGCACTCTCGAGCCCGAATTGATGATGCAGCTCGCCGAGCGAAACGGGCTTGCTTTGCCGTACGCGAGCATCGAGGAAATACGCAACGCCTACAAGTTCAGCGATTTGCAGTCTTTCCTGGATATTTACTACGCCGGCGCTGCCGTATTGCAGTCCGAGGCGGATTTTCACGACCTCACGTATGCATATCTTGATCGGGCAGCGCAAGACAACGTGCGTCACGTGGAAATCTTTTTCGATCCGCAGACGCACACCGGTCGCGGCATCCGCTTCGACACCGTTATCGAAGGCATCTCGCATGCGCTCGAAGACGGTCAGGAGCGCCTCGACATCTCATACCGCCTGATCCTGTGTTTCCTGAGGCACCTGACTGCCGATGAGGCCATGGCGACACTCGAATCCGCATTGCCGTACAAGAAACGAATTGCGGCCGTCGGCCTGGATTCGTCCGAAGTCGGCCACCCGCCGTCCAAGTTCAAAGCGGTTTTCGAGCGGGCACGAGCGGAAGGTTTCCTGACGGTGGCACATGCCGGCGAAGAGGGTCCACCGTCCTATATTGTCGAAGCGCTCGACCTTCTGAAAGTCCGCCGCATCGATCACGGTGTTCGTTGCCTGGAAGACCCTGTACTGGTCGCGCGACTGGCAAAGGATCAGATTCCGCTGACAGTCTGCCCCTTGTCCAACGTCAAGTTGCGCGTGTTCGACACGCTGCAGCAACACAACCTCAGGCAATTGCTGGACGCCGGGCTATGCGTCACCGTTAACTCCGACGACCCGGCCTATTTCGGCGGTTACATCGGCGAAAACTTCCTGCGCACTCAACAGGCACTGGACCTCGGCATCGAGGAAATCCATACGCTGGCAAAGAACGCGTTTATTGCAAGCTTTCTGGGCGAGGCCGAAAAGGCTCGGCACATAAGGTCGGTGGACGAGATCGTGGCAACAATTCTATGACTATTTATTCCTGCGTGCTGCTTTTTGCGATCGCCTGCTTTCCTTTTTTTCCTGTTTTACACGCTTCTTCTGTCTGCGCTTAGGATCGTCAGCAAGCTCCTCGATCGTCTTCAGGATGTCGACATGCCCGGTATGCAGCAATTCATCAAAACTCTGGCGGCAGACCGTCCAGGTAGCGCCGATCACCGCCAGGTAAATCACGATCATTACACCGGCATAACTCAGCTGGTCGGCCAGGTCGGGCAGCCATTCCGGGAGGCGGAACCCGAAAATGCCTCGTAGCACCGCGCCAACGATCGGTCCGACAATGCCGATTTCCAGCATCACGAGAGTTGTAACGAATACCATGACTCTGAATACCAGCAGGCGCACGGCGAGATCAAAAAGTGCGTGCAGCCAATCCCGGCTGAAACACAATGCAGCAACGGCAATGGTCATCGCCGCCGCCACTCCCAACTCGTGCGTAATGAACAGCGCAACTTTTCCAATGAATATCTGTTGCGCATCCCCCGGATCCGCCCGCGGAGCTAGGATTTGTGACATGAACGATTCGATGATCAGCAGCCCGAGCGGCGCAACCAGTGAGGCCGCCAGCCACGGAAAGTCCGACTCGTGCACGCCCTCTCGTGCGCTCCCGTCGTAGAACAGGTAGCGGCGCAACAACAGCGCGAAAACCAGCCCGACAACGACCGCCGGCCAGTGTATGAACTCAGTGAAAGGGAGGTTCGCCGCATAACGCCCAATCAGCTCGCCGGCCGCGATGGCGAGTATCGAGATACCGATCACACTTGCGCGCGGCGACTTGCCGTAAACCTCGTTCAGGCGATCGTCGGTCGGATCGGCATTGAATGCCTGTCGAACTGCGGGCACAAGGTCGCTCAGACCCTGATAACCGATGTCAAACAGATGCCGTATGTTATACAAAGTGCGCCTCTCGAATCGCCACTATACGCAGTGTAGGACAACTGTTCAGCGAAACGGTACTCCCCGGCGCAAAAGCGATACGATACGACCGTGTCCCGGCCGAATAACTACGCAGCAATGACTACCGCCGCACAAACCTCCTTCGCCGCCCTGCTTCGCCTGTTGCGTTATGCGCGCGGATTCCGCCGGCGTATCGTGTTCGCCTCGATCTGCTCGATCATGAACAAGCTTTTCGACGTGATGCCGGAGATACTGATCGGCATCGCGATTGACGTCGTCGTGCGGCAAAAAGCCTCGTTCGTTGCCGAGCTCGGCATCGCAGACCCGAAATGGCAGCTCGGCCTGCTCGGCGGATTGACTCTGGTTGTGTGGATACTGGAGTCACTGTTCGAATACCTGTACCTGATCCTGTGGCGCAATCTCGCGCAGGATCTGCAGCATGCGATGCGGCTCGATGCCTACGAGCACGTGCAAAAACTGGACCTCGCGTATTTCGAGGACCGCAGCACCGGCAATCTCGTTACGATCCTGAATGACGACGTCAACCAGCTCGAGCGATTCCTCGATGGCGGCGCGAACAACCTGATCCAGGTGGGAACCACTGTGATTGCCGTCGGCGCAGTGTTTTTTGCGATTTCACCGATGATTGCGCTGCTCGCCTTCACGCCGATTCCGGTCATAGTCTTTGGCGCCTTCTATTTTCAGCGGCGTGCGCAGCCGCTCTATGCCGAGGTTCGCGAGCGAGTCGGCAATCTCGGGGCACGCCTTTCGGCGAACGTGTCGGGCATTACGACGATCAAGAGTTTTGCAACGGAGAGTTTCGAGGCGGAACGCATTCGCCAGGACAGCAGCGCCTACCTCGAAGCAAACCGCAAGGCTATTGCAATCAGCTCGGCTTTCATTCCTGTCATTCGCATGGCGATTCTTGCCGGCTTTGTTGCAACCTTCCTGCTCGGCGGCTGGATGACATTGAACGGTGCGCTCAACGTCGGCGCTTACGGTGTGCTGGTGTTCCTGACCCAGCGCCTGCTGTGGCCATTGACGAACCTGGCCGAGACAGTCGACCTCTACGAACGGGCAATGGCTTCCTCGCGGCGCATTCTCGACCTGATCGAAGCACCGGTTTCCATTCGCGACCAGAAGGATGCCAGGCATCTCGGCGACGTGCGCGGCCGGATCGAGTTCCAGCATGTCAATTTCGCCTACGGAAACGGTGAGCGTGTGCTGCACGACATCGATGTGGCCATTGACGCCGGCAGCACGATCGCGTTCGTTGGCCAGACCGGCTCCGGGAAGAGCACGTTGATCAAGTTGCTGCTGCGCTTCTACCAGCCTGACTCGGGACGAATCCTGATCGACGGCCAGCCGCTGGACTCCGTAAGCCTCGACAGCCTGCGGCGTAAGATCGGCCTGGTCAGCCAGGATGTGTTCCTGTTCCAGGGAACGATCGGCGAAAACATCGCTTACGGCAGTCCGGATGCGCGGCAGGAAGATATTCGATCTGTCGCGGAGGCCGCCGAAGCAGTCGAGTTCATCGATCGATTGCCGCAGGGTTATGACACCGTGGTCGGCGAACGCGGCCAGAAGCTGTCTGGCGGCCAGAGGCAACGATTGTCCATCGCACGGGCATTGCTCAAGAATCCGCCGATACTGATCCTCGATGAAGCGACGTCTTCCATCGACAACGATACCGAGGCGGCAATCCAGCGATCACTGGAGCGAATTTCCCATTCGCGAACGACGGTAGTCATCGCGCATCGCCTGTCGACTATCGTCAATGCCGACCGAATACACGTGATGGACAGGGGGCGCATTGTCGAGAGCGGAACGCATGCCGAGCTGCTGCGAGATGGCGGAATCTACTCCGCGCTTTGGTCCGTGCAAACAGGCGGCCAGGGAGGCAAACGCCGGTGAAAATATCACTGACAACGATATTATTGGCGGTCTGTATTCCCCTCGCCGGATGCGCCGGCTCGAATGCAGGGGCCGCAGACGGCAGCCTGCACAAGCACACAATTACGGTCGACGAGCGAGAGCGCTTCTATCTTTTGTATAAGCCGGAGCGCGTCGTCGGCGATGTAGCGCCTTTGATCCTGGTTTTCCATGGCGGCGGTGGAACCGCGAAAGGCATCTCGCGGGAAGTTGGACGCTCCTTGCACAAAATTGCCGACCGCGACGAGTTTTTCGTCGCGTATCCGGACGCCGTTAACAAAACCTGGGACTTCGGCGCCGGAGAAATATCCGAATCGCTCGATGAACGAATAGACGATCGCGCCTATTTCGCCGCGCTGATAGACGAACTGACGAACACGTTGCCCGTCGACACGGACCGCATTTTTGCCACGGGGATCTCGCGCGGCGGCCAGGCATCCTATTTCGTTGCCTGCGTTTTTCCCGAGCGCATTCGCGCCATCGCGCCGGTAGCGATGCCGATGCCGAAGTTCATGCTGGATCTGTGCCCGTATGCGCCCGGTACGGGCGTCGCGATTTTCAATGGCACCGACGATCCACTGGTCCCGTATGACGGCGGGCAGATCAAAGTTGGCCGTCGCGAACGAGGGGAAGTCCTGTCAACCGACGATACTGTCGCCTTCTGGCTTGAACGTAACCACTGCGAGTCGACGCCCACGAACGAAGCCGCCATCGATCCGACGGGAAGGAGCATGCGAGTCTATCGATCGGCCTGGGAAAAATGCGAATACGACCCGGTGCTCCTGTACCGCATCGAGGGCGGCGGCCATACCTGGCCGTCCGGCACCCAGTATCTGCCGCGTTTCGTTATCGGAAGGGTCAACCGCGACATCGATGCGGCAGTCGAGATCTGGTCGTTCTTCAGCCGCTTCTAGACGCAGAATATGTGCTTATGTCAGGCACACTGCAGCTGTTGCTGCGTGATTTGAAAAACTGTTGAGCGGCTACGCCTAGCGCCTTTCTCGACGTCGATTTAACAATTGTGCCGGATCTATTTGCGGGTCGTCACGTCCGCCCGCAAACCTGCGCCCGATTCACTCCTCAATCCATTGAGCGTACTGACGACTGCGTTGTCGGCCACCCGGTAGTAGGCGGTACCTTGCGGAAGACCGGCGCAGGTCGTGGATAAATGGGATAAATGTGCCGGATTTATTTGGGAGTTATTGTGCCGGATCTAATTACGGGCCGCCCCGGCCCACGCGCTTCGATGCGAAGCCCGGTACGTCGCTCGATCTCATCGACGAAACCGCTATCACCTGTTAATTGATTGCGTCGCACGGCGTTACGTAGGAATTGCCGCTCCTCCGGGGCAATTCCTTCTGCGACGTATGCTACATAGGCTTGGCGTCGTAACTCTGCCGTCGACCCCAGATCGGCGGTAACAGGATCAGGGTCCAGCATGTAGTGTTCAACTGATCCGATTCTTTCAGCATAGCTACTCCAAGGATATTCGTCCGGCCTGTCTGCAATTCCCGCTCGAACCGGGTTTAGCTCGACATACCTCAGGCACGCCATCAGGTATCGATCCGTATCGATCAAGCTTGATTTAAAGCGTCCTGACCACAAAGTGCCCGTACGTTGTTCAAGGCGGTTGATCCGGCGTCCATGTCGAGCAGACAGCCGTCGCATCAGGTGGGAAATTGCGTTGCCATCGGAGTATGGCACCAGAACCAGATGGACGTGATTGGTCATCAGGCAGTAAGCGTATACGCCAACGTCGTATTTTGCCTTCCACTCGATAAGTGTCTTCAGGTAGGTCTCGTAGTCGGCTTTTTCGACGAACACCGCGTTGTGATTATGCCCCCTCTGCACGATGTGGTGGGGATAGCCGGGAATGAAAGTTCGTGGTTGCCGACCCATTTGTCGTACGTCGCCAAATGCATATGTTGAGAAACCAGACTTTGAACACTCGTATCGGGGCTGTCTATCGCGATAATTCTCCGGATTTGCTAGGAAATAGATCCGGCACCTTATTTCTTATTTGAGAAAATAGACCCGGCACCATTTTTTCCATTTTTTGCCATTTTTGAAGGCACGAGCGGCTGGACAAGCGCTTCGCCCAGGTCGACCAAGGCCAGTCTTCTCTCGAGATTCAAGCCGTCGAGTGTGCTGACAACCGCGTTATCGGCCACCCGGTAGTACCCGGTATCCTGCGGAAGACCGGCGGAGGTCGTGTCATCGATCGCTGTGTACTCAAGATTGTAGACGACGGAAACGTTTTCGTTTGTCAGCTCGCCCGGATTTGATATTCCTTCGACCGGAACATTGCTTTGCAGTGCTATCAGTGCGCCTGCAAGTGCATAAACGTTGTGGACAATCATTGCGTAATACAACAGCTGAACGGTGCGAACTGCATGTGAAACTCAACCTTGCGACGCCCGATCGGAAAGCACATAGGTTTCGAGCTCGAACATTACGAGCAGCAAGTACCAGCCGGCTTCGTCATTGCTGGCCGCAAACTCACCGGCCCAGTCGAGCAGCGCCTAACTGGCAACGACGATTTGGCCGGCCCTGTTCCAGTCCTCCAGAAACCAGAAAGCGAAGTTAACAAGCAGCAATGTGTATACCGTCCACTTGATTCGCTGCGGCATTATGGGAACCCCAGGAGGCAACGCCTGTTGCCAGGTAATGCGAAAAAAAAAGGTGCCGGGTCTATTTTTCGGCGGAAAATAGACCCGGCACCTTTTTTTCCTTTTTTTGGCCCGGCACCTTTTTTTCGGTACTTTTTGCTAGCGAAGCGCGCCGTTGGTGATCCAGTCCTGGACGGCGGTGATTTCCGCATTGCTAAGCATGCCGGTGGGTGGCATGACACTGCCGACCGTGGCAATGCCCTGCAACTTGTGCACGAGGTAACTGTTGGCTGGCTGACCCGGCAGTACGCGATTAAAGTTGCCGTCCTCGACACTCAGCACGTTGACCAGCGTCATGAAGGACGCATCCGCGTTTCTCAAATCCATGTTCTGGATACCGCTCGTGCTGCCGGCACCGGAATGACAGACCGCACAACGTGGCGTAAAGATAATGACCTGAATCTGGTTCAGCGTCGGGCCGAGCACGATCGGCGTCGTGATCGTGAACTGGGCCATGAAATTGCCACCCGCGGTTCCATTACCGCTGGGGAACGCTCCCGAAAATTCGCCGTCCAGTGCGTTGGCGTTCAGGTCCATGATGAAGCTCGCGCCGGCACCGAGAAGCGTAACCCGGTAGGTGTCGTCGGCCAGCACGACGCCGGTCAGGTCAAACACGGCACTGGCCTGGTTGGCGCCCGGTACGCTGATACTTGCAGCGGTAATCTGCGTTTCGTTGCCGCTGTTGAAGTTGCCGTCTCCGCCGCTTCCGGTCAGCAGGTAGGTCAATGCATTTACGGTCGAGACATCCAGGTCGCGCGAAAACCCGGCAACGATCTGGGCAGGTTTTGCGCTGAGATTTGCGCCGGGCGATGGTGTCAGCGAAGTCACGCGGATCGGATTCTGCACGACCACCGTGTCGTCGATTGCGCCAGCCGTGATCCACTGCCGGACCATGTTGATGTCGGCCTGCGGAATGCCGCCGCCCGGTGGCATGACGCCGCCGACCGTTGCCGTGGCCTCGAGTTTCTGAATCAGGTAGCTGGCATCAGGGTTACCGGCGTTTACGCGCTGCGTGCCCGGCACTTGTGAACTCGCGATGCCGACGAGGTTTGCATAGCTGTTGGCGGCTTCCAGATTCAAGCCCTGCGGCGGATTCCCGCCACTATGGCAGCCAACGGTCGCACAGGTCGGCGTAAACAGTCCCGCCTGGATTTCGGAGAAATTCGGTCCGAACGACGCACCGGGTGGCGGCGGTGGAGGAGGTGGTGGTGGTGGCGGCGGATTTCCACCACCGCTTCCCTGGATGCCGGCAACGGCGTCCTTATAGGACTGTACATCGCAGCCACCAGACATGCCTGCCAGCAGAAAAACTGCGAGCAGCCTTGCGAAAGTTCTTCCTGCTGTGAATCTGCCCATAGGAATCGCATGCGGCGGCACCAAATCGATTTATCGATGGTAGCGCGACAGAAACAGCAAAGCGGGAAACGCGTCACAGTCTCGCGTGTATCAAAACAGCGACAGCAACGCGGTCGAACCGCAATTCTCCCTGACTTATGGATCGTCGGCGAGAATCGTCGTGTCGCTATTTTTCCCAAGGAGCGGCGTCGCCTTGCGCGTGGCGTCAGCCCAGAGATTGCCGTCTGCCCACAGGTTGCCGTCCGCCCAGAGATTACCGTCGGCCCAGAGATTGCCATCGGCCCACAGGTTACCGTCGGCCCAGAGGTTGCCATCTGCCCACAAATAACCGTCCGCCGAGTAGCCGCCATCCTGCCAGGTAGCGCCGTCAGCCCAGAGACTGACTGCGGTGAAATCTGCATTGCCCCAAAGTAGCGCCGTATCTTCAACCAGGAATCCCTGCGTCAGGTCGTCGCGTATAACCAGAGGCGACAGTGCGTCACCGACAAGGACTCCCGTGTCGTTCATCGCAGCATCGATATCCAGCACACCTGCACCGGCGTCAGTCGGGCTCGCAGAAATCTTTCGCGCCGAGCGCATCAAGCGCGCCTTGACGGTTGCGGGCGTCAGTGTGGGATCTTTTTCGAGCATCATCGATACTGCTGCCGCAACCATCGGCGTCGCCATGCTGGTACCGGACAACTCCAGATAACTTTCGGTACAACCCAGAGTGATGCACGGGACGATACGCTCAGGCAGGTCAAGCCGCAGTTGCGCAAATACCGGAATTGCTGCAACCAGCCTGTTGCCCGGAGCCAGCAGGTCCGGTTTCATCACGTAGTCACCCATCGACGGGCCTCGCGAGGAAAACGACGACACATAGTCATCGCTGAAATCGGCCGTGCCACTGTCGGTCAACGAACCGACCGTAATTACCTTACGCGAATTGCCCGGGCTCTTGATCGTCATAGCGCCCCCGCTACCGAGGTTTCCGGCAGCGACAACAACGACCACGCCCTGGTCCCACAATGCTTCTACCGCAGCCACCAACGGGTCCGTCGTGTTCGATTCCGAAATAGCTTTGCCGAGCGACAGGTTTACGATCTTGATATTGAAGTATTGACCATACTGAAGGAGCCAGTCGAGCGCCGCCATGACATCAGACATGGAGCCGTTGCCATGCTGGTCCAACACCCGCAAAGACAGCAAATGTGAACCTTTCGCAGCTCCGCGATAGCTGTTGCCGGATACCTGGCCGCTACCGGAAATAATTCCGGCCACATGCGTGCCATGACCGAACTGATCAAGTCGCGCACTGCTATTGTAGCTTGCAATCTCTCCGTTGATGATCGTGGGCGTTGGATAGGCGCCACCCAGAAAGCTGTACTGGCGGATACTTGCCGCCAGGTCGGCGTGCGAGGTGATGCCCGTGTCGAGAATCGCGATGCCGATGCCGCTGCCGGTGTATGCCGAGTTACCGGACTGCATACCGGGAAGGTTGGCGGTTTGCCGGGAAGACAGGGACGTCGCGCTCATCGGCTCATCGATCGACAGGCGATCGACGTTCTGTTCTAACGCAAGTTCGATCAGTGCATCCGCCGGAAGACGAACTGTCTGCATATCAAGGATATTGTAGGTTCTGACGATCTCGCCGCCCAACTCGGCGACACGCTCGGCGTCGAAAAGCTCGGGGTGCTCTGCATAGCGAACCACCAGATCTACGCGCTGCGTCCCGCCGGCCTGGGCGAGGGCGGCCACTGCGCCACTCATCTTCGCTTTTGCCTCGGCAACCATGCCCGCCCGGTTCGGCGATTCCGGCTTACCGGCCTTTTGTACAGGAGCTTGCTCAGCCAGCAGAATCGCCGCATTTTTCGCTGCATCGAAAGGAACGCCGGTAGCATCCACTTTGTCCTCGGCCGGATCCATGCCGCGATCGAACGACGCGGAGCTCGAATCCACGTCGCTTCGAAGTGCAGCTTCGGCATTCTGGATGGACAATCGATCGCCATGCAGCAGCCCACCCGGTTCGCCCGGCATCAATATCGATACCGAGGCAGCCAGGCCGAGCAGCGTAATCGCTATCGGCATAATTTTTCTTGCTGGATTTTTCATTTCAAAATCACCTTGCTGTACAACAACTACTTGTTGCCAACTATCTATAATCTATGCTGTCGCCGATGTGCTATTCGGCCTGTCCGGATGCACGACGTTGTCAGCATGTACCGTTAAGCGCCCGGCACGTTTCGCACGGTAGAGAATTGATGACGGCTCGATGGCATCGTGGTCGAAATCAAAACTCGTGGATGCATCGGCCGGACTCAAAATACCGGCCCATGCGTTTCGATGACGTTTCGCTTCGTACATCAAGCTGTCCGCCAAAGTCAGAACCTTGTCGAGATCGGCATCTTCTGCCTGTCCACGGAACAGCGGGTATGCCGCGAATCCGATCGAGCAGCTCGTCCGTACGACCTGTCCATCGGCGAGCACAAAACTGTGCTCGGATATTCTGGTCCTGATTCGCTCCGCCAATGCCTCAGACTCACCGGACTTTGCCTGCTTGGCGATAACTACGAATTCGTCGCCGCCCCAGCGCACGACGAAATCCGACTTGCGGCAGGTTCCAAGAAGCACGTCGCGAACGTCCAGCAATATCTGATCCCCGGCCGCGTGACCGTAGGTATCGTTTATCGGTTTGAAATTGTCGAGGTCGATCATCATGAAGACCAGATCGGACACATCTTTCGGATTGTGTCCCAGATCCTGATCATTGAATTTGCGACGAACTACGTCGAGATCCCTCGAAACTTCTTCGAAGACAAATCGACGATTTCGCAAGCCGGTCAGTGGATCACTGAGACTGCATTCCTGCAGCGTCTGATTCAGTTCCTTGAGCTTGTTGTTACTGGCAAGCAACTTTTCGGTGCGCTCGCGAACATCGTTTTCCAACCGGCTGCTGTACTCTTCTTCCCGTTGGACTTTCCGACGATGCCAGGCCCACAGGAATACGCAGAGCTGAATCCCCATAGCGATATAGCCGAGGTATGCCCACCATGTATCCCATGGGGCAGGCGAAACCCGAACCGGAATGGCGAATCCCGATTCGTTCCAGACGCCGTCGCTGTTCGATGCCTGCACGCGCAACAGGTACTGCCCGTCGCTCAGGTCAGTGTAGGTCGCCCTGCGCTGGTTGCCGAGCTCGATCCACTCCTTGTCGAATCCTTCCAGTTTGTAGCGATACCTGTTTTGCTCGCTGGCCGCATAGTCCAGTGCCGCGAACTCAAAGCTTACAACGTCGTCCTTATAGGAGATGTCGATGCCATCGTTGTTGTCGACGGGCTTGTCCGACTTTAGCCTG
>JAOUGX010000136.1 GCA_029865385.1 Gammaproteobacteria bacterium
AGCCGCTTGTACGGCCGTACGTTGAATCCGGATACCGAGGTGACGGTATGCGATGGCGCGACGGAGGGCCTGTTCAGCGCAATTACGACCGTCGTGCGCGCCGGCGATGAAGTCATCGTCTTTGATCCGGCTTACGATTCCTACGAGCCGGCCGTGACGCTGGCGGGCGGCAGGACATTGCACGTACCGCTGGTCATCGCGTCCGACGGCGGCGATTTCGAGATCGACTGGGACCGTCTTCGCGACACCATAAGCAGTCGTACCAGATTGATTGTTATGAATTTTCCGCACAATCCCACGGGCGCAAACCTGGCTCCTGAAGATCTCGATACGCTGGCAGGAATCGTCAGGGACAGCGGCATTTACCTGCTGTCCGACGAGGTCTACGAACACATAGTTTTCGACGGTGCAGAACACCAGAGCCTGTTGCGCCATGATGAACTGTGGCAACGAAGCTTCGTCGTTTCGTCATTTGGCAAAACCTACCATGCAACGGGCTGGAAGCTGGGCTACTGCGCCGCACCCCCGGCGCTGACGGCCGAGTTTCGCAAGGTGCACCAGTTCACATGTTATGCAGTGATTACGCCGATTCAACACGCACTCGCCGACTACATGCGCGAAACACCGCAACACTACGACGAGCTGCCGGCGTTCTACCAACAGAAACGCGACCATTTTTGTGCACTGATCGAGAGTTCGCGATTTACTTTTCGCAAGGCCCAGGGCACGTTTTTCCAGTTGCTGGATTATTCGAACATCAGTGACGAACCGGATCTGCCTTACGCCAAGCGCCTTACCCGTGAAATCGGTGTTGCGTCCATCCCGGTGTCGGTTTTTTGCAAAGTGCCACCGAAGGAATTGAAGCTCAGGTTTTGTTTCGCAAAAGACGACGCAATGCTCGCGCAGGCAGCGGAGCGACTATGTCAACTTTGACCGTTTCCATTTTGCAGGCGGACCTCGCCTGGCACGATGTAAAAACGAATCTCGCCAGGTTTTCCGAATCCATCGACTCGATAGGGCAGAAAACCGACCTGCTCGTATTGCCGGAAATGTTCACGACCGGCTTCACGATGGATGCCGCAGCGAATGCTGAAAAAATGAATGGCGTTTCCATGGAATGCATGGCGCAATGGGCCGCCAGGAGCAACGCAGCGGTATGCGGCAGCCTGATCATCAAGGACGAGGCACGCTACTTCAACCGCTTTGTTTTTATGCGGCCGAACGGCAAGTTCGAGGTCTACGACAAGCGCCACCTGTTCAGGCTGGCCGGCGAAGTCGAACACTATTCGGCCGGAGATCGGCAAATCGTCGTCGAATGGCGCGAATGGCGAATCTGCCCGATGGTCTGCTACGACCTGCGATTTCCGGTGTGGAGTCGCAATCGGCCGGATCTGAACTACGAACTCCTGTTGTATGTCGCCAACTGGCCGAGCCGGCGCCATCACGCCTGGCGCACGTTGCTCCGGGCACGGGCGATAGAAAACCTTTGCTACCTTGCCGGCGTCAACCGAGTCGGCACGGACGGTAACGAGCTGCCGTATGCGGGTGGCAGCGCAATCATCGATTACCTGGGCCACGATCTTGTCGACCTCGGAGACGGCGTCGGCATTGCAAGCGCGACCCTCGACAAGGCACTGCTGAACAAATTTCGGCAGAAGTTTCCATTCCATATGGATGCCGATAGCTTTTCAATCCACCGGGAATCCGATACTTGAGTACAACCAAGTTCCGGCGCACGACTGTCATCGCGGTCGTCATCGCCAACATGATCGGCACCGGTGTATTCACCAGCCTCGGATTCCAGCTGCTGGACATTCAATCGGGCTTTGTCATCCTGATGCTCTGGACGGTTGGCGGCGTCATCGCGGTGTGCGGTGCGCTGACCTATGCGGAACTTGGCGCCGCGCTGCCCCGCTCCGGCGGTGAGTACAACTTCCTTGCGCGTATCTATCATCCTGCGGCCGGTTTTGTGTCCGGCTGGGTTTCGGCGACGATAGGTTTCGCGGGCCCCACCGCCCTGGCCGCCATAACGTTTGCCGCCTACGGAACATCGGCCTTGTTCAGCAGCGCGCCCGAGTGGCTGGAAAAAGCCCTCGCGGTGGGCCTGGTTCTGCTGTTGACCGTTATACATGGCGGCAGCCGGCGCAATAGCGGTGGCCTGCAGGTTTTTTTCACCGTCCTCAAGGTCGGTGTCATCGTCGGCTTCTGTTTTGCCGCACTGATCCTCGCGGACGCAGATCAACCCGTGCGTTTTGTTCCGGCGACGGGCGACGCTGCGCTGATCTCCAGCGGTGCCTTTGCCGTTTCACTTATTTACGTCAGCTACGCATATACCGGGTGGAATGTCGCCACGTATCTCAGTAGTGAGCTCGATGATCCGCAACGAACCCTGCCCGGCATTCTGCTAACCGGCACGCTCGTCGTCACGATTCTTTACGTAGCGCTGAACTTCGTCTTCCTGAGCGTGGCACCGGTCGAAGACATGGCAGGCCAGGTGGAAGTCGGATTTATCGCCGCGAAATCGGCGTTTGGCGAACTCGGCGGCAATCTGACCGGGCTGACCATGTCGCTGCTACTTGTGTCGACGGTCAGCGCAATGATTATCGCCGGACCTCGTGTGCTGCAAGTCATTGGCGAAGACTTCAAGGCGCTTGGCTTTTTGGCGAAACGAAATGATGACAATATTCCGACTCGGGCGATTTATTTCCAGTCGACGCTGACGATCTTTTTCATCCTGACATCGAGCTTCGAATCGATTCTGGTGTTTGCCGGTTTTACGCTTGCACTGAACAGCCTCGCAACGGTCCTCGGCGTTTTTGTCCTGCGATTTCGACAGCCAGAACTTCACAGACCGTATCGAACTTTCCTGTATCCGATTACACCGCTTATCTACCTGGCATTGACCGGCTGGACACTGGTATTCGTCCTGATCAACAGGCCGACCGAAGGCTTGTTCGGGCTGGGAGTAATAGCAATGGGGCTGGTTTTCTACTTTCTGTCGGAGAAATGGAGCGGACAGCGCACGGTCTCGGAACCAGGATGACCCGAGCGTGTCACAATGCACAATAACGAGTTAGCATGGCCACATCCTGCCGGAGCGTTGAAAATCGAGCAATTCGGAAAACTCTGCACGAGCCCAAGGACCGTTCTGGCCGTACTGGTCGCGTCTTTCGTGACCGCTTGCTCGGCAGGAAGCGGGGATGGTCTGAGCGTCAGCGGTCGCCCCTTGGGCGAAGGCGGAAACGTGCCGCTTGCTCCGACCCTGGGATCAATCCAGGCAAATGTTTTTGATGCCGCATGCGTCGTCTGTCATTCTGGCGCTACGGCCCCCCTGGGGCTACGCCTGGATAAGGCCAACAGCTTCGCCAATCTCGTTGGGGTCCCAAGCCAACAAAGCGGATCCACGCTGCGCGTGAATCCCGGGCTGCCCGACCAGAGTTACCTGATCCAGAAACTGGAGGGCACTGCTGGCAGCGGAGCGCAAATGCCGCTGGGCGGACCGCCGATTCCGGCATCGACAATTGCCTTCGTTCGCCAGTGGATTTCCGACGGCGCGATGCCTGATCCGGGCCCCGGGCCGACGACACCGCCGGTCGTCGTTGCAATGACGCCAGATCCGGACTCGGTACTCGCAACCCTTCCTTCGCAGGTCACGGTAGCGTTCGACCAGGAACCTGACGCTGCCACAATTAACGCATCGACGGTGGAAATACGTCGCAGTGTCGATGCGCAGTTCGACAACGGCGATGACGAGGTGCTGGCCGCAGCATCGATCCAGCTTTCCGGCGCGAACCCAAGATTGTTGTTGATCGACCTGAGCGGCGTCACCCCGGTTGAGGATCGCTATCGACTTACGCTCCTTGGCAATGGCGCCAATCTGATTCTGAACCTTGGTGGCGTAGCGCTGGACGGCGAGTTTTCGGGTACCTTGCCGTCCGGTGATGGCACGGCAGGCGGAAATTTCGTCGCCGAATTTTCGGTGCAGGGAATACAGCCGACGCTTGCCTCGATTCAGGATTCCGTGTTCACCCCGACCTGCGCACCCGGTTGTCATACCGGACCGCCCGGACCCGGCCTGCCGTCAGGTATGGACCTGAGCTCGGCCGCCGCGAGTTACGCAAGCCTGGTTGGCGTTGCCAGCGTCGAACAGCCCTCAATTCTCCGGGTCGCACCGTCTGATGCAAACGCCAGCTACCTGATTCACAAAATTGAAGGCACCGCCGCCGTTGGCGGTCGCATGCCACTTGGTGGCAATCCGTTGCCGCAGGAAACCATCGATGCGATTCGGCTGTGGATCGACCAGGGCGCCGACCCATGAAGCGCGCAGTTTTGTTCGCGGTAATCGCACTGCTGCTCGCGCCAGATGCCAGAAGCGAGCCGTACCTCGCTGTGCAAAAAGGCATGAAATGCGTGGCCTGTCATACCTCCCCTTCCGGTGGGGGCAAGCGAAATTCCTATGGCAACTACTTTGCACAAAGAGAGCTGCCTGCCAGAACCTTGGGCGCAGCAACCGGTGGCGCCAACTTCTGGGACGGCGAATTGTTCAAGTACCTCGCCATAGGCGGCGATATCAGGGGCGGATGGAACCGCATCGAGGTGCCCGGGCAAGCGACGACGTCAGACACGGAATGGGAAGAGTTCATCGGCTATGCCGAAGTCAAACTCATTCCTAACACGCTGAGCGTCCACCTGGACGCGCAGCTTGCACCGGACGATCCTTTCATACGCGAACAGTACCTGCGATTGTCACTGGCAGACGGTCGGTTTTATCTGAAGGGTGGCGAGTTCTTTTTGCCGTTCGGCTTACGACTGCAGGACGACAGTGCATTTATCCGGCAAGTCGGCGGCATCAACTTCAATACGCCGGACACCGGTTGGGAGCTTGGTTGGGAACAGGATCGATGGTCGGTCCAGTTCGCAGTCAGCCGCGGCACCGCCGGTGGCCCGGAAACGGACTCCGGCAAACAGTACAGTCTTGTCGTGAGCCATGTACGGGACCGCTGGCGGGTCGGCGGAAGCGTCAATTTCAACGACACCGCATTCGGTGACCGGCAGATGCAAAACGTATTTGCAGGGCTGCGCACCGGCCGTGTCAGCTGGTTAGGTGAGCTTGACTTCATTATCGACGAAGGAACCTCGACCGGGCGTCGCGAGCTGTGGGCCGGCTTGCTGGAAGCCAACGTACAATTGACGCGCGGGCACAACATCAAAATAAGCTACGAACATTTCGACCCGGACGACGATGTTGCCGAAGACGAGCAGAATCGTTTCAGCCTGCTCTGGGAGTATTTTCCGATCCAGTTCGTGCAAACGCGCCTTGGCTACCGAATCTACGACGGCATTCCGCAAAATCCGGCGCAGAACCGGGATCAGTATTTCGCGGAATTGCACTTGCCGTTTTAGATAGCAGGGTAACTTAGAGTTCGATAGCTGCGGCAGATGCCGCCGCAAAAACTAACGGGCCCCGAAGGACCCGTTTGGTTTGTGGCGGAGAGGGCGGGATTCGAACCCGCGGTACGGGGTTACCGTACACTTGCTTTCCAAGCAAGCTCCTTAAGCCACTCGGACACCTCTCCAAATTCCGTTGCTAACAGCCCCGACTACCGCCGGTCTGATCTGAATTCCTACTTCGGTGTGCTTCGATAAGCCGGCGGGATCTCGAGGCACGGCGCGCCCTCGGCCGGCGGATCCTGTGGAGATGCGTCCGGAATCGTCAGCTCGCGGCCGGCCATCAACGGATCCAGGCCTTCCGGTACGTCGATGCGTTTGCCTTCAAAGCTGGCCTGGTAGGCCTGCGGCTTTTCGCACGCATCGTTGCCTCCGCAACCCGCAACAAGGGCTGCAGCAGCCAAAAACAATGCGTTTCTAAAAACTATCATTCATTCACTCCACGCCGATTCCGGCAAGTGTCATCGCACTACGCATCTGATCGTGATATTCGACGGCAAACGGCGTCAACGGCAGACGAATCCCCGGCTTGATCAGGTCCATCTCCGATAGCGCCCATTTCACCGGTATCGGATTCGACTCCACGAACAGCGCCTTGTTCAAAGGCTGCAATCGCTCGTCGATGAGCCGCGCCGCCTCGGCGTTCCCGGCCAGCGCCGCCTCACACAAACTCGCCGTCAGCCGCGGTGCCACATTTCCGCTCACCGTTACCACCCCGGAACCGCCTTCAAGTATGAAGTCGAGAACCGTGAAATCGTCGCCACTGTAAAAGCAGAAATCCGCTTCAACCAATTCCTGGCAAGCCTTCAGGCGACCTATGTCGCCGGTCGCATCCTTCACCCCGAAAATTCTCGGATGAAGTGAAAGCCGCGCCAACGTTTCCGGAAGCAGGTCTGCCACCGTTCGTCCCGGTACGTTGTACAGCATGACCGGTTTGTCCACCGCGTCCGCAATGGCCCAGAAATGCCGATACAAGCCTTCCTGCACCGGCTTGTTGTAATAAGGCACCACCAGCAGGTACGCATCGATGGGCGCATCGGCAACCGCCAGCGACAGTTCGATGGTCTGCGACGTCGAATTCGACCCGGTACCTGCAATGATCGGCAGGCGTCCGGCCGAGATTCCGGCAGCGCGCCGGATCAGCTCGGCATGCTCGTCCTTTCGAAGTGTCGGTGACTCTCCCGTCGTTCCGGCTATGACCAGCCCGTCAGTTCCTGAACGCACATGGAATTCGATCAGCCTCTCAACCGCCTCATAATCCACCCGGTCCTGCTCATCGAATGGCGTGACCATGGCAACGAGGCTACCTTCGAACACAACAACTCCTCGCCTAAACGAAGGCGGCGATGTTACTGTTCACCCTACGGGCTGGCAAGGAAAAAGGGCCCCAGCGAGGCCGGAAAATCAATGAACAAGACAGTTATACTCAATCGAAACAAACCCCAGGAAGATTCAGGAAAAATACCCCAACTTATTGTTTTATCAGCAGTTGGAACCGATAGGGCGGGCGTCGTAAACGACATCACACGGGTCATACTCGATTGCGGCGGCAATATCGAGGAAAGCCGCATGACGGCACTGGGTTCGGAATTTGCCATGCTCATGTTGATCTCGGGCAACTGGCATACGCTCACGAAGTTGCAAACCGAACTCGACAAGCTGACCAAGGACAGCAACCTCGAAATTACCGTGAGAAAGACCGGGCAGCGAACTGGCAGGGTCGACTGCATGCCGTATGGTGTCGACGTTGTCTGTCTCGATCAACCGGGAATCGTGTTCAGCCTCGCGAGCTTCTTCTCCGCTCGCGGTATCGAAATCGCGGACCTTGCAACGCGTCGCTACGCTGCCGCCCATTCGGGCTCGCCGATGTTTTCGATGCAGATGTCGATCAATGTACCGGGAACCTTGTCCATCGCGCATCTG
>JAOUGX010000137.1 GCA_029865385.1 Gammaproteobacteria bacterium
ATTTGCACCGACCCGCAAGCGTTTCGATCGGTTCCTCGGGCAAATTGGCCTGCATCGCAGGCGACATTCCTACGCGACGTCCTGCGCTTTGCCGCTGCCTGCACGGTAAACGCGACGAATGATGTCGGGTAGTACCGCCTCCGAGATGAAGAAGCCCTGCATCTTGTCGCAGTTGATGGTCTTGAGAAAATCGAAGGTTTCCTGGTCCTCCACGCCTTCGGCACAAACCGAAATGCCGAGCTTGTGTGCAAGGCCGGTGATGGCCGCCAGGATTTTCTGCGTGACATCGTTGTTGCGCGCCCGGCGCAGCACCGTCGCATGAATCTTGATTTCGTCGAACGGCAGCTGTTCGAAAGTGCCAAGCGAGGAAGCCGCGACGCCGAAATCGTCGAGAGAAATTCTGAAACCGCGGGCGCGCAGCGCGCCCAGCACTTTGAGGTGCGGGGCATCGGAATTGGCTACCTCTTTCTCGGTTACTTCAAATGTAAAACTGGAGCACTCGAGTCCGTGCTCTCTGACGATCTCGGCATAGCGGTCTGCGAGTTCGTTGCGATTCAGCAGACTGGAGGCCAGGTTGATGCATCCGTTGAGGCTCAGCTTGCTTTCGCGCCATTGAACCAGTTGTGCGGCGGTTTCATTCAGCACGTATTCGGCAACGGCGGCTGTCAGGCCGAATGCCTCCACGTCGGGCAGGAATTCGAGCGGTCCCAGCAGGCCATGTACGGGGTGCCGCCAGCGAATCAGCGCCTCGACCTCGCGGGTCAGCCACTCCTGGCCGTTGCCGCGATCGACCTTCGGCTGGTACTGGATCAGGAACTCGCGTTTCGCGATCGCCTGCTCGATTTCGGCGCGGGCGACCCGCAACATGCGCCGGCGGCATCCGCGGGTGGCACGGCTCAAGGCATCGAGGTCCCAATCGCTGCGGATCCACTCGACGTTGTTGAATTCGATGATCTGGGCCAGCAGCGCGGCCCGGTTGCTGCTCCGCAACCGCTCGCGATCGGTACAGAGGATCAGGCCGAACGTCGTCGTGGCGGTCGCTTTTTCAAGGACGGCAATGGCGGCTTCGCTGACGTCAGACTCGGTCAGCATGACAATGCGTCGCGATTCACCCCGCATAAGGCGGTTGAGCGACTGCGCATCCGAGAAAAAGCCGACCGAAAGACTTAGCTCGCGGATCAACTGTTTCAGCGAACTGTCGTGTCGCAATGACTGGCTGACAATGAACTGCATGCAGGCTCCCACAAAGTAGAAACAGGTCCCGAAGCGATCATTGCGGTCGGTCGATATTGCTTCCCTGCCCGGGAAGCGGCTTCAAAGACACTTTTATAGAGACCGACGGGCCGGAATGGTGTGAGTTGCGTCGCAATGCAGAAAATATATGTGCTTATATGCCCCTAAATCCTTGAATTGGCGGGCTAAGCCCTCAGAAAGTAAGAGGAAAAACACCTTATTTGAAAGGCTTTTTGTGTTGCCTTGCACCATCCCGGTCACTATAATGCGCGGGCTAAATACAGGCCCGTCAGGATTATTCGAAAACGACGCCACCTACCGCCGGCAAGCCGATGGAAGTGGCGTTTTTAGTGCCGGAGGCAAGCGCGGAATGGATGGCAAGGCAGCGGAGCGATCCCGAGCTGCGCCCGCCAACCCGCTTCTTAAAATCCTGCTGGCACAACTGGCCTTGAGCATGGCGCTTGCCGCGGTGTTTTGGGGTGTAAGCGGAAGCGTTGCGGGTTACTCGGCGTTGCTCGGTGGCCTGACCTGCGTAATCCCGAATGCCTTTCTGGCACTGCGGCTCGTGGTGCCGCGGCGCGATCCCGGGGCGGGTGCCCTGATTCGGGCAGCCTATATTGGGGAATTGGGAAAGCTGGCGTTGACCGTGCTGATGTTCGGCATCGTCTTCACGCTGGTGAAGCCACTGGCAGCGGGAGCGTTGTTCGCCGGCTTTATTGCGGCACAACTGGTGACATTTTCAGGTTTCCTGATGCGCGACGATCATCGCGAATCGGAAACGAAATCGGAAAAGAGTAATAAGAATGGCAAGTGAAGGCGGACACGGCCCTCAAACCTCAGGGGATTACATCCAGCACCATCTGCAGAACCTGCAGGTCTGCAAATCGGACAGCGGTGAATGGATCTGGAATCAGTGCGCCGGCAACCCGATGGGGATCAACGTCGACTCGATGGCGTTTTCGGTCATCCTTGGCGTCCTCTTTATCTGGCTGTTCGGTCGCGCCGCCAGAAAATCGTCGTCCGGCAGTCCCGGCAAGTTCCAGGCCTTCGTTGAAATCGTCATCGACTTTATCGACAGCAGCGTCAAAGACACTTTTCACGGAAAGAGCCGCCTGATCGCACCGTTGGCACTCACGATTTTCATGTGGGTGTTCCTGATGAACCTGATGGACCTGATCCCGGTCGACTGGTTGCCGATGCTGGGACAGGCTGCGGGCATACCGTACCTCAAGGTCGTGCCGACCACCGACGTCAACATCACCTTCGGCATGTCGATAGCCGTTTTCGTCCTGATTCTTTTTTATTCGATCAGGAGCAAAGGCATCGGTGGCTTCATCGCCGAGTTGACGCTGCACCCGATCGCACCGCCAATGAAGGGCGCAGGGCTCATCGCCGCGCCGTTCATCATCGCCTTCAACTTTATTCTCGAGTCGGTCGCCTTGCTGGCAAAGCCGCTGTCTTTGTCATTGCGACTGTTCGGCAACATGTTTGCCGGCGAACTGATTTTTATCCTGATTGCGTTACTCGGCTTATGGCAACTGCCGCTGCATTTCGGCTGGGCGGTATTCCATATCCTTATTATTACGTTGCAGGCGTTTATTTTCATGATGCTGACGGTCGTGTACCTGACGCTGGCATCGGAAGAACATTGATCTTATTGACTTGATCCTTAACTGGAGACACTGATGGAAACTGTAATTGGATTCACCGCGATCGCTGTCGCACTTCTGATCGGTCTCGGCGCATTGGGCGTCGGCATCGGCATGGGCCTTCTCGGTGGCCGCTTCCTCGAAGGTGCTGCACGCCAGCCGGAGCTGGCGCCGATGTTGCAGACCAAGATGTTCCTGGTCGTCGCACTGCTCGACGCGGTTGCCATGATCGGCGTCGGTATCGCGCTGTACTTCGCCTTCGCAAACCCGTTCATCGCACAGCTGCAGAACGCAACCGGCGGCTAATGCTGTAGGAGCCTGCATTGCAGGCGACAGCGGACCTAAGAAGAACGGAAGGGTGCTGTAGGAGCCTGCATAGCAGGCGACAGCGGAGTTAGGAGCAAGAAGTGGACATCAATCTCACACTTATCGGCCAATCGATCGCGATGATCGTGTTCGTCTGGTTCTGCATGAAATTCATCTGGCCACCGATCATGGCAGCCATCGAAGAGCGGCAAACGCAAATCGCAGACGGCCTGGCCGCCGCGGAGCGTGGGCAAAAGAGCCTGGACAAGGCAAAAGCGGAGTCCGGGCAGATCGTCGACGAGGCGCGCAAGCAGGCGACCAGCATTCTCGACCAGGCCCACGCGCGTGCCAACGAAATCATTGCCGAAGGCAAGAAAGCCGGCGTCAAGGAGCGGGAGCGCCAGCTCGCAGCCGCCACCTCGGAGATCGAACAGGAAGCGAATCGTGCCCGCGAAGAACTGCGTGGCCAGGTTTCTGCAATCGCCGTGGCGAGTGCGGAGAAAATCCTGATGCGCGAAATCGACGCGAAGGCTCACGAAGACATCCTGAGCAAGCTGGCGGCCGAGCTCTAGAGCGGCCATGGCAGACAAGAACACAATCGCCCGGCCCTATGCGCAGGCCGCATTCGACCTGGCGCGGGAAGGAAAATCTCTCGACAGCTGGGCAGATGCATTAAGCCTCGCCGGTTCTTTACTGGCCGATGGAAAAGTCGCGAAGTTTCTCTCGACGCCGAAACTGACGGATGCAAAGCGACTGGAATTTCTCACCGGCCTGATCTCGTCGGCGGGTGGATCGACGTCGATTCTCGGCGGCAGCAACAAGCAAGGATCGAATTTCCTGAAACTTTTGCTCGAATACGATCGTATTGCCGTGTTACCGGAAATCGCCGCGCATTTCGCCGCATTGAAAGCAAAGGTCGAGAACACGGTCGATGTCACTGTGACCTCGGCAACGCCGCTGAGCGCGACGCAACAGCAGGCAATCGTCAAAGCATTGAAGGAACGCCTGGGCAGCGACGTCAACCTGTCTACGCAAGTGAATGAAAAGCTCATCGGCGGTGCGGTCATCCGCGCCGGCGATGTCGTTATTGATGGCTCGCTGCGTTCGAGGCTCGAAAGCCTGACGAATGCATTGATCGCTTAAAGAGGAAGAAGAAAATGGCACTCAAGGCTTCTGAAATCAGCCAACTGATTAAAGAGCGAATCGAGAAGTTCGAAGCGTCCGCTGAAGCGCGTGATGTGGGAACCGTTATCGGCGTGACCGATGGCATCGTTCGTATTCACGGATTGACCGATGCGCGTTACGGCGAAATGCTCGAGTTTCCGCAGAACACTTTCGGCATGGCGCTTAACCTTGAGCAGGATTCGGTCGGTGCCGTCGTTCTCGGCGACTACAAGCACATCTCGGAAGGCGATACGGTCAAGACCACCGGGCGCATTCTCGAAGTGCCGATCGGCGAGGCCATGCTGGGCCGCGTCGTCGACGCGCTCGGCAACCCGATCGACGGAAAAGGTCCAATCAACACCAGCGAGTCCGCGCCGATCGAAAAGGTCGCGCCGGGTGTTATTTCGCGTAAGTCGGTCGACCAGCCGGTTCAGACTGGCCTGAAAGCCATCGACTCCATGGTGCCGATCGGCCGCGGGCAGCGTGAGCTGATCATCGGCGACCGCCAGACCGGCAAAACAGCGGTCGCCGTCGATGCGATCATCAACCAGGTCGGCACCGGCATTAAATGCATTTACGTCGCCATCGGCCAGAAAGCCTCGTCCGTTGCCAACGTCGTGCGCAAACTGGAAGAAGTGGGTGCAATGGAGCACACCATCGTGGTCGCGGCCACCGCAGCCGATTCGCCGGCGATGCAATACATCGCGCCGTACTCCGGCACTACCATGGGCGAGTACTTCCTCGATCACGGGCAGGATGCGCTGATCATTTTCGACGATCTCACGAAACAGGCCTGGGCCTACCGCCAGGTTTCGTTGCTGCTGCGTCGTCCGCCGGGTCGTGAAGCTTACCCGGGTGACGTTTTCTACCTGCATTCGCGCCTGCTCGAGCGCGCATCGCGGGTCAGTGCGGACCATGTAGAAATGGTTTCCGGCGGCAAGATCAAAGGCAAAACCGGTTCATTGACTGCATTGCCAATCATCGAGACGCAGGCCGGCGACGTGTCCGCGTTCGTACCGACCAACGTGATCTCGATTACCGACGGCCAGATCTTCCTCGAGACCGACCTGTTCAACGCCGGCATCCGGCCGGCAATCAACGCCGGTCTTTCGGTGTCGCGTGTGGGCGGTGCGGCGCAGACCAAGATCATCAAGAAGCTAGGCGGCGGCGTGCGGCTGGCTCTCGCGCAGTATCGCGAGCTGGCGGCGTTCGCGCAGTTTGCGTCGGACCTCGACGAGCAAACCCGCAAACAGCTCGCCCGCGGACAGCGTGTCACGGAGTTGATGAAGCAGAAGCAGTATTCGCCGTTGTCAGTTGCGGAAATGGCGTTGTCGCTTTACGCGGTTAACGAAGGGTTCATCGACAAGGTCGATGTAAACAAGGTAACTGCCTACGAAGCTGCGTTGCACGATTTCGCGCGAGCCAATCACGGTGATCTGCTGGATAACATCAACAAGACCGGCAATTACGACGAGGAAATTCAGAAGGGCCTGAAGAAGGTTTGCGAAGGCTTTGCGAAGAAAGGCGCTTATTGACATTGGTAGTAGGTCGCCTGCAATGCAGGCTCCTACAAGGGTACTGTGATGCTATTCGCGCGCTGTAGGAGCCTGCATTGCAGGCGACGGCAGGATCAGAAGAACGGTAAGGCATCGTAGGAGCCTGCATTGCAGGCGACAGCAGGATCAGAAGAACGGTAAGGCATCGTAGGAGCCTGCATTGCAGGCGACGGCAGGATCAGAAGAACGGTAAGGCATCGTAGGAGCCTGCATTGCAGGCGACAGCAGAGTAAGGAATAACGAATTGGCAGGCGAAAAAGAAATCCGCACGAAGATCCGAAGCGTGAAAAACATGCAGAAGATCACCGGTGCAATGGAGATGGTTGCCGCTTCCAAGATTCGCAAAGCGCAGAATCAGATGGAGGCATCGCGTCCTTATGCCGAACGCATCCGTCGCGTTGTAGGCCACCTTGCACATGCGAACCCGGACTACAAACACCCGTTCCTCATCGAGCGCGAGGTGAAACGGGTCGGCTACATTGTTATTTCCACTGATCGCGGTCTTTGCGGCGGCCTGAACATCAACATGTTCAAGTCGGTAATCGTTGAACTGATGAAGTGGAAGAAAGAGAAAGTCGAAGTCGACCTGGCGCTGGTTGGTGCCAAATCGGTGCAGTTTTTCCGCAGGCTCGGCGGCAATGTCGTCGGTACGGCAACGCATCTCGGCGACAAGCCGCACGTCAATGACCTGATCGGTTCTATCAAGATCATGCTCGACTCATATAGCGATGGAAAAATCGATCGCGTGTTTCTCGTGCACAATAACTTCGTCAGCACGATGAGTCAGAGGCCAGAGGTGAAGACCCTGCTGCCGGTGAGCTCGATCGACCTCGGCGAGGAATCTCTGCAGGAGCATTGGGATTACATCTATGAACCGGATGCCGGTGCCTTGCTGGACGACGTGCTGATGCGTTACATCGAATCCCAGGTGTATCGCGGTGCGGTCGAGAACTTCGCCTGCGAAATGGCGGCGAAGATGGTGGCAATGAAATCGGCCACCGATAACGCGGGTGAAATTATCGACAAACTGCAAATTGCCTACAACAAGGCCAGGCAGGCGTCCATTACCCAGGAAATTTCAGAAATAGTTGGCGGCGCAGCTGCCGTTTCAGGCTAACGAGGACTTACGAATGAGCACCGGAACTACCGTGCAGATCATCGGCGCAGTTGTTGACGTCGAATTCCCGAGCAATGCGATACCGAAGATTTACGACGCGCTGCTTATCGACGAAGCAGACATTACGCTGGAAGTTCAACAGCAGCTCGGCGACGGCGTCGTGCGAACCATTGCGATGGGCTCGAGCGAAGGCCTGAAACGCGGCATGTCCGTGAGCAATACCGGCGCGTCGATTTCCGTGCCGGTTGGCGAAAAAACCCTGGGCCGCATCATGGACGTGCTCGGCAAACCCATCGA
>JAOUGX010000038.1 GCA_029865385.1 Gammaproteobacteria bacterium
CGGTGAATCAGGCACATCGGACCAAGACGAAGCGTACGACGACCTGCGTCTGATAAAAGGTGTCGGTCCGGCGATCGAGCAAACCTTGCACGAACTCGGCTTCTTCCACTACCGCCAGATAGCAGAAATGACCGAATTCGATATCGATCGTGTCGCGCGAAAACTGAAGGGTTTTCGCAGCAGGATCTATCGTGAAGACTGGATTGGCCAGGCGCGCATGCTGCAACAGCAGAAAAGCAACAGCCCCGCCTGATTGTGTTGAGCAACGGAGCCAGTCGACTAGCCGGCCTGGCCGCGCCAGGCATTCCCGCAATCGTGCTTTTGCTGCTGTTTGCCGGTCGAACAGCCGCGCTGGACAGCATTGATGCTGCCGTCGAACCGCAACTGAAGATCCGGGTCGACAGCAGCAGTATCGTGGTAGCTGGTGTGGTCAGCTCGGCTGCGCACGAAGCTATCCTGCAAGACGCTGCCCGCCGCCCCGACAGCAGCGTCGACGTATACTTCGATCTGCAGGAAGCCAGCCTCATGCCGCCGGGGTGGGCCCTCATAACCGAACTTGCTTTGCGACTGGCGTTGTTGACCCGGTTTTCCGAAACTACCGTGAGCGACAGCGGGGTCGTCATGCAAGGCATTACAGCCGATGCCGTAGCCTGGAATAGAGAACGAGCACGACTGGAAGCCGCTCTGCTTCCGGGAATGGGTATTGAGACGCGGGTCGTCGAGGTTTTGCCGTCGCCGGATTTTGCGGAGCTTTGCCGGCTGCAATTCAAAGCAATCCTGAAGAATCGCTCATTGACGTTCGCGGTCGCATCCGGCGATATCGAGGGGAACGGGCATCCCCTGCTCGACAGCCTCATAGAAGCTGCCGCCGATTGTCCGAGCGCTGTAATCGGAATTCAAGCCAGCGGCGACGGGCCTGCCAGCGTCGCTGCGAACCGCAGCCTTGCCGAGGCAAGGGCCGCCAGCATCATCGAATACATGACGACACGCGGCTTACCGAGTGAACGGTTGCATGTGATTCCGGCGGCGGACACCACGGGCAATCGCATCCGACAGGCAATCATTACCGTAAGCTTTTCTCCGGCGCCCGACGGTGCCCGCCTATCGGGCAATCAAAACCCTTGATCCGGCGCTGCCTTACTCCGGCGCGCCGGGCAAGTTGATGTCGGGATTCACGGCCTGTGCCCGGGCCAGCTCAACCTCGAAAACCAGCGTCGATCCCGGGGGAATCAAGCCGTTGCCGACGTTCCGGTCGCCGTAGGCCATCTCGGGCGCAATGGTCAATTCGCGAATTTCACCTTCCTTCATTCCGACCACTCCCTGGTCCCATCCCTGGATGACCCTGCCTTCCCCAAGTTTGAACTGGAAATGTTGATCCCTGTCGACTGAACTATCGAATTTTTTGCCGCGATGATCTGCCGCCTGTTCATCGAACAGCCAGCCCGTGTAGTGCACGATGGCAATATCGCCCGTCTTTGCGATAGCTCCGCTTCCGGCACGCAAAGTACGCATCGTCAGCCCAGGCATGATTTCAATAGACTCGGCGCTTGACGGTATTTCCTGGGTAGCCGCGCCAGCAGCATTTTCCGGCGGCGCCATATCCGTAGCCTTGTTTTCGCTCTTACCGCATGCCGCAATCGCCGCCAGTGCGGCCAGACAGATCAGCCTGAGTTTGAAGTTCATTGGTTTCCTCACGGTTCTAGAAAATTTATTGCGTCACTTGTGGCCACTTCAGTCGGGTTTCTTGAAGTCCAGCGACGCCGAATTAATACAGTAGCGCAAGCCGGTGGGCTGAGGCCCATCCTCGAATACGTGGCCGAGATGTGCATCGCAATTGTTGCACACTACCTCATCCCGGATCATGCCATGACTGGTATCGCGCACGGTCCGAACGGTCTCGCCGGCAAGCGGCAGAAAAAAACTCGGCCAGCCGGAGCCTGAATCGTACTTGTGCTCAGAACTGAAGAGTTTTGCCCCGCAACACACACAGGCGTAGGTGCCGTCTTCCTTGTGATTGACATAGCGGCCGGTAAAGGCACGTTCAGTGCCCTTATTCTGCGTCACCTGGATCTGCTCGGCCGTCAGGCGCTGGCGCAGATCCTCATTATTACTCTTGGTGTTTTTCATGACCGGCACTCCCGGAAAATGGCGCCAGATTTTATCAAAGACTGTATCGAATGCACGGGAATCGTGGCCCGCCACCTGCAAATGTCGTACTGTGCCGAGATGCAAAATTGCGCGACAACGAGCCAGTATGCCGCGGAGTTCCAGGACGTAAGCCTGCGGCGCGGCGACGTGCTCGCGTTACAAAACGTCACGCTGTCGATGCCACGGCACAGTACAACAGCAATTCTCGGCACCAGCGGCAGCGGCAAGTCCTCCTTGATTCAACTGATTATAGGCCTGCTGAGGCCGGACAGCGGCAAGGTACAGACTCTCGGCGAGAATATTGCCGACTGTGAACTGCAGAATCTCCGCAAGCGAATCGGCTATGCGATTCAGGACGTTGCGCTGTTCCCACATATGAAAGTGGGCCGGAATATCGTGCTGCCTGCCGTGCTGCACAATCGTACAGGGGATGAGACCCGAAAACGGCTCGATGAGTTGATGCAAATCATGCAGCTTTCACCGGACATCCTCGACCGCTATCCGCACGAACTTTCCGGCGGACAGCAGCAACGTGCAGGCCTTTGCCGTGCGATGTTGTTGCGACCGGAGTTGCTGCTTCTGGACGAACCGTTTTCCGGTCTCGACACCATGACGCGGCGCGCAATTCATCGCGAATTCCGGACGCTGCGACGACTCGAGCCGGTGTCGACTATCATCGTAACTCACGACCCGCAGGAGGCCGTGGCTCTTGCGGAACAGCTGGTCGTGATGATGGCCGGAACCATTTTGCAGTCCGGGCCGACGAAGGACGTCATGGAACACCCGGCCAACGAATACGTGCAGGAACTCTGCACGGGGCTGGGTTAAAGGGCGATGTTACGATTCCTCCCCGTAGTTCTGTTGCTCACGTCGCCGCTGGCCGTCGCCGAGGCAATCGTGATCGGCAGCAAGAATTTCACAGAGAACTACATCCTCGCCGAAGCGAGTGCGCAATTGTTGGAAAGTCACGGCTACGAGGTCCGGCGCCGCTTTGGTCTCAACGGCACCAAGATCGTGTTCGAGGCCCTGCAAAATCGAGCGCTCGATTTTTATCCCGAATACACCGGCACTATCACCGAAGTGATACTCGAACGGCCCGGGCTCACACAGCTCACTGAAATCCGGACGGCGTTGGCGCAAGACGACCTGATTTTGCTATCTCCCCTGGGATTCAACAACAGCTACGCTATTGCAGTATCGGAGACCTTTGCCAAAACACATCAACTGCGAAACATTTCGGATCTGACGCGTGTCGGGCATGTGAGAGTCGGTCTGCCGCACGAGTTCCTGAGCCGGAATGACGGCTGGCCCGGGCTGAAACAGCGTTACGCGATCGACCTTGTGGCCACAGGAATCGAGCACAGCCTCTCTTACGAAGCGATCGCTAGCGGCAAAATCGACGTCACCGCCGTGTATTCGACGGATGGCGAGATCCTGCGCTCGCGGCTCGTGTTGCTGCACGACGATCTCTCCTATTTCCCTCAATATCGTGCGGCGTTTCTCGCGCGCCAGGATATTGCGCCGCCGGTCCGCGACATTCTCGAATCGTTGAGTGGCCGCATCGACGACACGCGTATGCAGCAGCTGAATCTGCAAGTGCTCGATCCGGCTGTCAGTTTTGCCGACGTCGCCTCGGAGTTCCTCCTCGAAGAGGGCCTGATCAGTTCGGCACAGGATGTGCCGGGATTCATGCCACGCCTGTGGCGGAATACGCAACGTCACCTGAAACTGACAGGCATAGCCTTGCTTCTTGCGATAGTGACGGGTGTCGGAATCGCCGCTGCCGTGCACAGAAGCCGGCGTACCGCCAATGCGTTTCTGTATTTCACGGGCCTGCTGCAGACCGTGCCATCGATTGCGCTGCTGGCTCTGCTGATTCCCTGGTTCGGCATCGGCCAGACGCCCGCGATCATCGCTTTGTTTCTCTATTCGTTGTTGCCGATTGCCCGCGGCACGATCACCGCGATGCTGGCCATTCCGCCCGGTTACAGACACGTGGCCGCCGCCATGGCGATGAGCCGGCAGCAGGAAATGCGTTACGTACTGATGCCACTTGCAATGCCGCACGTCATAGCAGGCATTCGCACCGCTGCAGTCATCAGCATCGGCACCGCCACGCTCGCTGCATTTATCGGTGCCGGCGGCCTGGGCGATCCGATCGTTACCGGCCTTGCGCTGAATGACAGCTCGATGATTCTGCAGGGCGCCTTGCCTGCAGCCGGCCTGGCGATTCTGACGGAGCTGGCATTTACCGGACTCGAGAGCTGGCTGGTGGTGCCGCATATGCGCGGCCGCCACGCCCGGCGGTAGTTCCGGTCAGTCGCTGCTCTCCTTGCCTATATCCAGCAGCAGCGCATTCATTCGCCGCACGTAGGTCGCCGGGTTCTGCAGCGGCGTGCCTTCGGCCAGCAAAGCATGGTCCAGCACGATGTTGCACAGATCGGTGAATCGTTTCTCGTCCGTCTCCGCCGCCAACCGTTCGACCAATGGGTGGCTGATGTTTAACTCCAGAACAGGTTTGCTTTCCGGCAACTTCTGCCCACTGGCCTCCAGTATGCGCCGCAACTGCGGCGCCAGATCCTGCTCGCCCGCGACGACGCAGGCCGCCGAGTCCACAAGGCGGGCGCTGACGTTGACCGCTTCAACGCGTTCCTGAAGGACTTTTTGCATTTTTTCCAGCAAGGGTTTGTGCTCGTCTGGCATCGATTGTGGCGAGATGTTGCCCTCGCCGTCTGGCAACTCGAGCTCGCCTCGCCCGACATCGTGCAGTGGCTTCCCGTCGAATTCTTTCAGGTGGTCAACGAGCCAGGGATCTATTCGATCGCTAAGTAACAGTACCTCGATGCCCTTTTTCTTCAGCTGCTCGATGTGCGGGCTTGCGCTGACGGTTGCATGACTGTCGCCCAGCAGATAGTAGATCCGCTCCTGGCCTGCGGCCATCCGGGAAAGGTAATCACTCAATGACTGATCCTGCTTGTCGGATTCGGAATGCGTGCTGGAAAATCGCAGCAATCTGGCCAGCTTGTCCCTGTTTTTTGAATCCTCGACCAGCCCTTCCTTCAGGACCTGGCCGAAAGCTGCCCAGAACTTTTCGTAGTCCTCGGCATTCTTCTTCGCCATCTTGTCCAGCATATCGATGACACGGCGCGTCAGTGCAGCTCGAATCGCCTCCAGCCTGGAATCCTGCTGCAGCAGCTCGCGAGATACGTTCAACGGCAGGTCCGCCGAGTCCAGCACACCTTTCACGAATCGCAGGTACAACGGCAGAAATTGCTCCGCCTGATCCATGATGAACACACGCTGTACGTACAGTTTGAGACCGCGCGGCGCTTCGCGATTCCAGAGATCGAACGGCGCGTTTGCGGGAATGTACAGGAGACTCGTGTACTCGCGCTTGCCCTCGACGCGGTTATGGCTCCAGGCGAGAGGATCAGCGAAGTCGTGGGACAGATGCTTGTAGAACTCCTTGTATTCGTCATCGTCGATTTCCGTCCGCGGCCTGGTCCACAGGGCCGTGGCCGAATTGACGGCTTGCGGCTCGTCACCCGGTTTCTCAAGGTCGCTCAGCAGAACCGGAAACCCGATGTGGTCCGAGTATTTCCGGATCAACGTGCGCAATCGATGGGGATCTGTAAATTCCTTTTCCGCTTTCTTCAGGTGCAAGGTAATTCGCGTGCCACGCTCGCTTCGCGAAATCGACTCGATCGTGTATTCGCCCTTGCCTTCCGATTCCCAGCGTACGCCCTGGTTCTCTGCCTGCCCTGCGCGCCGCGATTCGACAACTACGCGATCGGCGACAATGAATGCAGAGTAGAAACCGACGCCGAACTGGCCAATGAGCCTCGCGTCCTTGCGCTCGTCGCCCGTCATCCTCTCAAAAAACTCGGCCGTACCGGATTTGGCGATAGTGCCGATATTGTCGATCAATTCCTGCCTCGACATCCCGATACCGTTGTCGCTAACGGAGATAGTTCGCGACTTCCCGTCGTACCCGATCTGGATTTTCAGTTCGGGATCCACCTTCAGCAGTTCGGGCGAAGCCAGCGCGGCAAAACGTAGCTTGTCGTTTGCATCGGAGGCGTTCGAAATCAGTTCGCGAAGGAATATCTCCTTATTGCTGTAAAGCGAATGGATCATCAGTTGCAGCAGTTGCCGCACTTCGGTTTGAAATCCAAGGGTCTCCTTGCCTGCCGTATCCTGTGTATCGACAGTTTTCTTGCTGGTCTTCTGGCCCACTTTCACAAACTCCCTGAATCGGTCTCGCCGCAAACGGCACCGGTCCGCAGACACCATAGTGTCAATTTGCAGCAAATCAAGGGGATTACGCTCGCGACGCGACGCCGCGAGGCAGACTTCAGCCGGCGAGGCGCCCCGGATGGTGGCCGACGGCAGCACGGTACAAGAGAATTGCGAGCGCGAGGAATACGCTGGCAAGTGCCAGCGGCGGTGCGCTAAGCGCAAGCAGCACCCCACAGACAGGGATCACCGCAGCAAGCGATACAACTGCGATCATCTGCACAGCGTAACGAATCTTCTCCGTCAGCAGTGCGACCGCGTAGAAAAGGTCTTCAAGATCATCGAGATACTGGATCAGGCATTCCACTGACGATTCATTCCTGTTTTTTGATCGCTGACTGTCATATTTTTGCCGGCTTGTTTACTAGCGGGCGATCGACAGCATCGGACCGGACTGTTTGTGCTCTGCGGTCGTGGATTCCGCCACTTCCATCGCATCGATGTTGGATTTCTTTGCATGGGCGATAGCCCGATGAAACAACTCCCAGCGTTGACGCGCTGCCTCGTTCTTGAGGGCGCCAACCGGGGAATCTGCTGGTGGGAACTTGTTGTCCATACGTCCGTGTTAAGTTCTTGTGGTCCGGTATGGCGAACTATAGGCAGCGTGTCAAAAGCCCACCGTGAGGCAAGTCACAGCTTCTTTACAAACTGATTTTCGATGGCGGATTTCTTGTAAAACAGAGAACCCGTTCGAATTTCCTGTGCGGCCAGCAATGACTCCGCACACGCTGCTGCAACATAATCTGTCACAACAAAATCGCGTGCTTGCGAGCGCAAGGGAATCTGCAATTTCTTGCCGCGAGTAACAGTTTGGTCCTGCGGACCTGTTTTGGAAACGGACGAATGGAATGCGAGCCGAGTCGCGAATGATTTGTAAGGCGATTTAGCTGTCGGACCAGTTTCTTTTAACTTGCTCGGTCCAGTTGCGATATCCTTTCCACGTATAGAGTGTCGGATCGATTCCGGTTCGACGTCCTTTCGGTGCCGGTGCTTTCGAAATCCACTTTCGGTATTGCTGCCAGCCGTCTTCCTCGCGGGCCGGTGCAGCATCGTCAGATTGCGCAGAACCGTTGTCCTGGTCTGCACGGACTTCGTCACTCCAATTGAGATCTTTGCTGTCCTGCATAAGAGTCTGCTCAATCCATCCCTGCGCACAAATGCTACGGACAAAATCGGCTGAGTCACAGGAACTGAGTCACAGAGAAGTGACTCATTTTCTCTTTTTATATCAGAGACTTGGGGAGCTTTTTTACTTAATAGGCCGGACCAAGGAACGACAGCACGCCGGCGGTTTTACAAAACGCAGCCAGGCTACACGGCGACCCGGTAACACGGAACATAATCCTGGCTGGCCAGTTTCATGCGTCCGTCGGCAACGAAAGCTGAAAGCAATTCGTCGAGCAGATTCATCACTTTTTCGGATCCGATGATTTCAAACGGGCCATGTCGTTCTATGCGAGCCATCGTGTCTTCGCGGACGTTTCCGGAGACGATCCCGGAGAACACGCGCCGCAGATTGGCCGCCAACTGGTGTACCGGAGTACCTTCGTTCAGATTCAACTGTCGCATCGCTTCATGGCTCGCGACAAAAGGCTTCTGGAAATCGTGATCGATTTTCAGGCGCCAGTTGAAATAGAAAGCGTCGCCGTGTCGTTTGCGGAATTCATACACCTGCTCGAGGCCGGACAATATCTGCCGCGCAACCTCTTGCGGGTCATCGATAATAATTCGATAACGCGATTGCGCAGTCGGGCCAAGCGTCGCGCCGACAAACGTGTCGATCTGGCGAAAATACGCTTCGCTCTCGGGCGGTCCCGACATGATCAATGGCATGGGAAGGTCGGAATTTTCAGGATGCAAAAGAACTCCAAGCAGATACAGGATTTCTTCGGCAGTCCCTACGCCTCCAGGAAATACGACAATCCCGTGCCCGACCCGGACGAATGCCTCCAGGCGCTTTTCCATGTCCGGCATGATGATCAGGGAATTTACAATTGGGTTCGGCGATTCCGCTGCGATGATTCCAGGCTCGGTTATTCCGACGTATCGACCGGTCCTTATGCGCTGCTTTGAATGCCCGATCGTGGCGCCTTTCATCGGGCCTTTCATTGCACCGGGACCGCAACCGGTGCAGACATTCAGTTGCCGCAACCCGAGCTCGTAGCCGACTTTCTTGGTGTAATCGTACTCTTCGCGGCTGATGGCGTGGCCACCCCAGCAAACTACAAGATTCGGGGTTGCCGGAGTCTCGAGCAGGCGTGCGTTACGCAGGATATGGAACACGGCGTTGGTAATGTTTTCCGACGTCAGCAGGTCGAATCGGCCACTTTCGCGGATCTCATTGTTTGTAAACACGATGTCGCGTAACACCGCGAACAGCTGCTCCCGTATGCCACGAATCATTACGCCGTCGACGAACGCCGACGATGGCGCTCCCTTGAGCGAAATTTTCAGGCCGCGATCCTGCTGAATGAAGCCGAGACTGAAATCACGGTGCTTTTCCAACACCGCGCGAGCGTCGTCCGTGTTGCCGCCGGAATTCAGGACCGCCAGGATGCAGCGCCGCAGGAGTTGATAAAGCCCTCCCTCGCCCTGGTTACGCAGCTGATCGACTTCGACCTGCGACAAGACCTCGAGGCTGCCTTCCGGCCAAACCTCGGTGTCGATGGTTTCGTCGCTATCCGGGCGGATGCTGGTGCTGGTGACTGGATGCGCCAAGGCGGTCAGGGAACGATTTCAATAGGTATGTTGTTCGGCGTCATCAACCATATGTCGATCATGTCCGAATTGGATACTGCAATACATCCATTGGTCCAGTCTTCTTTTGCGTAATACCCGTCTGAATAGGTCGGAGTGTTCGGTTGGCCGTGGATCATGATCTGCCCTCCCGGATCCTGTCCTTTGCTCCTTGCAGCAATGCGATCGCTGGTATCGGGGTAGGAGATTCGAATCGACAGGAAAAAGTCACTGTCCGGATTTCGCATGTCAAGGTAGTACATACCTTCAGGCGTTTTCTGGTCGCCCTCTCGCTCCTTGTCGCCGACCGGATCGACACCCAGCGCAATTTTGTAGGTTCGAAACGGCTTGTTGTCTTTCAACAAGTGCAGCTTTCTTTTGCCCTTCTCGACCAGCACTTTGTCCGCTACCGGGAAATCGCTTGCCGCGATTGGCATTGCGGAAACCGATAACGACAGGCCCGACACCAGCGTCAGCAGAATTTTCGCGGTCCTGTCAATCGGCATGCCTGTGCCGTTCCCCGTATGAATGCAAAACGTCGGGAAAGCCTACCAGAGCCTGCCCGGCCTGAAAACGTGACAGCCCGCAAGATTCGGAAATGACGTTCATACTCTCGAACCTATGATCCAGCCGATTGCAAACCCGAGGAATCCGGAAACTGTCGTATACAGGGGCAGAAATCGAAACACCTCCTCCGGCTTCTCGGAACCGCTGAACAGGTCATTCAGATCGACCGAATAGGCGTAGTGCAGATAAAGCGACAGACCGATCGACGGGATTGCGAAGCCAACGACACCGAGAGGCCAGCGCCAACCGGCTCCGCTCCATTTTCCATCGCCCAGCCACAGCGCAGCGGACGACAGCAGAATGACACCGAGCATCGGCAGAAAATTTCGGATCGCGAACCGGTCGGCTCCATCGATCGAAAAAATGTACGCTGCAGCCGCTGCGGTCAGCAGCACCACCGGCGCAAGGCGAGCCAGAAACAACCGCGGCGGCGTCACTGTCACGTGTCGCCGTCGTTGATCGCAAGAATCGGAAAACTCAGCTTGGTTCCAGGACGGACATTGTGCAGGTCGAGCTCGGGGTTGTACTGACGAAACAGCCAGATTGGCACATCGTACTGACGCAACGACAGAATCCAGACCGATTCTCCCTGCCCGACCACATGCTCAGTAACCCCTTCGATGCGATGGTCGCGGAAGAAGGCATCCTGCTGCTGGCGGTGCCATGCAGTACGAAGATTTTCGAAAGTCGTCGCATCCACTTTGCTGAGATCAAGCTTGATTCGTTGCCCGACTTCAACAGGTGTGCGAAAAGCGAGACCGTTGATATCTCGAAGCCGCTGGGTCTTGATGCCGAGCCAGTCGGCATAGTGCCCGAGCGTCTCCAGCGGCTGGATCTCGATTGTCGATTTTTCATCGACTGAGTAGTCGCTGGGATCCGACAACAACGACACCTGGGCGGGTTCTTCGGCCGGCGTCACTGCATCGTCGGCAAGCGCGCCTTCGCTTACCAGATCCTCGTCTGCGATATCGCCTATAGCGGGGGCCGAAGCGATTGCGCCAGGCGGTGGCAGCACTTCAGGTTTTTCTTTAGCTGCCAAGTCGGGCTCTTCTTTTTCCACGACTTCAGGCACGACAGGCGCTTGCGCCGCGGCGACGACCACCGGTGCCGGACCGGCGGCGGGAAGCCGCAATTTCTGGCCCGCACGAATGCGATGACTGCTGCCAAGGTTGTTCAGTGCGACCAACGTGCTTACATTGGTCGAGTACTCGGCCGCCAGCGCGGAGAGCGTGTCTCCGCGAACAATGGTGTGGTAGAGGTCGGGCAACTGACTGTTGTGCCGGTCGCTCGAGGCAACCGCCGCTATCAAATCGGGCATAGACCCCTGCAGCATCCGGGCCGGAATCCGGATCTCGTGATTCCTCGGCAGGTACTTGCTTCCCTGCCAGACGGTGGCCTGCAGTGCCGGATTGTGACGCGCCAGCTCGCGCTCGCTTACACCAAGGGCGGCAGCCACTGCGCTCGCGGGCATATAGTCGGGCAAACGCGCCAGCGCATAATTGACCGGTCTATCCGGTACCAGTCCGGGAAAAAATTTCTCGACATTCTGGTCCACTTCCATCGCCGCGAGAAATGCCACATAGAAATTTCGCGAAGCGAAACCGAATGTGCGGCCATCATACTTCCGAAGTATCTCAACCAGCGCCGTATCGCCATACGTTCGCATGGCGCGACGCACACCCGCGAGACCGTGATTGTAAGCCGTAATAGCCATCGGCCAGTTTCCGGCGATGGAGTGATTGTAGGCAAGCAATCGCCCCGCAGCTTCGGTCGCGATGAACGGGTCGTTGCGCTCGTCGAGCACATGGTCGACCTGCATGAAACGTCGGCCGGTGCTGCGCGTGAATTGCCAGATACCGGATGCACCGACATGCGACCTGGCATCCGGGTTGTACGATGACTCGACATGCGGCAACGCAGCGAGGTGCACCGGCACCCCGAGCTTGCCGAATTCGGCGTGCACGTGATCGCGCCAGCGCCCGGCGCGCACCAGCCCTTCACGGAAACGATCCGATAATCCGTGCTGAAATCGAATTCGCGATTCCGCCGCCTTCAGTTCGCTATTGCTGACACCCGCCGGCCACAGGTCCAAAACGCGTTTCTGCTCGGCGGTGAGCCCATCGCGTTTACCGCCCGCTAATGTGCGCAGAATCGCCTGGTAATGTTCGCGACGCCTTTGCACCTTTCTATTGCGTTCGCTTCTGGAAGTCCTGGCCGGCATCGGCATTATTTCGTAGACAACGGCGAGATTGCGGTTGTCGTGCAATACACCCTCGTCGGTCGAATACTCGGTAAATACCGCGCGCCAGAAGAGAACGTCCGGTTCCAGCTCTGCGGGTCTCGGGAACAGCGAATCATCCGCAAGCAGCGACGCCGGAAGGAGCAGAATGAGCACTAACAGGCGTAGAACCGGTCGAATTCGACTTGTCATTTGCACGTTTTCGGTCTTCAATTGAGGAATAAGCCCTAAATAATTGAATAGTTCACAGAAATTCAAACCCAGATTCCGTATTTTCACAAGACCTGCCTGCCCGCGGGGGCCCGGGGGTCGCCTTTAGCCGTCCAGCAGACCGCACGCCGATGAGTTCAGCAAGGATAAAAGCTTTGTCAGGAAGGGCAGCATACCGGGCCGGGTATGTCGCCGCGGCTTTCGTTTGCCTGTTGGCAGGTCCGGCATCCGCAACCGAAAACGTCCTGTTGCCCGCAAGCGGCGAAGCCCGGATGCCGATTGCGACCGAGGATGCGGCAGCCGCCCCGGAACTGCCGCCGGTATCCGCGGCGACCGTACCGCTAAAGGATGCTGTCGCGGTTGCTTCGAACGTCCCGAAGACCATTGTCATGCTGGGGGAAGAGGTTTTGCCGGGCACCTCCAGGCGCCTGTCCTGGATTGCTACCGAGCTGTTCGAGGGGGTTCCGGTTTCCACCCCGGTACTCGTGGTCAACGGCAGCCTGCCGGGCCCTACCCTTTGCCTGACCGCCGCCATACACGGCGACGAACTGAATGGTATCGAAGTCGTTCGGCGCGTCATGCACGACGTCAGCCCGGACAAGTTGTCGGGCACGGTGATCGGAGTGCCGATTGTAAACCTGCAGGGTTTTCGCCGCGGATCACGCTACCTGCCGGACCGGCGCGACCTCAATCGCTATTTTCCGGGCAACCCGAAGGGCAGCGCGGCTTCAAGGATCGCCTACTCTTTCTTTCACGACGTGATCTCGCATTGTTCGGCGCTGGTCGACCTGCACACGGGTTCGTTCGAGCGCGCGAACCTGCCGCAGTTGCGTGCGGACCTGAGAAATCCGGATATCGTCACGCTGACCCAGGGATTCGGCGCCACCGTCATCGTGCACAGCGGACCGGCCCAGGGAACTCTGCGCCATGCCGCGACCGCTGCCGGTATACCGTCGGTAACTCTCGAAGCCGGCGGGCCCTCCGAACTCGAACTCGCCGAAGTCAAACACGGTGTGAAAGGCATCGAAACACTGCTGAATACGCTCGGCATGTTGAGAAAAATGCGCCTTTGGGGCGACTCCGAACCGGTCTACTACCGATCGACCTGGGTGCGCGCGAATCGGGGCGGCATATTGCTGTCGGATGTCGGCCTTGGTAGCACGGTGCGGGAAGGCGATCTCCTCGGCACGATCACGGACCCGATCAGCAACGAGAGCACACGGCTTTATTCACCCTATTCGGGAAGAGTCATCGGCATGGCGCGAAATCAGGTTGTCATGCCCGGATTTGCCGCTTTTCATCTTGGCATCCAGTCCGATCAGACGCCGAACGACGATGGCGAGTCCGATGTTGCAGGGGACGAGCAAGGCGGCAACGACGACTACGTCGACGGCATGTCAGAATAAATCGCGATTCGCCGGAATCGCCATAAACCCAACAATCGGTTCTAATGCTTCGCCATGGATGATACCGGGCGCCCTTCGCTTTCCCGTTACTGGACCCCCAGGTACTGGCTCCTGTGGCCGGGAATCGGCTTGCTGCGGCTCAGCTGCTTCCTGCCTTATCGCTGGCAAATTGCTCTGGGCAAGTGGCTTGGGCGTGTCGCCTTCCGCCTGGCGGGCAAGCGCCGTGCTATCACGCGTCGAAATATCGAAATCTGCTTTCCCGAGCTTTCATCCTCACAGCATGGCGCAACGGCGCTCGCGCATTTCGAATCGCTCGGCGCATCCATTATGGAGATGGCTCTCGGTCGTTGGGCTAAAGAAGAAAAATTGCTGGCGATGTGCCACGTCGAAGGTGCCGAGCATGTATGGAAATTCGCTGATCAGGGCATTGGCGTCATTTTGCTGAGCGCGCACTTCACGACACTGGAGATTTGCGGACCGGCGTTGCGCAATTGCCTGCCGCCATTCGATGCCGTCTACCGTCGCAACAAGAATGAACTCATTACCGAATTGCTGCGCAGCTGCCGGGAACGATCGGCGCGCCGCACCATCGAGAAGAATGACATAAAGAGCATGATCCGCAGTCTCCGTGATGGCGTTCCGGTCTGGTATGCACCGGATCAGGCTTACAATCGCAAACAATCTGCATTGCTACCCTTCTTCAATATCGAATCGATGACGAATACGGCAACTTCAACGCTCGCGCGATTGGGCAATGCAGTTGCGGTTCCGTTCTTCCCGCGACGCCTGCCGGAGGGTGGCTACGCCTTGACGATATTGCCGGCGCTGCAGGGATTTCCAAGTGAAGATCCGGTGAAGGACACGGCGCAATACAACGCAGTTCTAGAGCAATACGTTCGCGCATGCCCGGAGCAATATTACTGGGTTCATCGCAAATTCAAGTTTCGCCCGGAACCCCTGCCTGATGTTTACGCGGACCTGGACGCATCGAAATAGCCTTTGAGGAACTGGTTCCAGTTTCTTTCGGTGTAGTGAATCGAGGGATTGAATTTCTTGACCTTGCGGAGCGAACGATGAAAGCGCGCCAGGTTTCGCTGACGCCAGGGTCCGGCAGGCAGGACCTTTCCACGATCAAAATCGAGCAGACACAAACCATCGTTTTCATCGAGTTGCACGTTTGAAACGTTCAGGTCGGCGTGAAAGACACCGGCGTCGTGAAAACGGAAAATACCGGCACCGAGGTTGCGCCAGAACTCCGCATTACCGTCGGCCGCGGTCAGGCGATCCGAAAGCGAGCGTATGCCGGGCACCCGAACCGTAATCAGGTCCGCCGTATACAGGATTCCGTGACGTCGATAGCGGGCGGCGGCAGGTACCGGCACGGGAAGGCCGCGCGCATGCAATTTGGCCAGCAGGCGGAACTCGGCAAATGCCCGATTGGCGTGTTCGCCGAGCCAAAGGTAGTGGTCACGAATCAGCAGGCCGGCCAGGCCACCGCGAAGGTATCGTCGCAGCACGAACTCATTGCGCCCGTCGCTGACGATCATCGTATTGCCCCGGCCAGCCGATTTGAACGTGCCTGTCACCGGTGCCGACGACTCCCAGGTGCCCGCCGAGAAGGCACCGTCGGAGACTCGAGGTATCAACTCGGCGTCGTAGAGTATGGCGCCGTGGAGCGTCTTGATACGGCCCTCGGTCACTCGATTCGCCCTGGCAATTCAAGTTTTTTCACGTTTGCAGGTTTTAATGACATATTCGCTGTTTTTCTAAGCTTTTATCCGACAATCAATAATCTTTAACGCGTTTTTCTGCGTTTCCAGAGCAAAATATCCAGTAAACTCTCCTATCTGCAGATAGCTTGCGTGAAATGCTACGCTAATTTTGTAATTTTAGCCGCTTTTTGGTGTTTTTTTTAAACTTTTATTAACATTTTTGCTGATTTTTGCAGAACATTAGTATTTTCCGGTACTGCCTATTTGGCACCACGTTCGGCGATTTTCGCGGTAATTAGCCAGTAATGCTCCTCATTACCTGCTCCGGATGGATATCCCTCAGGCAACGCAAATGACCGAGCGGGCACTCCCGTTTGAAGCAGGGACTGCAGTCCAGTCCGAGGTAATGAATAGCGCGCTTGCCGGTCAGTGGCGGAGTATAGGCGGGTGACGACGAGCCATAGATGGCAACCACCCGCGTACCGGTGGCAGCGGCGACGTGCATCAGGCCGGAATCGTTGCTGACGGCTTGCCTGCAAAAACCCAGCAGGTCGATGGCGTCGGCTATACCGGTCTTTCCGCAGAGGTTTATCGCCGCGCTGGCGGCTGCGATCTGCTCTCCGGCTGCCGCGTCCCGTTCGGAGCCCAGCACCCAGATAGCACAGCCGTCTGCTTCGAGCATGCGGGCCAGCGATGCGAAGTACTCCAGCGGCCAGCATTTTGCGGGGCCGTACTCTGCGCCGGGCATCATGGCTATGACCGGGCGACTGTCCTCAAGACCCAGCCTTTCCATCACGGCCCGCCGGTTACCGGGCGATATTTCGAGCGCGGGCTCCGGGATGGCCGGCAGGCTTTCGCCCTTCTGCAGTCCGAGTGCTACGAATCGCTTTACCGTTTGATCCAGCACCTTCCTGTCCAGCACTCGCATGTCGTTGATCACGCCATAGCGCATCTCGCCACGGAATCCGGTTCGTTGCGGGATGCCGGCGAACCACGGAACCAGCGCGGCCTTGAGGGAACGCGGCAACACGATCGCCTGGCTGTATTCACTGCCTTTTAGCTGCGCACCGAGTTGCCTGCGTTTTCGCAACGCCAGTTCGCCGTGCGCCACCGACAGTGCAATTGCGTTATGCACTTGCGGCATGCGGGCCAGCACGGGCAAGGACCACGTCGGCGCGATAACGTCGATCTGCAGGTCGGGGCGGCGATCTTTGAGCAGCCGGAACAGCGATTGCGCCATAACCATGTCGCCGACCCAGGACGGGCCGATGACCAGCATCCTGTCGTTGTTCACATCCAGAATTCAGCCTGCTTCGCGAGCAGCGAGCGCGTCGAGGTAACGGCTCACTCCGCCGGCTACATCGGTAAATTCAACATCGCAACCGGTCTTTCGAAGTTGTCGCAAGTCCGCCTGCGTATAGCTTTGATAGGCGCCTTTGAGACCTTCCGGGAACGGTACGTAGCGGATTCGGCCCCGGCCGTGCCAGTCGATGACGGCGTTGGCTACATCGTTGAATGTCTGCGCCCTGCCGGTTCCGACATTGAAAATGCCAGATGCGTCGCGATGCTGCAGAAACCATAGATTGACGGCGCAGACATCGTCGACAAAAACGAAGTCGCGCCGCTGTTCGCCGTCGCCATAGCCGCCGGAGCCTTCGAAAAGTTTGACCTCCCCGTCCGACCGGATCTGCCGGTTGAAATGAAATGCAACGCTGGCCATCGAGCCTTTGTGCTGCTCGCGAGGCCCGTACACGTTGAAATACCGCAGGCCGACAACCTGTTGCTGTTTGTCGAGTGCGATTCCGCGTACGTACTGATCGAACAACAATTTCGAATAACCGTAAACATTGAGCGGCAGCTCGTTTGCAGGCGCTTCTACGAACTTTCCGGCACCACCGTAAACGGCAGCGGACGAAGCATAGATGAATGGAATATTGTGCTCCAGGCACTGATGCAACAAGGATTTCGAATAGGAAAAATTGTTGCGCATCATGTATTCACCGTCCCACTCGGTCGTTGTGGAACAGGCGCCCTGGTGCAGGATCGAGTCGACGCCTTTCAGAAAACCGGTATCGGTTTGCAGCATATCGATGAAGTCGTTCTTGTCGATATAGTCGGCAATTTTCAAGTCCGCGATGTTGACGAACTTGTGGCCATCGCTAAGATCATCTACAACGATGACATCGTCGCCAGTTTGATCAACCAGCTTGCGCACCAGGTTGCTGCCGATGAATCCCGCGCCGCCGGTTACAATATGCATCAGATAGTTATCCTCGAATCGGTGAATCAGGCGCGAGCCCGGTCGAAAATCCACTCTCAGTCACGTGCCGCACCGATGAAATACTGCGCGCCGCAATACGGGCACTTTGCCTGACCCGTTTCGACAATCGGCAAGTAGACCTTGGGATGTGAATTCCACAAGTACATGCCAGGCATGGGGCAGGACAATGGAATATCGTCCGCATGGACCTCGTATTTGTGCTGGGCGTTTGCCGCAATGAGATCCTGATCGACCGTACCTGCTCTTGACATCGATTGCTCCGCGTTAGTCTTTACCAATATCGGCTGCAATTATAACAACGTTCGCGTAGCTCACCCGCCCATTTCACGCTCCCAGATATCGAGAACCTGGCCGCGCTCGGTCGCGAATTCACTGCTATCGACGATTGGCGGTCGCCCGTCGAGCGCGAGCCTATGCAGCCTGAGCCGGTAATCCCTGTAAATCTGCTGCATGCGCGATGCATCGACTTCGTCCAGGCACTTTGCAGCGCTCAACGTACCCAGCTGCCTGATGTTGTCGCTGTAGTGAATGACGGCCGGGTGAGCTGCTGCGTTTTTCAATACGAGGTATTGCACCAGGAACTCGATATCGCCAATACCGCCTTTCCCCTGCTTCAGATCAAACGACTCCTCAGAACTCTTGTCGAGTTGCTTGCGCATCTTGTCGCGCATGTTGAGCACGTCTTCCAGCAGTTGCTCGCGTTTGATCCGGTTCTTCAGGGTTTCCGACCGCACTCGCTCGAAGTCGCGGGCAACAGTTGCGCTGCCGGCGACGGGGCGGCTTCGAAGCAGCGCCTGGTGTTCCCAGGTCCAGGCGTTCTCTTCCTGGTATCGTTCGAAGGCTTCGACACTCGTGACCAGAAGACCCGATCGGCCGTCCGGCCGCAACCGGGTATCAACTTCGTAGAGCACGCCGGACGCTGTCTGGATGGTCAGGAAGTGCACCAGTCGCCGTACCAGCCGTCCGAAAAACATGCTGTTGTCCAGCGCTCGTTGACCGTCCGTTTGCTGCTCCCTTCCGTGTGAATCGTGCAGGAACACCAGGTCGAGATCCGAGCCGTAAGACAGCTCCATTCCACCCAGCTTGCCATACGCGATGACACCGAATCCCGCCTTGCGTGGTCCGTCGCCAGCGTCGTACCAGGGTTCGCCGTGGCGGGAAACCACATCGGACCAGGCAATTTCGAGCGCGTTTTTCAAAACCAGCTCTGCCAGTTCCGTCAGCCGGTCACTCACTTTCATAATCGGCAACGTGCCGCTGAAATCGGCAACGGCGATGCGAAACAGGGTTGCCCGCTGGAACTGGGCAAGTGTTTCCACGCGCTGCTCGCTGTCCTGCCAGTCAACTGCAGCCAGACGTCGACCAAGGTCTGCCTGCATCTCCGCCGGCGTGAGGTCGGCCGAGTAACGCCGCGGATCCAGCATTTCGTCGAGCAGCACCGGAAATCTCGCAATCTCCTTCGCAAGATAGTCGCTGCCCTCGCAAAGACCGACGAGCCGCCCCAGCACCGCCGGATTTTCATTCAGCAGTGCGATATAGGCGCTGCGGCGCAGAACCTGCTCGACGATTCGCAGGATACGCTCCAGGGCGATCGCCGGCCGATTCCTGTGCTTCAGCATGGGTAACAGCGCCGGAACAAGTTCGTTTACTCGGCGCCGCGAATCCGAATCGAGTTGTTGTATGGCGGGAATCTGTGCAAACCCGGCCATCAGCTCTGCCAGTGCATCGGCATCCCGAATACCGAGCTCCGTGAACGCCGGCCGCCATTCCTGAACGGTACCGGCGGAATCCCAAAGGCTGAGCACGCGGCGCGACTGTTCCGGTCGTTCCTGGCCGGCATCGGTACGAAATGCCACATCGGCGAAATGCCGGCTGACCACCGCACGGTGTCTTTGCAAATCGTCCTGTAATGCTTTCCAGTCTGCATAGCCCATTGCCAAAGCAGCGCGCTGCTGATCGACATCGGTTCGCGGAAGGTCGTGAGTCTGGAGATCCCGAGCCGCCTGAATAATGTTTTCGAGTCGGCGCAGGAACAAATAAGCGTCGGTAAGATCCTGCGCGGATTCTATTGTCAGACCGCTACCGTGAACCAGCCGTGGCAGAACGCGCAACAAGGACTGGCCGCGGAAAGTACGATCGGCGCCGCCTCTCACGAGCTGCAGGGATTGCACTATGAACTCGATCTCGCGAATACCGCCTGGCCCAAGCTTGATATTCGACTCGAGTTCGCGTTTGCGAACCTCGGCACTGATAAGGGACTTCATCTCGCGGAGCGATTCAAACACGCCATAATCCAGGTATCGACGATAGACGAATGGCCGGATCAGCTCATCCAGGAATTCCGGCTCCTGCTGCTGCCCGTCGGCAGGGGAATCAATGACCCGCGCTTTGACGTAGGCGTATCGTTCCCAGCTCCTTCCGTGCTGCAGCAGGTAGGCTTCGAGCGCGGCAAGACTGACGACCAGCGGACCGCTGTCGCCGAAAGGCCTTAACCGCGTATCTACCCGATAAACAAATCCGTCCTCTGTCGTTTCGTCCAGAATCTGAACCAGTTGCCGCGCCCAGCGAGTAAAGTACTCGTTCGCGGACAGCGGGCGCTCACCATTACTTTCGCCGTCGGCCGGATACAGGAAAACGAGGTCTACGTCCGACGAGAAGTTCAGCTCATGGCCGCCCAGCTTTCCCATCGCCAGGACGATCAATGACATCACCCCGCCATCTGCCGCGAGAATTTCACCGTACCGCTCCGCGAGACTGTCGCGTACGTAGTTGCTGGCGACGACAATCATGGCGTCAGCCAGCGCCGACAACGTTGCGAGCGTTACAGGTACATCTGCGGTGCCGTCGAGGTCGCGCCATAAGATTCCGATCAGCTGGCGGTTACGAAAGACGCGCAGGTCTCGCTTCAATCCGGCGAGGTCCGGCATTGGCAGCAGGACGCTATGAAGCCGCCGGGTGAGCGCGTCCTGGGTCGGCACTTCGGACAGCCGGGACGTTGCAAGCTCCTCGCTGAACCAGGACCACTCCCTCAGCAGTACGCGGGCCGCGAATTCACTGCTGGCAACCAGCCTGAAGAGCGAAGGCAGTTGCCCGGCTCCCACTGACCGCGCAGGTTCACCGGGGAACTGCTCATTCAATCGCTCTTGCCAGCGAGAAGCCGGTTCGATCAGGGCGGCTGGCAGGGTTCGAATGAAGGTTTCGGCGGAATTGTCCGGCTTGCGGAAAGTCATGGCGGGAGTCTACTGCTTTATTGCAGAGAATCCGCTATGACAGGGATACCGAACGACCGCCGGTATCCGAGTGCTTGTTGACGGTCAGGCGTTGGACACGTGTTTTTCGCCGGTCAGCTCGGCGAGCACATCATCGAGGGGCCTGGGTTTGCCGACCGCATGTCCCTGCGCGAAATCGACGCCAAGTTTCGCCACCAGGGTCCGCGTTTTCTTGCTCTCAACGTATTCGGCAACCGTCTCCAGCTCCATCACCTTCGCGACCTGGGTGATAGCCGCCACCATCGACTCGGATATTCGGTTCTCCGATATATCCCGGATGAAACTTCCGTCGATCTTCAATGTATCGACATGAAAGTTCTTCAGGTAAGCGAAGGAACTCAGACCCGCACCAAAGTCGTCCAGTGAAAATCTGCAGCCGCGCTTTCGCAGCGCATCGATAAAGGACTGCGCCTTGGCACGATTGGAAACAGCCGCAGACTCGGTAACCTCGAAACACAGGGAGCTTGCCGGTATATCGCTTGCGACGATTTCCTCCTCGATGAACTCAAGGATGTCATCATCGCCCAGCGATTGGCCGGACAGGTTTACGGCAAATATTGCGCCGGTCTGGCGCAGGTACTCGGCATGCGGCGCAAGCCTTCGAATTGCCGTGGAAACCACCCAGCGGTCGACCTGCGGCATCAGCTGGTATCGTTCCGCGGCAGAGAAGAACGCCTGTGACGAGATCCTGTTGCCCCTGCTGTCCTTCATTCGCAAGAGCACCTCGAATCTGCATATATCGTCTTTCCCTGTCAGCGACGCGATCTCCTGAGCCAGCAGTTCGAAGCCGTCGGAATCCAGCGTCTGCTGAATCTGCGACACGAGGTGCATGTCGTCGTATCGTCGAATAATGCTCTGATTGTCCTGATCGTAAATTTCTACGCGATCGCGTCCGTGATCCTTGGCCGAGTCGCAGGCGATCCTGGCTGCGGTCAAAGCGTTGCCTGCGTCGCCGGATCTGAGGTCGAAACCGGCTATGCCAATACTGACCGTGACCTGCAAGGACTTGTCGCCCTGCAGGTAACGCAGCTTGTGACCGTCATCGCGAATTCTTGACGTGAATTCAATAGCATCATCGACCGTGCTGTGAGTCATCAGGACGGCAAAATCGTCGCCGGTAAGGCGGGTTGCGACCGCACTCTTAGGCAGCAGCTCCTCCAGCATTTGCGCGAAGCGCACGATCACTTCATCGCCGGCTGCACGGCCGAAGGTGTCGTTGACCAGTTGCAGGTTGTCCAGATCGAAGTAGATGACCTGATGCGATTCACTGGTATCGGACAGCGATTTGGCGGACTCGTGGAGTTGCGCTTCGAAGCCGCCCCTGTTCATGAGGCCGGTCATCGCGTCAAATGACTGCTCGATAACGTATTCGACCTTGCGCACGATATGCGACATGAATCGCATGTTGGCCGCATCAAACGGGGTCCGGTCAATTCGTCCCAGCTGTGCAACCACGCCTTCCAGGTTGCCGGACCGGTCGGTCAGTGGACACACCATGGCCTGGTAGCCCTGATCATTGACGTTTTCCGAGCCTTCGACGGCCGGAATTTCGAATATGACGGGACCGCGCTGACCCTCGAGTTGCGGAAACAAGGCTTCGATAATGTAGCGATCGATTGACTTTCGATTGACGTTTTTCCATGTCGAATGTGTTGCGCTGATCCTGATTCGTTTGCCCGGCAACAGAAGTACGCTGTAGGCGATGCCGAGGAACCGGCCACTTTGTCCGATGAGCTGCGCCAGCCCGGCATGACTTCGCGAGGTGCCGTGAATTTTTTCGTCAACCTTGTAGACGAGTTGCAATTCGTCCTCGATCTGTAGCGCCTTGCTCTCCGCGAGGCCCAGCTGCTGACTGATTCGAAGGTTTTCGCCGATGACTGAAACGGCTGGCTGCAGGATGCTTTGCAGAAGACTTGGATTGAACCACGAGGACTTGCCTGCGTTTTTCGAGAACACCGCGACCAGCAAGCCCAGCCCGTCGCCGGAATCGGCACCGACAGGCAACACGAGCAGCGTGCGGCCAGAGTTCAGCGTTCTTCGCAACAAGTTCGATTCAGGGTCTTTTCCGCAGACGATCTCGGCGGGTAGCTCGGTAATGAAGGTATCGACTTCGTAGTCGTCGGCACCGTCGCTGCTCCAGACGCACCTGCGCTCAGGATTGTAGAAGCAGAAACATTGCGCTCGCGGCACCAGCGATTGCAAAAGGCCCCTAGCGGCGCCAATATTTTTCCGGGTTTCGATGTTGTGCAGGTCCGCGGTCATACGAATCAGTTTCGCTCCGGTATCCGCCCCGGCAGGCGCCCGGTTTTGCGGAATCCATCGCACAATGCCACGGGGCCGGGAAAATGGCTGTGACTCAGGTCTCAGCCGGACCGCCAGGCAATCAAATTTTCCTTTTCGGTCAGCTAATTACGGCACAGATGTTCGATTCTGACCCCACTCATTTGCCGAGGCTTGCGAGCCACTCGTCGTCCGAGCCTTCGCTGATTCCTTCGAATAACGGGGTACTCAGGTAGCGTTCCCCAGTGTCTGGCAGCATGGCGAGAATCACCGAGCCTTTCTTCGCTTTACCGGCCACCTCAAGCGCCGCGGCGAGCGTCCCGCCGGACGAGATACCGACGAATATTCCTTCTTCGGCGGCCAGGCGCCTGGCGATCTCGATGGATCGTTCGTCAGTAACTGACACCAGCTCGTCATAGATCTCACGATTAAGTACGTCCGGTATGAAGTCCGGCGTCCAGCCCTGGATTTTGTGCGGGTGCCATTCGTCGCCGGCAAGCAGCGCAGCACCCGCGGGCTCCGTCGCGACGATCGTTACGTCCGGTCGCGCCGCCTTGATGACTTCACCGGCACCGGTCATCGTGCCTCCCGTGCCGTAGCCTGTAACCCAATAATCGAGTCGGCGTCCGGCAAAATCAGACAAAATCTCCGGTCCCGTCGTTTGCCGGTGATACTCGGGGTTCGCGGGGTTTTCGAATTGCCGTGCAAGAAACCATCCGTGTTTTTTCGCCAGCTCTTCCGCTCGTCTGACCATTCCCGAGCCGCGTTCTGCGGCCGGCGTCAGGATGACCCTGGCGCCCAGACCGCGCATGATTTTTCGCCGCTCTACCGAAAACGATTCCGCCATAATTGCGACGAAACCGTAGCCCTTTGCAGCGCAAACCATCGCCAGTGCGATACCGGTGTTTCCAGACGTAGCTTCGACGACCGTCTGGCCGGGTTTCAATAGTCCGCGCTTCTCGGCATCGAGGATGATCGCCAGAGCCAGGCGGTCCTTGACCGACGCCATCGGATTAAACGATTCCACTTTGACAAATATCTCAACCTTGTCCGGTGCAATGCGATTGAGACGGATAACAGGAGTGCGACCAATGGTATGCAGAATGTTGTCGTAAATCATTTAGCACCTCGGGTTTATGCTCTTTTGGAATATCGATCGAGACGGGAGCGCTCTCCGCTTGTCAGTTCATCGCTGCCTGAGTGCCTCCGATACGACGGAATGCAACTGATTGTCGCTGCTGATGCATCCAATACAAACCAGATACGACATTGCGTGAAATGACCGAAATCCAGTCGCCTGGCGCAGTTTGCGATTGTTCTTTTGCAGGCATCTTACCCCAGCGGGATCGATTGCGATCGGCTTCAAGCATTGAAATGGTTTCATGACTTATTTCCTGAAGTTATAAGTCTCTTTTCTGCAACGGAACCGGAACCCGAATTCGCGGACGAATCCAAGGATTCGGCAAATAGGGTGGTCGATATGCAACGTTTTACAGAATCGCGTGTCTACGATTTAAGCCGGCCCAAGCTGACGTTCTGAACCGGATGAAATTACAACAACTTAAATACCTGCTTGCCATCGCTGACAACGGGCTGAATATCACAGCGGCTGCCGAGCGCTTATACACTTCGCAGCCTGGCGTCAGTAAACAACTCAAGTTGCTCGAAGAGGAACTCGGCCTGCAGTTGTTTACGCGAAAAGGAAAGAGTCTCGATCGAGTTACCGATGCCGGCACCCGCGTGATCGACCGGGCGCGAATCATCATGCAGGAAGTGGAACAGATCCGGTCATTCGCTACCGAATTCTATCGCGAGGAAGAAGGCACTCTTTCTATAGGTACCACGCATACGCAAGCGCGATACGTACTGCCGAAAATTGTTCAGGAATTCCGTCGTCGCTATCCACGGGTAAGTCTTTGCCTGCACCAGGGAACGTCGGAGCAGGTTGCCTGCATGGTGGCGGACAACGAGGTCGATATTGCAATTGCAACGGGCAACAGTGAACTCTTCAATGGTCTCCTGATGGTTCCAGGATATCAGTGGGATAGGAAAATCCTTGTGCCGAAGAATCACGAGCTCACCAAGCTCGATAGAAAAGTTTCGTTGGCGGATATCGCCAGGTATCCGTTGGTCAGCTATGTCTTCAGTTTCGGTGGTGATTCGGCACTGCACCGGGCATTTGCCAGCCTGGGCCTGAAACCGGAGATCGTTTTCACCGCCAGAGATGCTGACGTGATCAAGACTTACGTCCGAATGGGTATGGGGATCGGCATCGTCGCCGGCATGGCACACGAAAATGAGGACAATCGCGATCTTGCCGCTATCGACGCGACCGGCCTGTTTCCGCGCAGCACGACATGGATCGGATTTCGCCGCAATCAGACGCTACGGCTCTACATGATGGACTTCATACAGCTTTTCGCACCGCACATCGATCATGCACAACTGCAGAACATCGCGCAGGCGGAGAACCAGCAACAAATCGATTCGTTGTTACGTCATGTCAAGTTGCCGCTGAGAAACGGCGGTTCGAACGGTCTTTGCGCCGCCGCCTGAATCGAACGGAACGGCCAAAAAAAACCAATCAGTAAATTCTTACGCCACCATGCCGCTTTCGGCTGCGGTGGTCGGTCCACCAGAGTGACGCAAGAAATCCGGCCAGCAGGCAGACTCCCATCGCAATCGCGACCCAGGAAACGGGCAAACTGAATCTCGCCTGCTCGTAGCGTCTCCGGTAGCTGTCGTTCTCGGAAACCGCTTTCTGCAGGTTCGCGTCACTGGCATCCAGCTCATCCTGTTTTTGCCTGAGCCGGTCCTGCAAGGATTCTATGGTTGCCGCGGGCGCCGCGAATGCGGCCTTCAAGTCGCTCAACTCCTTTCGTACGGACTCGAGTTCCGCCTGCGTTTCGCTGACAATCAGCTTGGCCGGTTTGTCGAACACAAGGTATGCGACCTTGACGTATCCAGGGGTTCCGTCCGGCAATTCAACCTGGGCGTAATTCCTGTCGCGCGAAATTATTTCGAGTTGCTGGCCGCTTTCCAGTGTGCGAAACGCGCGATCACTGGTGTCAATGGCCCTGTGGAGGCCGAGTCTCAGATTGTCCGTGACGTAGGCAGTCTCGGCCAACAGCGAAGCCGGTAGCAGCAAACCTAACAAGAATGCGATGCGCATCAGCGAATCTCCGTAGCATTGTTGGATTACACAGAATGCCGACGTCCGTGTTTCTCCGACACTGCACCCGGCCCGGAGTCTACTACAGCATGCAACAGTTTTTCAGACCTGTCGTCGAATAGCGACGGATGAGTCGGGTTTCATTGCTCGTACAGCCATTCAAGCAGTGCTTCCTGAACTTCCTCGCCCGGCCCTCTGTGTATATCGGTATGGTTTTGCAAAGCGACGACCACGAATCGTTCGCCGCTGCTGCCTTGCACGTACCCGGCGATCGCACTCACATGATCAAGTGAGCCGGTCTTGACATGCGCCTTGCCGGTCAGCGGGCTGTTGCGAAAACGACGCGAGAGGGTCCCGTCCAGACCCGAAAGTGACAGCGACGACAGATACTCGGGCATGTATGGGCTCGCATACGCGTACTTCAGGATCGCCGCCATCTGGCGGGCTGAAATCCTGGCTTCACGGGACAAGCCGGCGCCATTGTCCAGCATCAATCCCGCCGACGCGAGGTCCCTTTCGTCCAGCCACTTCCTGATGACCTCGCGACCCCCCTCTTCGGTTCCGGGTGCACCGAGCTTTTCCGCGCTCAAGGTGTACAGCAGTTGCCGCGCCATGACGTTGTTGCTGTGCTTGTTGACCATCGTAATGACGTCCGCCAGCGGTTCCGATTCGAAACTCAGCATTGGTTCCGCGTCTTCTGCAACAACCTGATTCTTCCAGCTCCCGGAAATGTTGCCGCCGGTTTCTTGCCAGATAGCCTTGAACAGGCCGTAGGTATAGGCATTGTGCTCCAGCACGGTTCGGTCCATCGCGTAAGATCTGCATCCGTTAGGAAATTCGCCGCTCAGTACGAAGCGATCGAACTTTTCGTTTGGCGTAATCGTTATGCCTCGTTGATAGCCATAGCATCGACCGTTTACCTGCGAGAGCCGGTTGATCACCTGAAGATTTTCCAGTTGCGGATCCAGCCTGATGCTTACCGCCTTCGTCAGCGGATCCGGTTCGAAGTGATAGCGCACGACTTTAAAGTTTGTCAGTAGAGCGTTCGGCGCAACGTTGTATGCGCGCAGCGGTTCACGGTCGAATGCAGCGGGGTCAGTTTCCGGTACGCTGAAATAGCTGTCGTCCAGCAGCAGGTCACCCTCGATGTCCCGAATTCCGCTCTGACGAATTCGACGAAGCATTTGCCACATGCGCTCGGTAACCAGAAACGGATCACCATAACCTTTGAGCAGCAGGTCACCCTGCAGTTTGTCATTGGTCACTTCGCCCTGCGCATACACCTCGGTCCGCCAGCGGTAGGCAGGACCCAGCGTGTCCAGAGCCACCAGCGTCGTCAGCAATTTGGCTACAGACGCCGGGTTGCGCGGCTGCTCATCGTGCCATGACAGGGGCGACTCACCCGTCTCAAGGCTTTCCACGTAAATGCTGAGGGAATCGTCCGGGAGTTTGCGTACGTTGAGCACGCTTCGGACGGCGGCAGGCAGCTCCGAACTTGCAATGGAGAGGTCCTGAAAAAGCAGGCCGACGACAAGCAGAACCAGGCTGGCGAGTCTCACGATTTTCCTTTCATGTCTGACATCGAACTTGATTTTCTACCCGAAGCCGCGGCCAATAACCAGCGCCACTGCCTGCATTTGTTGCCTAGGCGGCACGCGGTTTCCTGATGCCGAATTTTCGCATTCGGTCTGCCAGCGTGGTTGGCTTGACACCCAGCAATTCCGCCGCACCACCCCGACCTGATACTCGCCAGTCTGCCTGTGTGAGCGCCGCCATCAGGTTTTTCTTCTGCAGGGCTTTGATCTGCACTTCGGTCAGGACATCGCCCTCCCCGCCCGGCATCGTCGGCGGCACGGCCAGGGATTCGCTAATGCGCGGCAGCGACAGGTCGATACGAAGGACATCACCCTTTGACAGGATCACCGCCCGCTCGATGACGTTCTTCATCTCCCTGACGTTTCCCGGCCAGTCATAGGCCAGTATTTCCTCGGCCTGCGCTCTCGTCAGCTTGAGTGGCTTCCGCCCGAAGTCGTTGCAGGCTTCCTCAAGGAAATGCTGCGCCAGCTGTATGACATCCTCGCGTCGTTTTCGAAGCGGCGGTACCTCGATCGGGAACACGCTCAGTCGATAAAACAGGTCTTCGCGGAACTCGCCATCAACAATCAGCTTTTCGAGATTCCTGTTGGTCGCAGCGATTACGCGCACATCGACCGACCGCGTGATGTCGTCGCCAACCCGTTCGAACTCGCTCTCCTGAAGGACACGCAGCAATTTTCCCTGTAACTCAAGTGGAATCTCGCCAACCTCGTCGAGAAACAAAGTTCCACCGTCTGCAAGTTGAAATCGGCCAACCCGGTCCCTGTGCGCGCCGGTGAAGGCGCCTTTGACGTGACCGAAAAACTCGCTTTCGAACAACTCTTTCGGTATCGAAGCACAGTTGACCTTGACCAACGGCGCATCTGCCCGTGGGCTCTGGGCATGAATGGCATGGGCCACCAGTTCCTTGCCCACCCCGGACTCGCCGAGTACCAATACGTTTGCCGGCGTCTGGGCAACCGCTTCCACCCGCGCAAGCATTTGCTTAAGCGCAGGACTGTGCCCGACGATCCGGCCGAAGTTCATTCGTACGTTGACTTCCTCGCGCAAGTAGTCGCGTTCCCGCTCCAGTTCCCCCTGCAGGCGCGCGTTCTCCGCGAGCGTTTGCCGCAATTCCCTTTCGACACGGTTTCTTTCGGTAACATCCTTGGACGCGACCAGCATGCGATGCACCTTGCCACTTGCATCCCTCTCGGAGATAGCGGACTGCACCACATCGATGACCTGCCCTTTATGCGTGACCATCTGGCGTTCTTCGTTGGTGAACTCGCCTGCCTCGATGATCTCGCGCAATTTTCCACTGGAGAAACGTTTTCGGTCTGCGTCGCTGAAAAAATCCCGGATCGAGCGACCGACCACTTCTTCACGCGTGTATCCCATTTTTCGCAACCAGTAGTCGGTTACGGTAACAATGCACGCATCCGCATCGACCGTGTGCAACATTGCCGGTGTCGCGCGATAGAGCTGCCGGTATTTCCAGTCTGACCTGAGTTGATCAGACACCTCCATATACAGCGCAAGAGTTCGAAGGAATTTGCCGTCAGGGTTGTACTCGACAATCGAATTCGTCAGGCAATTAACGATGTCGCCATCGCGAGTAAGGAAATCGACAGGTTTTCTTTCCAGCTTGCCTGTGCGCCGCAGCATCGGAAGAAATTCTGTCTCGATGCGGGCAGCGCTGTCGCCGGTAACGAAATCCGCCGGTCGCCGTCCCAGCATGTCATCGCGCTTGTAACCCAGGCGCGAGAGAAACGCATCGTTCACATCGAGGAATCGGCCGTCATCGCCGATCAGCGTCGCCATTGCCGGGGAACGGCGAAAGAGCCAGAGATAGTCTACGGGTGTCAGCATGCGGCGAGTTTATACGAAAAACCGTAAAATGGAACACGGTTTTTCGTAATTCACGGTTTTTCGTGATGAAGCATTATTCGATAAATCATTGTTTTTTATACACATACGGACTTGGCACGAGTCCTGCAATAGCAGTGCGAACATAAATTAAATCGCTTGGCCCAAAGTGGCCGCAAGACCTTCGCAAGGACAGGACGACAGTGAACAAAGGAATACACCTGGCAATCAACGCATCCCTCGTGGCTATCAGTCTCGCGCTCTCCGCAGCGCCGGCACTGGCCGACGAGGCTGCGACCCCCGCTGCCGAGACCAGGAGCAGCACCGAACAGAACAGCCGTGAGAACGCCAAGGAAGCCAATGAGGCTGCCGTGAATGACGCCGTCAAAGCCGTCATAGAATCGAACCGGCTGGATCTTGACATCCGCCTGATCGGCCGCACGTCAGTAACTGTGGCTGCCGGGAAGTAGACACCCCGGCAGTTTCGCTCTGGAGAGCCGCTCGGACACCTCTCCCCCGATTGTCCGAAGCAAACTCTGCGACGCTGGAACCTGGCTTTCAGCCGGGTTCCGCGGGCCGCAGGGCCCGACGGCATTACCCCCGTATTGCCGTTTTACT
>JAOUGX010000198.1 GCA_029865385.1 Gammaproteobacteria bacterium
TCGATCGGGCTTGGCGGCGGTGCGAAGTACCTGATTACGGTGCCACTAGCCATGTGGGTTCTGTACCGGATGTTCAAACGCGAGCAAGCCGATGCAAGACAAGAAGGCAAAGTGGTCGTACGTCCTCAAGTACTAATCGTTTCCTTTGGCATTCTCGCACTGGCCGTAGCATTCATGGTGTTTTCCGCTATCGGATGAACGACTGCGGTTGGCTGTATGCACTCATCTAGCGGAGTAACATTGCCTTGACACTGATCGGAGCGGTTTTCCTTATCTATACCTTTCTCGCGATGATCTATCTCGGTCTTATGATGGTCGTGCTCCATACCTATGAGACGAAGCACAAGAGATGGCCACCGGTGTTTTTCTGGGAGTTCCGGGCCGAGCTTCGGCGCGAGTTCCCAGATGCTACTCGTTGGGCACGAGCAATACTTATTCTGGGTTTCGCATTGACCCCAGTTTGGTTTTTTGGGCTCACATGAGTGACCGCTTCTGGCCGTTTTGAGAAGGTCACCAGGAAGCTGAACGAGCGACTGCTAAGATCCGCATAGCCGCCGCTCGAAAAATCTGAGGTAATATGACGGCTTGTGACCCACAGCAGACGCTCGACCCCCGCCTAAGCCGTGACGTAAGGCGTAGCAATTTCCATAGATAAAGCGCAATGTTTTGCCGGCAATACCCAACATATCCTTGTCTTATTCTCCTCTGAGGCATCGGTCATGAACGCTCGCCACCATGGAACATTCCGATGCGTACTAAATTCTGTATTTATTGCGGTCTGACCGCCGAGTCATCCGCCGTTGTAGACAGCAAAAGCGGAAGCATTCATGAAGGCTGCTGGGCTGCCTTCCTTGGTGCGACGAGTGACGATCGAGATGCCAGAAGGGCGCGCATGCTGACTACGGAGACCGAGCTGCGCGAAGAACGCGCCGCGATCGAGTCGTTGCTCCGATGTTGAGTTTCGCCTGGTTACTGCTCTTTTTGGGCGGCGGCGTCTACCTTGCATATCAGCGAATTGACCTGCGCACATCGACAGTCGCCGCCAATGTCGCAGTAGCAGCCTACTCGATCTATACCTTCGCCGGACACGGCTCGTGGATCTACATGCTACTGCTGTGGATCGCGCTCGCGGCACTCATTGTGCCGAACCTGGTCAACCTTTCGATCAGCGAAGCCAGCCGGGTGCGCATGCTGACTACGGAGACCGAGCTGCGCGAACAAAGCGAAAAGACCCCCAATATGCTGTGCAACAGATGTGGTGCTGCGATAGGCAACAATGCGTCAACTTGTGTGTCGTGCGGAGGCGATAGTTTTGTCCGTGCAACGTATGAGGCAGGTGACGCACCAAAAAAGCGGAACGGCTGCTTGGCTGCCGCAGGGGGCTTCGGCATAGCCGTTGCCCTTGCGATATTCGGTTTGTTGTTCGCCTTTGCTTTTGGGCTTGAGTGGTTGAACGATCACGTTCTATGTATGTTCTCAACAGGTAGTTGTAAACGGTAATTGTGGATAAATAGGGCTTCAACGTCGACTTCGGTCGGCGCGCCTACAGAGTTGCAGCAGCATTAGGCGTGGCGCAGGCCAATTATAGAGCGAAAAATCTGCATTTGGGCGATTCCAGCCTCTCGCACAATGGCGAGTGAGCGTCCGCTTGTGGCCGCGTGCCGTCGGTGGCGCTGTTAATTGTTGACTGGCTGGAAAGCGCGCAGAAGCAGCCGCCCAGGTGTTAAACTGGCGGCGGGCGGTTGATGACCCTAAGCGGACTTTGACGTGGCGGCGAAAGAAGAGAACCTACATGCCCGAAGCGGCCCGTCAGTTCGCTTATCCATTCAGACAGTTGTTCGGGGGGCGTTTGCCCTCGGCATGCTGATTTGGAATGCAGGGGTCTGAGGCTTGGAATGACGCCAAGCCCCTGAACCTGATGCAGCGATGATCGGGCTGCTGCTATCGCGTGACTGCGACGCTAAATTAGTCGTTGCGACTCAAAGTGCCGGTGATCGTTCCAGCTTCTGCTGTGACCTGGGTATTCCCATTCACCTCGGCGGACTCGTCGAAGCGGATCGAGAACTCGCCTTTAGCGTTTCGAAATCTACCCGTGCCGCCGAGCCACGTTCCTTCGACAGCAACGTACTGTTCGAAGGTCACGAAATTCATGCAGACCACACCGCTCCCGTCACCGTAAAGCAAGGACAGGTCTGAAAAGGTCAATACCACGGTGTTGTCTGTTATGTTGACGA
>JAOUGX010000039.1 GCA_029865385.1 Gammaproteobacteria bacterium
TACGACAGCTGGCGGAACAGGCGCGACTCCTTGCTGGTGTCGTGAAACACCATGACCGCGCCAATGATGTTGCCGATGCGATCGCGAATCGGTGCCGCCGAATCCTGAATCGGCACTTCATCGCCATGCTGATTGATCAGTACCGAATTTTGCGCCAGCGTTATGACGCGTCCTTCCTTGAGGCAGCGAAGTACCGGGTTCTCGACCGTTGCCCGGGTGTGATCGTTGACGATGGTCATGATCGACTGGATCGGCTTGCCGCGTGCGGTACGAATGTCCCAGCCGGTGAGGTCCTGCGCGACCGGATTGATGTAGTCGATGCAGCCATTGGCATCGGTGGTAATGACGCCGTCACCAATCGACTGCAACGTTACCTGCGCGCGCTCCTTCTCTTCGAATACCCGCGTTTCGGCCATCTTGCGTTCGGTAATATCGGTAATCGTACCTTCGTGAGCAACCACGTTGCCGTTGTCGTCGTAAATCGCCCGCGAGTTCTCCAGGACCACGATTTCCTTACCGTCGCGCCGTCGCAGGCGGTATTCGAAGTTGCGCACGAAGCCTTGTGCTTCCAGCCGTGCAAAAACCCGCTCGCGGTCAATCGGGTTAACGTACAGCATGGTCGTTCGACCGGCCTGCTTCATTTCCTGCGCACTATCGTATCCGAGCATCTCGACCAGCGCCGGATTGACCGTGATGATGTCACCTTCTCGGGAAGCGATGTACACACCGTCAACGACGTTTTCGAACAGGCCGCGGTAGCGCGACTCCGAACTTTTCAAACGGTCTTCATCAATCTGGCGCTTGATTGCGATACCGGCAAGACGCGCCATTCGACCGATTTTGTCCAGATCATCGGTGCCGGGTTCCTTCGGCTGATTCAAATAAACATCGAGCGTTCCGATTATGCGGGCTGCCGCACCGTGCAAAGGGAAGGACCAGGCAGCAGCAACATTGTACTTGGCGGCAACACCGTGCAGCCGTGCCCAGGCCGGATCGCCAGAAATATCGGCAACGATTTTCTCCCGGTTGGCGAAAACCGCAGCACCGCAGGCGATGGCGTTTTCGTCGACGCGGATAAAGTCCAGGGCCAACTTGAATGGTTCCGGAAGGCCGGGTGCCTGCTCTACGCTCAAGGTCTGGTTGCGTACATCGAGTTTCATGACGGCAGCACGCATGCCGCCGCCCATGCGATCGATACATTGGCAAATCGACTTCAACGTTCTGTCCAGCGGGCTGCTGGCGGCAATCATCTCCAGGATCTTGTTTTGTGCGAACGCAAAGTCCTCGTTGCGTTTCCTGTCTTCGATATTGCTGATACTGACGCGAATCAGTTTGCGCTCCGCATCAGGCAGTCGGCTGAAGCGAACCTCGCAGGGTATCTCCTTTCCGTTCGCGTCTTTGTGCATCCACTCGAAGATCGGATGTCCGCCAGCCAGCGCCTTGTCGATATGGCCGCGGCGGATGCCGAACGAAGGCGTACCGTCCGGCTGCATTCGCGGGCTGATGGCCTTCGGTCCGACGCTGAGCAAGCGGGCCCGGGACATGTTGAACAGGTTGCAGGCATTTTCATTCGCATCTGAAAAAATATTGCGATCGACATCGAGGACAACGATGGCTTCCGGTGCATTTTCGACCAGCGCCCGATAACGTTCCTCGTTTTCCCGCAAGGTCTTCTCGGCCAGTTTGCGGCCGGTGATGTCGCGCAGGCTGATAACGAAAACGCGATCGTCACCAACCTCAAGACTGCTCGAATTGATTTCCGCGATGAAATGCTGGCCGTCTGCGCGAGCCGCTTCCACTTCACCGCCATTGAACTCGATATTCGTGTCGTCGAGGCTCGACATGAACGGATCGAGGAAATTTGCCAGTGGCTGATTCGCGGCAGCCGGTAGGATCGTTGCGATATTCGCGCCGATGAGCTGGTCCTTGCTCAGTCCGAAATATCGCGAGCACACCTTGTTGCAGTTGCGAATGTGGCCCGCGGAATTGACTGAAATCAGCGCGTCGGTGACGCTGTCGAAAATAACTTCGATCGGGGTAGTGGTCGTTGTGGCCAGCGACTGCGCAAAGGACTGCGTGATGGTCGCTTCCATTTTGTCATAATGCTCATCGATCAATTTGAGCAGGGCGAGGAAGTCCAGTTTGTTGTTGCCGGACTTTTCAGATGCTTCCTTGATCCGTTGCCTGATTTCCTGATGCATCGACGCCCGCGGTTCGTTCGATTCATTGTTGCGCAAGAATCCCCCGTAACGAGTGCGCATTCGTTATGGCGGGATCTTGTCATCGCTTGCCGTCGAATCGATCGTCCATGGTTCCACGGCAGCCTGCGACGAACATTAGCCTTCGGCCAAGCCTGGCGTCTGTGATGCAACTCTCGAATTGGAAAAAATATTGGGAAAAATTTCCCGATGTGGGCTCCGTGCGGTTGAAAACCTGTGGATACTGCGGCTGTAACGCAGGTTTTTCACCAGATTGAACATAATCTGACCTCGACAGCACTTGACACCGGGGCCGAATCAGCTGTCGCCGGACTCGCTTGCCGGCATCGAGATGACGGGTTCGCCCTCGGCAGTTTCCTTGAGCTCACCATTGACCGCCGGCGGCTGCGAGCCGGCGCCGACCTGAATCGGGATCGCGAGCGAACGAAACATCGTGCCGTTCTCGGTTTCCACTTCTGCCGATACGTTCAGGAAAAGCCGGCCCTCGCGCTGAGGAATGACTGACACCTGATGCATTCGCGGCTGCCGGTCGCCTGATGCCGGCAAGTCGATGCGCTGCGCCTGGGACTCCGGAAATAACATCGCGCTGGTGTCGGTCACCCGGTAATGCAGCGTAACCGGCTGATTTTCTCTATTCGATGAAATTCGGAGATTTATACCGACCGGCTGGCCGACGACCGCTTTGCCAACGATGTCGTATTCGATCGACACGGGCGCAGTTGGCTTACCGGGCGATTTCTCACCGGCAGATTCCGTGCTCCCTGCCGATTTGGCCGACAACTCCGCGGAGTTCGAACCAGTCGTCGTGGCACCCTCTTCGCTTGATCTGTCGCATGCGCAAAGAAAGGCAGCCAGGCACAACGCAATCGTGGGAAGAGCAGGTTTATTCACTAGCATTCGAATCACCTTTGATTATCCGGTTCACGGCCCGGTCACCTGGATTGTAAAACACGCCCGAGCGGGGAAATTCGCCGGCGCCGAAGAATCTTCGTAGCGCCACTCGTGAAAGTCCATTACGTGCTCGCCGGCAGCAAGCGTTGCGGAAAAAATCTCCTGGTTTGCATCGCCGCTGATGCCTCGTGCCACACGATTCCCGTCGCTGTAAATATCGATGTCCGGATCGCTGGATTCACCGGGTGGCAAGGCATTTATCGTTGCGGCATCCGTCAATATCACGAAAGTGTACTGGCCCGGATTGGCAACGTTCATGCGAAGGAAGCGGTGCACCGACAATTTGTTTCCACTTGCGTTAATGCCGACACCATCGAACTGCCTGTTGGAACAAACTGCGACCGAAGAGCCATCGGTAGGTATGCTCGTGTATACCGGCAACACATCCTGCGCGCCACCGGCATTGTTTGTTTCCGTAGACCCGTACGGTTCGATGCCGTTAGCCGTGACGTTCTCGCGCAGCAATTGCGTATCGATGAATACGTCTTTGCCCGTGCCCTGGTTTTTTAGTGCAGCCGAGAAAGTGAAGATACTCGTAAACGCCGGTGTCGAAGCCTGCGGACCGGTCATGACATCGTAGATTGGCCCGAATCCTATCGAGTCGAGGTCCGTGCCGTCGTTATCGATATCCCACAAGTCGTAAATTATTTTGAGCACGGAGGTCTCGTTGTACCAGCCCGGGTCCTGTCCGGAGCTGCCGCCTTCGATGTTGATTCGAAAGCCGGTCAGATTTCCGTTAAACCACAGCGTGTCGCAATAGTCCGGATTGTTCAGCACAATACCCGATAACGCAGTGGCAAAGCCTTCGCCGAATGCCAGCCGTTTGTCCAGCAGGTCGCCGGTACTGTGCGGGCCGCCGAGGCTGTCGGAACGCGAGAAGTTGTCTTCGAAATAATGGCCCCACTCGTGGGCGATGACATGATCATCGAATTCCTCGGTATCGTCCCCGGCCTGACCGAGCAGGAACAGGGCGGTCACGGCACCGCCAAGCGACGAGTCGAATCCACTGGCATAGTACGAGGTGCCGATATCGCCATTTCCTATGTCGGTTGCGTCGTTTCCGGTGCCAATGCTCGTGTTGTTGTTCACGCTCCAGTATGCGTCGAGCGGCGGGAAGCTCGCGGCCGGATCCGCGGTGGCAATCGTGCGCATCGCGCTGTAGATCGTGTCGAGGATGGCAAATGGCGCTGCCGCACGCACGCCCGTGTAGGAACTGCCACCCCAGCCGGTGGTTGCCGTGAGGTTCCGTGTCATGTTGCTGCCGCCCGAATTGAAAACGCTGCCGTCCAGCGCGTAGATCGCGCGTTGCGTCAACAAGGGCTGCCCGTTGCTGTGCTGCGTGTTATCGCGGACCTCGACATCCCAGGATTGCGCGCCCGCCTGCTTCAGTTCGGCGCGCACCCGCAAAAAGACATTGGTCTGCCCGGGAATCGTCAAAGAATAGGCGCCCGTGTCGCTCGACACCGTGGAACCCAGGACGGAATTGCCGGGTGATTGCAGCAGCTGAACTGTTGCGCGCCGAATCGGACGTACCTGGATTGCATTGAAATTGAGGCCGGCACAGATCGCCGGTGAGGTATTGGGCGGCGCGAATTCGTAGTTGACGACACCGGAAACAGTCACCGTGGCGGCAGGTGGCGGCGCCGGCCCCGAGCTGCCCCCGCCGCCGCAGGACGCCACCGCCATTGCGAGCAGGCCCGTCGCAGTCCATCGACGCAAGGGGACGCACGCCACTATAGGAACAAAGTCTCTGATACTAAGCAAGCTGAACGGCTCCGTTTGGACACAGGCCGATCATAAAGGCTGCGGCTGGCGGCGAACAGTTGAAGAGACCTTCCGCTTTCTGCAACAGTCCCTGTCGAATCAACGCTTTATTGCGACTCATGTCCTGTTCCTCAATGCAGTATTGTTAGAATCTGACCGCGGTTGACAGCAGGTGCTTCACCTATTCGGCAGACGATCCGGAAACTTTATGAAAAACAGAAAGATACTACTTACCGGCGGGGCCGGATACATAGGCTCGCACGTGCTGCGTCAGCTCGGAGAACGCGGCGAGTCCGTGGTCACACTGGACAATCTGTCCACCGGCTTCGAAGCCGCCGTAACCGCCGGCGAACTGGTCATCGGTGACACCGGCGACGCCGCCCTGCTAGAGCATCTATTCGAACAACACCGATTCGACACGGTGATGCATTTCGCGGCGCATACGATCGTCCCGGAATCGGTGGCGGATCCGCTGAAATACTATCGAAACAACACCGCTAACAGCCGCACGTTGCTCGAGGTCAGCCAGAGACACGGCGTGAAGCATTTCGTCTTCTCATCGACGGCGGCAGTGTATGGCATTCCACCCGGTGGCAGCGCTTCCGAAGACTCGCCGACGGTCCCGATCAATCCCTATGGCAGCTCGAAACTGATGACCGAATGGATGCTGCGCGATCTGGCTGCCGCCGGCGGACCTACCTACGTGGCGCTGCGTTACTTCAATGTTGCCGGCTGCGACCCCGGTGGGCGCATCGGACAGTCAACGCCGAAAGCGACCTTGCTGGTTAAAGTCGCCTGCGAGGCTGCGGTCGGCCGGCGCAGCCACGTATCCGTATTCGGCAACGATTACGACACACCGGACGGAACGGGCTTGCGTGACTACATCCACGTGGAAGACCTCGCATCGGCGCATCTCGATGCGCTCGATTACCTGCGCCGTGGTGGCGAAGCTGCCACGCTGAACTGTGGCTATGGTCACGGCTACAGCGTTCGGCAGGTCCTCAGCGCCGTGGAGAAAGCCCATGGCAAGGCCCTGAAAATTATTGACGAGCCCCGTCGTGACGGCGACCCGCCGGAACTGATCGCCGTCGCGGACCGGGTACGCAAGGTACTGGGCTGGAAGCCCCGCTTCGATGACCTCGAAACGATCGTCCGCACCAGCCTCGACTGGGAACGAAAGATTGCCGCGCGGGATCCCGCCGCTTTCTGGCGGGAATGAGTTGGAAATTGACCTGCGCATGTGAATGCTAGAATCCGTCAATGAAGATACCGCGCCCGCAATCGCTGAACGGACTGATCCTGGTCGGTTTCGGCCTCGTGGCGTTGCCATTGCTGGTGGCGGTGATCTGGGCAATCGTCAATCTCGATCGTCTGGCCGAACAAAGTGAACAACTGCTGATCACCGGAGTCTCGGCCGCGGAGAACAATCGCCAGCTTGCCGAAAACGTCGCGTCGCTGGAACGTGTATCGCGTCAATACCTGGTCTTGCGAAATCCCGACAGCCTGGCTTTGCTTCGCCAGGACCTGGCAACGCTGGAGGCCACACTCGACGCGATGAAGGGCGTCATAGAGCAGTCAGACGCCGGCGCTTTGGCTACCTCGATCCGCGCAGCGGCGCGGCGCATCGTCAGTACGCTGACGCAGGGTTCCCTCGACGAAGCATCGGCCCAGAGAGCTACCGCCAGCTTTCCCACGCTGCGGCAGCGGGTGACGCGCCTCACGGTCATTACCAATACCTTTATCGAAACGGAGCTCGAACGGATTCGCGAAAGCACCCGGCATGCGCAGCAGGTTTCGGCATGGCAGACGGCTGCCCTCGTTCCCGGCACACTGATCCTGGTGCTTTTTTTCACCTTGCTCGTCGCCAGGCCCATTCGACAGATAGACCGCGCAATTCATCAACTGGGACGCAGTGGTTTTTCCAGACCGGTAGTCGTCAAAGGGCCGACGGACCTGGAGAAACTCGGTCGCCAGCTCGAATGGTTGCGGGTGCGCCTGCTGGAGCTGGCGCAGGAAAAGAACAAGTTCCTGCGACACATGTCGCACGAACTCAAGACGCCACTCGCCAACATTCGCGAAGGAACCGAGTTGTTGCTGGACGGCGCTGTCGGCGAACTGGACCCGCAGCAGCGTGAGGTGACCGATATCCTGCGCATGAACGGGCTGAAATTACAGCAACTGATCGAAAACCTGTTGAGCTTCAGCGCCTGGCAGAGCAAGAACGAAGTGCTGACAAGAAGCGAATTCCCGTTACGTGCACTGGTTATCCAGGTTGCCAAGGCCCAGCGGCTGGCACTGAAATCAGCGCAGATTCAGTTGCGTCTGGACGTCGAAGACATCATTGTCAGCGCGGATCGGGACAAGATTCGCACGGTTTTGGATAATCTGCTGTCGAATGCCGTGAAATTCACGCCGAAGGGCGGAATCGTCACGATTCGGGCCCGGCGCTCGCCCGACAGTTTTGTGCTCGAGTTCGCGGACACGGGTCCCGGGATTCCCGAAGATGAAAGTCCCCGGATTTTCGAAGCTTTTTTCCAGGGGCAGCAGGAACAGGGCGGCCATATTGCCGGGACCGGAATCGGCCTGTCTGTCGTGCTTGAATGCATACAGGCTCACAACGGTTCCGTAGAATTGGTCAACTCCGAAGAATTCTGCGGGGCGCATTTCCGAATTCACATTCCGCAGAAGCGGATGGTCGAGAAACCAAGGATCGCAGCGAATGCTTAAGTCGTCACTGACAATCCGATGTAACAGAGCAGCGACTCTGCTCGTCATTGCTGCCCTGATGTCCGGCTGTACGCAGGCCTCGAACTGGCTGAAAGGCCGGCGCACGGCGGATGCCGAACCGGTCATTCTGGGCGCGCCGGAAACCAACCAGTACATCAGCGAGATTTACGAACTGGTCAGCGGCGATCCGGCCACGCAAGCCGAAATCTACGCGGACTCCCGCGCCGCGGCACAGTTGACACCCGACCCGTCCACCCGGCTGCGATTCGCCCTGGTGCTGGCGACACCAGGCCATTCCGAGTCCAGCCCCGACGAAGCACAGACGCTGCTGCGTGACCTGCTGTCACAGAAAGAGCTGATGACGCCGGGCGAGATATCGCTCGCGACCATCAGTTTGCGCCAGGTGGAAGAGCGCATAATGCTGGGTGCCGAAACGAACCGCCTGCGGTCGGAAAACAACCGGGCCGCGACGACCGAAGAAGCCGCGGTGACGCAGCGCATAGCCAGCGTCGAGGCCGAAAACCGCCGCCTGCGACAGTCTCTGGCCGAGGCGGAGGAAAAGCTCGAGGCCATCACCTCGATCGAACGGGCGATTCGCGAACAGTAATTTCGACGCTTCGCCGCATTAATATGTAAAATTCGTGGTCCGCGCGACTGAAAACTCATAATCCATGGCGAATAGACCCGTTCCATCCAAAGGCAAGATCCTGCTGGTCGACGACGACCCGGGACTGCTGCGTCTCCTGAGCATCCGGCTGCGGGCCGAGCAGTACGAAGTGGAGGCCGTCGAGAGTGCCGAGAACGCGCTCGCCGTCCTGCACCGGTTCCGTCCTGACCTCGTAATCACCGATCTCCGCATGGACAAGATGGACGGCATCGCGCTCCTGAAGGAACTGCAGACGCGCTCGCCGGGCCTAAGGGTGCTGATCATTACGGCGCACGGCACGATACCGGACGCCGTCGTGGCAACGCAGAGCGGCGCATTCGGCTTCCTCACCAAGCCGATCGACAAGGACGAGCTGATGAGCACGGTCGAGCGTGCGATGAAGATTTCCGGCTCGGCTGAAGTCGATGACGACTGGGCATCCGAAATTATTACGCGCAACCCGGCAATGAAGGAGATCCTGGCCCAGGCCAAAATGGTTGCCGCGACCGATGCGCGCGTATTGATCACCGGCGAGTCCGGCACGGGCAAGGAGTTGCTGGCGCAGGCCATTCATCGCGCCAGCCCGCGCAAGAACAAGCCTTTCGTTGCGATCAATTGCAGCGCCATGGCGGAAAACCTGCTCGAGTCCGAATTGTTCGGTCACGAGAAAGGAGCGTTTACAGGCGCCACACGCACTCACAAGGGACTTTTCCAGGCAGCCGAAGGCGGCACGCTGCTGCTGGACGAAATCGGCGACATGCCGATGCGGCTGCAAGTCAAATTGCTGCGCGTTCTGCAAGAACACCAGGTACGGCCGGTTGGCAGCACTGAAGCACTGCGTGTCGACGTGCGCGTGATATCCGCAACACACCGGAATCTGCAGGAGATGATGCGCGAAGGAAAGTTCCGCGAAGACCTTTATTACCGATTGAATGTTGTCGGCATCCGCATCCTGGTTCTCGACGAACGCCGCGAGGATATTCCACTGCTGGTATCGCACTTCCTGCAGCAGATCGCCAAAGAAGCCGGGCAGGAACGCAAGGTCTATGCGCCGGAAGCCGTGGAATTACTGGTCACCGCCGAGTGGCCGGGTAACATCCGCCAGCTCTACAACATCGTAAGGCAGAACGTCGCTCTGTCGCGCTCACCGGTCATCAGTGGCGAGCTGGTGCAGTCCTCGCTCGGCGAACACGGCGGCAAACTGGCTTCGTTCAGCGAAGCGCGTGACGAGTTCACGCGCAATTACCTGTCACAGATTTTGCAGATCACGATGGGCAACGTCAGCCAGGCGGCCCGGCTCGCCAAACGCAATCGCACGGACTTCTACAAGCTCTTGTCACGCCACGAGCTGAATCCCGACTCGTTCAAAACCCGTTAGAGCGCGTCGCCTGCAGTGCAGGCTCCTACAAGAATACTGCTGCGATATTCGTGCGCTGTAGGAGCCTGCACTGCAGGCGACTGTCAGCCAACCAATCAGGCGTCGTCCGACGCGGCACGTTTGGAATAGGCGTCCGCCGACAATCCGTACTTGTTCAGAAGATCGTACAGCGTCGGCCGCGTGACCCCGAGCTGCTCCGCGGCGCGCGAGATATTGCCGAAATTCTTCATCAGCGCGACTCGGATGGCTTTCGATTCTGCCCGCTGGCGAACCTCGCGAAGATTCAGCGACTCGGGCTCCCTGTCTTCGATACCGGACAGGCCCATGTCGGCAGCGGTTACCTGCTTGCCGTCGGCCATGATCACAGCACCCTTGATCTTGTTCTCGAGTTCGCGAACGTTGCCGGGCCACGAATAGGCTTCGATCGCTTCGTTAGCGTCGTCGGTGAATCCGTTGAGTGCCCTTCCCTGCTGTTTCGCATAACGGTTCAGGATAGTGCGCGCGAGAATCAGCCGTCCTTCCTCGCGATCGCGAAACGGCGGTATGTCTATCGTGATCTCGCTGACGCGATAATAAAGGTCTTCGCGGAACAGGCCCTGGCTGATGAGCCCGGTCGGATTCTGGTTGGTGGCACACACGACGCGGACGTCGACAGAGATTTCTTCGCGTCCGCCAACCCGCTCGATAACGCGTTCCTGAAGGAAGCGCAGCATCTTGGCCTGCAGCGCCAGCGGCATGTCGCCGATCTCGTCCAGGAACAGCGTGCCGCTGTTGGCAATCTCGACTTTGCCCGGCGTCTGCTTGACCGCGCCGGTAAACGCTCCCTTCTCGTGGCCGAACAACTCCGACTCGAGCAGATTCTCCGGAATCGCGGCGCAGTTGATTGCAACGAAACGCTTGTCCTTGCGCGGACTCAGGTTGTGCAACGCACGGGCGAGCAATTCCTTGCCGGTGCCGGATTCGCCGAGCAGCAGCGTCGTGACATTGGTTGGAGCCACTTTCTCGATCATGCGGCAAACCTGCAGCATGCCTTCGCTGGCAGCCACGATGCCATCGAGCGGCGATTCGCTGGCAAGATTCTGTAAACGCCGATTCTCGCTTTCGAGCTCACCGATGTTGAACGCGCGATCGACCAGCAATTGCAGCGTGTCGGTGTCGACCGGCTTCTGGTAAAAATCGTAGGCGCCCAGTGCGACCGACCGCAGGGCGTTCTCCTGGTCGCCGTGGCCGGTGACGACAATTACCTTGGTATGTGGCGCCAGTTTGAGGATCTCCTGCAACGTGGCGAGCCCTTCGTCGACGCCTTCCGGGTTGGGCGGCAATCCAAGATCCTGGAGTACCACCATGGGTTCGTGGCGCCGCAACTCGTTGATGGCGCTGGTCCGGTCGCCGGCGCTTGCCACGTCGAAGCCCTCGAAGCACCACTTGAGCTGGCTCAGCAGACCGGGGTCGTCTTCGACGATCAGGAGTTTTCGGCTATCTATGCTCAAGAGAGTCCCTGTTGTTTGGGGGCACCGCCGGTGAGACCGGCAACCCCGTCCGCATGCAAGACCCGCAATAGTGCCATGCCTTGGCGGCCTGGTGCACGGTTCGCGTGACAGGGGCCCGGCTCTTGCCGGAGCTGGCTGGGATCAGGGAAGCTTCGTCGCCGTCGATCAAGGAGTGTGCGAAATGTGGGACTCATCGGCACACAAACAGAGAAGTACCGGGGCCCAAAGCCCCGGTACATTTGAAACTACGGCACGGTTCGCGTTGCGGGGCTCGAGAACTGGCTTTCGATACCGGACGCGCTGTACGCCAACGCCACGAATTCGTAGGTACCCGGAGGGAGATTGCCAATCACGTAGCTCGTCAGTCCCGGGTTGCCGACAGTTACCGAATTAGGATAGTTGCCTGGCGTCGTACCCCATAGGAACCGATACCCCGCCAAGTCCGTCAAAGGAGTTCCATCTTCATTTTCGGTAGGCGGTATCCAGCTCAATGTTACTGATCCTGTGCTAACCGCCTGCACCGCGATTGTGAACGGCCCGAGATCCGTTGTTGCGATTCCATCCGATACCGTTATCCGGATACCACTGTAGTTGCCGATGTCCACGTCCCTTGGAGTTCCGCTGATGCGGCCCGTGGACGGCGTAAAGGATGCCCATCCAGGAAGACCGTTCACGGTGAACGTCAATGAGTCACCGTCTGGATCGCTTGCAGTCGGCGTAAAACTGTAGAGCGAGTTGGCATTTACTGAGGTTGGCGGTGTCCCTGAAATCGTCGGTGGCGAATTGCCCGACGATGTCGTAACGAAAATAGAAAATGCCGGCAAACTTGTCGTTGCATTACCGTCCGATACAGAGACGACGATACTGCCATGGATACCGGCATCGGAGGCTGCCGGCGTACCGGTCAACCTGCCGTTCGTCGAATTGAAATTCAGCCAGGTTGGCTTCGCTGCAACGCTAAAGGTCAAGGGATCGCCATCTGGATCTGACGCAGCAGGCGTGAATGCGTAGGCGGATCCGACCTGCACACTGCCTTGTGGTGTACCAGAAATGGCAGGTGGCGAATTGACTGAAGCGACGGTCACTCTGATCGAAAACGCAGGAAGGCTGGCTGTCGCCTGACCGTCTGTGACGCGAATCGAAATGTTGCCGTAGTTGCCGACATTTGCCGACGACGGCGTGCCAGTGAGAACGCCGGTATTGCTGGCGAAGCTCATCCAGGCTGGCCGATTGACAATGCTGAATGTCAAGGCATCGCCGTCAGCATCGCTGGCTGTCGGTGCGAACGAGTAGACGGCGCCCGCGGCAACCGTACTGGCGGGCGTACCGCTGATAACAGGAACGCGATTGACGTCCGGGTCGGAGCCACCGGTACGCGCGACTTCATTAATTGCTGCCAGTGTCGAAGCATTCGCGCCGGCAACCAAAGGCATCAGGTTTTCTAGAGTTTGGCGATAGTTGGCTGGCAACAGGCTCTTGACCAGATCGGGACCGAATCCAGGCTGGATGCCGGAAACAGCGACGCGCAATTGCGTCAGCGCATTATCCTGACTCACGATTGCAGCGGCCGTAAGTCCGGTACGCACTTGTTGCAGCACTTTGGCAGTTACCCTGAGCTCGCCCAGTTCCGGCTGAATCGGTCCGGAGCTCACCTGCCGAATTGCGGCTTCCATTGCTGCCGTAGCGTTCGTTCCGTTGACATGCAGTTCATTGCTCATCGACTCCAGCAATACCTGCGCGCCGAGAACCGTTGAAAGCGCCGCCGCACGAGCATCGGCTCGGGAACCGCCGACACCGTCAATGACCAGATCTGTAAGATCCGATCCCAAGGCCTCCATAACCAGGTCAGCGTTCGTCGAAAAACCGAAAGCTACCTTCCAGTTTCGGGTACGCCGTACGATTTCCGCAAGCGATTCGGACGCCCGGACGATTTCCGCAATGTTTCCGCCATTGATTGGCGTGAACATCGGACCGTCACCAAGCAATGTCGTCATGCCGCCATTCACAGCCGCTACAACAATTGACTGGGCTGTCTCGACGTTCTCGCCGCTAAGGCCGCCAGGCAGGTCAAGAGCGGTCTCGATTGCGAGAGTGGAATACGGATTGATGTTGACAGTTGACCGGGATTCGGCCAACACCGCGGCACCGCGAAGCGCGAAATCCGGTGCAAGGCCGGTAACCAGGTCTGTGCCACCCCATGCGTCGATTACCAGCGGAAAATCGTTCTCGTTTGCGCTGACCATGATCCTGTACGCGCCAGTCGCGTCACTCTGGAATTCCGAAAGTATCGCGCCGTCTGCCGTCAGAACGCGCATGAAAGCGCTGACGATTGGTCCATCACCAACACTTCCCGACAATTCTGTTTGTATGCCTGGCGCATCGCCAGTGTCTTCCGCCGGCTCGCCCATCAGGCAACCGCTCAAGACCGCGTTAGCGGCCATCAGAATTACGCAGTTGCGAGTTAAGTTAGCGCTTGCCCATCCATTCATCGATGTTGCTCCTGCCTGTCTCCAGGCGGGCAAACAATCGAATTAAATGCGCATCAGTGCAGCATTGGACTGGATGGAACACCACGTGCAGAACCGCACGTGCAGCGAAACAGGTCGGGCTCACAGATCCATTGCGATCGGTGCGATCCTGATTTCTAAACTGGCAACCCCGCTATCATAGGCTTTCGCCTGAAGACCGGTGGCTTTGCGTCCCAAACTTTCGATTGGTTTGCCCTTTTTTCAGTTAAGAATTAAGGCCTGAGTAAAGTCCTTTAAATAAGATGAATTCCTTGTTCGGATGGAACCGTAACACTAAAAAACAAAAAAAAAACCTGTCTCAAATCTGCGACGATGATTATGGAAAAAGGTTTCCTGGCGGGCGCGTGAACGTCTTTCAGTCCGGATGCCCCGGCTCGGGCGGTCATGCATTTAACAATGTTTTTACGTTCCCGCTTCAAGCTATTGGTAGCCATCACGTTTCACATAATCGGGAGCAAGACGCATAGCTTGCAGCCCGCCCTTTAATCGTATTGACAATCATTCGCATTTGCGTTTAAATCACGGCAGGTTCGTTAAGTAGCTGAAATTATGTACGTTTGCATTTGCAAATCGATTACCGACAAGCAAATACGCCGGGCGGCAGTAAACGGCGTCGACAGTCTGATCGAACTTCGCGAGATGCTGGGCGTCTCTGCTGGCTGCGGCAGTTGCGCCAGCACGGCGCAGTCGATCCTGGACGAAAGCCGCAACTACACACGCCCTTCCGTGTACGTACCATCGCCTGCCTAACGCCGATCCGGCGCATGAATCCCAAAGACCGGCAACAGCCGGTCTTTTTTTTCTCGCGTCGAGGCAAATCGGAACGTCAATTCGAGCACTTTTTGGCGGGATTGTTTTGCGATCACAAGCATTGTACTTATCATGGTGAGCGTTATCAGAAAAGCAAACTGTCACCGGAGCAAAAAAATGAAGGGCGATGCCACAGTAATCGAGCACATGAACCGGATTCTCAAGAATGAGTTAACGGCGATTAACCAGTACTTTCTGCACTCCCGAATTTATAAAGACTGGGGCATCCGCAAGCTCGCCGAAAAAGAGCATGAGGAATCCGTTGACGAAATGAAGCATGCCGATCAGGTCATAGAGCGCATACTGTTTCTCGAAGGATTGCCGAACCTGCAGGATCTGGGCAAGCTGCGAATCGGAGAGGACGTCGAAGAGATGCTGCAATGTGATCTCGACCTGGAACTCGATGCAATCCCGGATCTCAAGGCCGCGATTACCTTCTGCGAATCACGCAAGGATTTTGTTAGTCGTGATTTGTTTGATGCGATCTTGAAATCGGAAGAGGAACACGTTGACTGGCTGGAAACGCAGTTGGGTCTTATCGACAGGATGGGCGTAGAGAATTACATACTTTCGCAATCCTGACCGGCAATCGATCGCTCGCGGTATGCATTCCTTGTGACCGCGCAGACGACGGGATCGCTAATCCGCCGTTGTTCGCTGTTGGGACACCTGATGCTCGTCGAGAAGGGCCTTTGAAATACCCGCCATGGCTTCGAACGAAGCGTTATACAACTCCGCCCGGAGCATACCGTCTGCATCGAGCAGGAATACCTGCGGTGCATGTGCGACCGAGTACGCGTTCGAAGGGCCGCTGATATTCCCTTTATAGAACGGCGCGCGAAATTCCGCCGCCACGCGCTTTACCAGATCTGGTTTTCCGGTTAATCCGATGAATTCGGGTGAAAACCCGTCGACGAACTTTTTCAACTTTTCGGGTGTATCGCGCTCGCCGTCGACGCTGATCATCGCATAGACGACGTCGTCAAGGTCTTTGCCCGCAGACTGCTTAAATTGTTGCAACCTTGCCATTGTGGTCGGGCAAACGTCGGGGCAATTGGCGAATCCGAAAAATACCATTACGACGCGGCCGCGCAGCTCCCGAAGCGCGAAAGGACTGCCACTCTTATCCACGAGTTCTATTTCGCTAATTGGCCGTGCCGTAGAAAGCACGCGGACGCGCTCGTACTCGGGCAGAACATTATTTGCAGCGCTCGACACCGAGCTGCTTGCCAGGCATAACATCATCAGACAAAGTCGGGCTACGCCGTCTGCCCTTAAAGAAACCGTGGTGTTTGTTTCCATCACGGCGCAACGACGGTTATGAACGGAGAGCGCGCGCTGAAATTTCCGACAGCATCGTATGCTTTGACCGCATAGAAGTACTTGACGCCGCTAGTAACCGAGGTGTCGATCCAGCTGGTCTCAGTGGTCTGTCCAACCTGGGGACCCTCCGTCTTGACCCCGTCCGATCTGAGGATGATGTAGCCGACTACACCCACGTTGTCTGTCGATGCCGTCCATTCCAGCTGCGGATAACCTCCTGCCACGGTCCACGCCAGATCACTGGGCCTGGTAGGCGCCATGAAAGGCGTTTGACTTCGCATCCCGGACAAGCGACTGAAATTACCGGCTTCATCGAAAGCCATTACGGAGTATGTGTAGGTAGTCCCCTCGATGACGTCCTGATCTAGCCAGGCTGTATTCACCGTCGTCGCGATTTGTATGCCTTGAGTACCGTCGGTCGAACGGAAGACGTAGTAGCCTGCAATGCCCACGTTGTCAGTCGAAGCATCCCAGGTCAATTGAACAAATCCATCCACGATTTTCGCTTTCAGACGTTTCGGTCGCGATGGCTTGCTGTTGTCCGTCGAACTGATTGACCATTCGAAAACCGTACTGGCAGAGTCTATTCCGTCGCTAGTGGTTACAGTGACCATCGACTGGCCACCTGACGTAGGCACACCGCTCACTTCACCGGTGAGCGCATCGATGCCCAGGCCGGCCGGCAAACCGTCAGCATTGAAGGTCAGTTGGTCGCCGTCGACATCCTGAGCAACCAACGCCAGACTGACCGATTCGCCCACGATATTTGCCTGGCTTCCCGGATTATCGATTGTCGGTGGCACGTTGGGCACAGGTGCTGCGGCCTCTGTCCCGTCAATCTGCGACAGGTACGCAACCAGCTGTGCCAACTGCTGAGCATCGAGAGTCATGCCGATATGAGCCTCGACGGCATCGTGCATTGTTGCTGCTGAACCGTCGTGCAAATACGGTTGGCCGTTCCACACCCCGCGCAAAGTTGGAGTGTCGATCCCGGACAAGGGGCCGTTCAGGCGCGAACCACTCGAACTCTTGATAGTGCCAATATCATGCAAATTCGATCCGCCACTGTCGGTGAAGTCTGTGCCGCCGTGGCACGCAGCGCAATTTTCGCTGCGAAAAATCTCCCGTCCGGCGACAGCGTCTGCTGTCAGAGAATTGTCCTCGTTTCTGTATGGACTTGCGGCGAATTCGTCCAGCGACTCCACATAGGCCGCAAGTGCATCAAGATCTGCGCTCAATCCGGCTTTCGGGTCGCCCAGCGGCTGGCTTCGCGATCCGTGATTGAAATCCGCATTCGACATCAATCCCGTCCCTTCAGAAAGACTGCGAATCTGCCCTTCGAAATCCTGCACCTCGTCGAAGTTCTCGCTCCAGTGCAGGAATCCCTGCCCACCGCGGCGACCGTTCAGCGCAATCGTATTGCGTAGTCCCTCACCCATGCCCGTCAGGTCCCAGACCCGGCCATCCTGACCACCATCGTTGTGGCAGGTAGCGCAACTCAGGTAGCGGTCTCTGGCAAGCCGGATGTCGCGGGCATCGTAGAACAGCTGCTTGCCCCTCAGCACGTCGGCAGCAAGTTTCTCGATAGCGACGCTTTGCACCGTCGCTACTAACGGCACGCTCCACAGTCCCGATTGCTGCAGCGGCGCAATATCGTATATACCGACCGTCCTGCTCATGAAGTTGTTAACAAACAGTTTCAACCCATCTGGCGATACGACCAGACCTTGCGGCGCCATTCCGGTGTCCAAGCGGAACAGCTGGTAGCCGCCGTGGACATCGATTACGGCAATCTCGCGACTCGTCTCCAGCGAAACGAACATGTAAACGCCGTATGGATCGAAGACAGCGGCGCTGGCAACGCTTGCATCGTCATGATCGATCCGGCTCGCGTAATCTTCGGCATCTGCGATTACGTCGATACGTGAGCTTACGGCTCGAACTGTATTCTGAAAATTGATATTTAAACCGTTGCGTAAGGTGCCACGGCCGATGTTGTCCTGCTTGGAGGGCAGCCAGGCGTGAGTGCCATCCGGGGAAATCGTCGCAGCGCCAAGGTAATTCGGGACACCACTGCCCTGATTCTCCGCATCGGGTTTTTCGCTGTGCTGCAAAATAAGGTTGCCGGTCACCGTCATTGTCGAGGGATCGACAAGTAGCACCTCGCCGCCGAACTTAGTGCCACTTAATTCGGCCAATACCGTCGCTGTTTCTTCTCCGGGCTGCCTCGGAGTGATGAATCGGGAGATGTAGAGCTTGGTGCCCGTACTGTTGACCGCAATTTGCCGTGGATTCGCGCCAACGTCGGCAGCACTTGCCGGTAAGCCGGTAGTTGCGTCCAGTTTCAGCAGTTGGCCTTTAGCTTCAAGCGTGACGTAAGCCTCGTTGGACACCGGTGAAAACACGATGCCGTACGGCGCGGAACCACGCGGCAACGACAGGCTTTGCACGACGGCCAGGCTGATAGGATCGACGATGCTTATAGCAGACGCCGCCTTGCTGGTTACCCAAACACGTCCATCCGGCGCCGCAGCCACTGAGCGAGGTGCCTCGCCAACGGCAATCTCCGCCAGCTTCTGATTCGTAACCGCATCAATTACGGTAACGGTATCGTTGTCCTGATTGACGGCCCACACTCGCGAATTCGCGCCGGATCGAGTTTCATACATTACATTCGACGAGTTGGCCGGACGCGAGGTTGTCAGCGGCAGGTATACGGTCTGCACAAACGTCTGGATAATCGGAATTCCGAAATCGTCGTTGACGGTCAGAGTCACGAAGTAGATACCAGGCTCCGCAAATACGTGCTCGGCCGATGCATTGCTCGAGAACGCTGTCTCCGGCGTGCCGTCACCAAAGTCCCACTTGAATACAACGTTGACGCCACCGTTCGCGCTTGCGAAGTAGGCAACCTGTGTGTCAACGAGCTGCGGCGGTTGGCTCGGCACCGGATCGACTGCCAGGGGTGCCGCCGTGACGATGTTCCAGGTGAAGTCGGCGGTGTCCGACTCACTTCCGTCCGAAACCGTAACGGAGGCATTAAACGAATTGGCCACGCTCGGCGTTCCGCTGATGAATCCCGATGCCGAGTCGAGTTGCAGCCCGCTTGGCAATCCGATTGCGCTGAAAGTCAGATCGTCGCCGTCGCCATCCGATGCACTGATTTGTAGTCCGGCTGCGATGCCAACGATGCCTGATTGTGTCCCCGGATTTACGATGACCGGCGATGAATTGATACTGATCGGCGTAATCACTGCCTGTCGGCATTGCATACCGAAAGCGTCGAGCCAACTGCCGGAACGGCCGTACAAGGCGTAGGCCGGATTGCCGGTACCGCAACTGAGCGGTCCTTGCGCTGAACCGCCTGAGCCGCCGCTGCCTCCGAGATATTGCGCTACACCGGTCAGGCCGCCGGAAGGCGTCAATGCCCGGCATTCCAGTTCCACCTGATCGACGTATTGCGCCGATCGGCCACGGAATCCGCTAACCGCAAAATTCACCGGGCAAACTTTCGAAAATGCCGTGCCGCTCGTCGAGGTTCCGGTCACCGGACCGTCTGTCGGATTTCCGATCCAGCGCCCCAATTGATCGACCTTCACACACTTAGGTCCAACCTGGTTCACGTAGGTTGCGTATCGCCCGTGCACGCCTACAAGTGTTTCGTCCGCCGGGCATGCCAGCTGGAACGCTCCGCCACCGCCGCCGCCGATCGCCGGCGTATAGTCGACCGCGACAAAGGGCGTCGCATCGATGTTGATCCGCAGCATTCGGGCGTGGGAAGGCACTCCGTTGCCGTCAAGCACGAACATCAAGTAGTAACCTGGCGGGGTATCGGTTGCGCGATTCGGCAGGCTGGCCTGAAGCATATTGCCGGAACGCGTGAACGGAATGGTCAGGAATCGCTGATCCATGTTTACGCTGTGCGTTACAGATCCTGTCTTGACGAGATTTATCGCGCTGATGGTCGACGCATCGATTTCGATGTCGAGAACGTCGCCGACCTCCGCTGTATCCGGTGCGGACAAAATAAACGGCCGCGCAGCCAGATCACCGTTACCATCAAACAGGTACGGAGGATAATAAATTTCGGCATTGGTGTTGACTTGCGGACCCGGCGCACCGCCGCCCGAGACCAGCACACTGGCATCGGGCAACAACAGTCCGGCGGAGTGATACAGACGTGCCTTTACGCCGGACGTGCCGACATGCCACTCGCCTGTCGCGGGATCCCAGATCTCGGCACTGTTATTGACGCCTACCATCTGGTTGTCGTTCTGGCTACCACCGGTTCCAAGCACCTTGCCATCGGCAAGCACCGTTGCACTCACCCACTGCCTGCGCGAGGACATCGACTGGGTCGTGGTTACCGTCGGTTGTGGTCCGTTGATGTCGATGATCACGGCACCGTTCGAATTGCCGCCGATTTGCAGGATGCGTCCTGGCCGATACATCGCCGCGCTCGATGTCCAACCGGCGTTGGCGGACGCAATCTGACCAGCAGCAATCAGGGACCCGGTACCGCCGGTTGCAACGAAATACATCTTGCCGTTGGTGTCATAGCCGAAGACCCGACCGTCCGGCGCCAGAAAGTTGCGTGGAAATACGGTTGCGTACGGCCCCGTAGGCGCGTTGCTCAACAGCCGGAACGTGCCATCCAACCGCCGCACTTCGGGCAGGTCGCCACCACCGTTGCCGCCCTGGATATAGACTTCGCCGTTGATCATCACCGTCGCGGACGAATACCAGCGCGCGCGGAACATATTGCTTGAACGAGTCAGCGAGTTGTCTCCGTAGTCAAAGACATTGCTGTTATTGTTGCCAGTATTGGTGGTACCGCTTCCGGTCCAGTTGTCGCCGCCGGCTATGAAAATCTCGCCACTCTGGGGCAAAATGACCTGCGAGCTGCAAAACAAATCGGTCAAGGTCATATTGTCCAAAGTCAAGTGTCCGTCGCCGCTCGGCCCTTCGCTCGCATCCCAAACGTCATAAATGAAGTAGCCTGTCTGCTGACCATTGCCCTTGGTTCCATAGGTGAGGACCCGCATGTCGGGTGTGATTGCCGCGTGGACGCTGATAAGCGGCCAGTCGAAAACCGGCGACCAAGCACCATCGACGTTGTCGGCCCGGGCAATGGATGACCCTGCCAGTACGACTAGTGCAAACAGTAGAATTGATCTTGCCGGGTGCATGCTTACCAGCACTTTGCCATTCGCAACCTGGCTGGCGTGAGAGATGACGGGACTCGAAGCAAAATTCACAAACTCTTCCTTGGGTTCAGGCTGCTAAGTGGGTCTCGCAAACCGCAACAGCGCCGCGCCCACAAATCCGGCCGGGTATCGCGGCGCGTAAACGGCGCACAACCGACAGATCTCCCAATCTGGATGCAAGATTTAAACCAAGCCCGAATCTCTTTCTATTTCCTATGTTTACGCCAAACTCCGCAGAATATTTCTCGCGCGCTGTAAATTCTGCCGACAGGCGGTTCAAGCTGTGCAAGCAGTTGCACTTAGGTCGAATTGCAGACTAATCTTGCTCGCCCGTCGAATTCCGGCTGGCGGATCCCGGGAGTGGTGCATGTTCGGCGTGCAAGTGGCGACAAATGTTGTTCGAAATTCCGACATCATTGCTTATGCAAAAGCGCCAGCAGATTCCTGCGATCGCCGAAATCGTCGATCGAGCGATGACGTCAACGCAGATGCGTTCACCGGTAGCCCGTGATTTGAAAATTTCCACTCGCATCACTTTACGCAACTTTTGCAGAGTGCAATTCGTTGCTGTAACGATCATCCTTCTTGCTGGTTCGATCGGATATGCGATCACAAAACTTACCGGCCATGGAAATGCGCTGGGATTCCTGCGATTGCTGAATGTGGGCAGCGAGCAAAGCCTACCCACCTACTTTTCGGTAATAAATCTGCTCTTGGCGTCGGCTCTCGTTTTCGTTATTTTCCGACACGAGAAATCGCTGGGTATCGAACAATCCGGTTATTGGCTCTTTCTCAGCCTCCTGTTTCTCTACCTGTCGGTCGACGAATCCGCGGGAATTCACGAAAGTTTCAGCAACTTGCATGACTATATGGTGCGAAAGGACCTGATCGCGCCATGGCTGGACACGCATTCCTGGGTAGTGTTCGGCGTACTGTTTGTAGCTGTCGTTGTGATCATCTTGATGCCACTGATCCGACGGTTAACTGCGGATACGCGGCTGTACTTTCTCGCAGCGGCGACAATATTCCTCACCGGCGCGCTCGGGTTCGAATACCTCGGAGCACTTATGCTGGAAATCGGATTCGTAGAGTCCAAAACGGACACGGCTTATCTCGTTCGGAGACTGTTCGAAGAGGGTTTCGAAATGTATGGCGTCGCCATATTCAACTGTGCCGTGTATCGCGAGCTTGTTGCTCGACGAATAACATTGCAGTTCCGCACATAACTGTTGGTATCGAATTGCTGCCGCTTGAACAGATTTTCGGATAGTAGAATTTCAATGCTCGGTACCGATGTGCCTCTCGATCATGTCGCGGATGGAAGCATCGTCGAACCACTTCTGTTGCGCCAGCACCCGACCGCCCTTATCGATGAGAACGGCTGCATTCGGCCGTTCGCCAACGGACTGCCAGGCGGTATTCTCCATGTTGTCCACAAGTATCGGCGCCGTCGAACCGAGGAGTTCCTGCAGTTCGACAGCTCGTGAAATTCGCTCTTCCTGGCTCCTGGGCTGACGAATCAATATTCCCTGCTTGACATTTTTTCGAGTGACGCGCTCCTCGCCGGAATACGGCGACGGATCGCCCGATGGATGCGCGTCTATCACGTAGACAATCGCAACGGACAAAAGACCCTTGTAGTCATTCAGCAGCATGGCAGTAGCGGGCAACGTTCTTCTGGACGGTGGGCAACTCAAGGAACCTGTAACCAGCAGCACCGGTTTTTCGCCCCAGAGCGTCGATAAACGCACTGCGTTTCCTGCCAGATCGTAAACGGTGGAATCCGGGACCCGCTCACCGACGACGCGCCATGTTTGACCCGCTGCCAGTACGGACCAAAGCAGAATCGGAAGTACTGTTGAACATATTGCTAAACGTCGCATTGCGATCTTGCTCATCTATTTTCGCTGGGAAAACACGTTTAACCGTATTCGATTGGCGCAACGGCATAATCCGGCACAAATTCGACGGGGTCTCGGCAGGCAGCTTGCCCCCGGCGACGACACGTTCAAAATAACGCTATCGATTATGTCAAAATACCCATTCCGTAAATACTATTCTCGGTAGCCTTGGACTACAACATTCAATAAGCGATAAAAGACAATAAACGAAAAGGAACCCAGTTACCTTTTCCATTCGAATCGCACACAAGGGAAGGTTTAAAACCCATGAATACAATGACTGTGCACGCCATAGTTCGTAACGCTGTCGTCTCCACTCTTCTGTTTGCCGTATCGCCGGCTATTGCCGAAATCGGGCAGGAACTGTCTTCCTATGATCGTCTCGAAGATGGTCAGGAGTACGCGATCTCACTTGAGGAACTGATCCAGCGCGGCGAAGCCGCATTCTCTGCAGAATGGACACCACAACAGGGCGGTGGGCGGCCGCTGACCAAGGGAAACGGAGCTCCGGTTGCCGATCCCGCTGATCCGTTACTTTTTCCGCGAAACTTCAATCGCGTTTCCGCAATGGACGCCAATGGATGCGCGGGCTGTCACAATGCGCCTTTCGGCATGGCCGGCGGCGGCGGTGACTTCGTCACGGGAGTTTTTGTCGCGGCTCAACGGTTTGATTTCGCAACCTTCAACCACGACGACTTCGTCGCTACCAAGGGTGCGATGAATGAAGGCGGAAATTTCGACGTCCTGCAGTCGATCGGAAATTTCCGCGCGACATTGGGCATGTTCGGGGCCGGATACATCGAGATGCTGGCCAGGCAAATGACTTCGGATCTGCAAGCCATTCGTGACTCGACCGCACCGGGCACATCGAGCGAGCTCATGAGTAAGGGTGTGCACTACGGCATGATCAGCCGCGATTCAAGCGGCGCCTGGGACGTTTCACAGGTTGACGGGCTGCCCGCGCAAAGCCTGAAGACGACTGGCCCCGCAAATCCACCCAGTTTGATCATTCGTCCGTTTCACCAATCTGGCAGCGTCGTATCGATCCGCGAATTTACGAATAACGCATTCAATCATCACCACGGCATGCAATCCACTGAACGATTTGGCGCCGGAGTCGATGCCGATGGGGATGGATTCGTCAACGAGTTGACAAGGGCAGACATAACGGCTGTTGCCATTTTCCAGGCTACTATGCCCGTGCCCGGCCAGGTCATTCCGCGAGACCGAAACGTGCGGCGAGCAATCAGGCAAGGTGAGAAGCTGTTCGCAGAAATCGGCTGCGTGGACTGCCATGTTCCGGCACTTCCTCTGGACGACAACGGCTGGATCTATTCGGAACCCAATCCGTTCAACCCACCAGGCAACCTGCAAGCCGGTCAGGCTGATCCGCTGGAAGTGGACCTGACCAAAAGCTATCAGCCCGGCGGTGCCCGCCTGAAACCGCAGGACGGCGTCGTATGGGTACCTGCATATACCGACCTGAAACTGCACGACATCACCAGTGGCCCCGGCGACCCCAATGAAGAGGCCATCGACATCAACCAACCTGGTGGGTCGCCCGGTTTCCTGGGTGGCAATCGCCTGTTTCTAACCAAGAAGCTCTGGGGTACAGCAAATGAAAGGCCGTATTTCCACCACGGCCTGTTTACGACCCTGCGCGAGGCGACACTTGCTCATTCCGGTGAAGCCTATACATCACGCACGGCTTTCGAAGCTCTGAGCGCCGACGAGCAGAACCGGGTAATTGAATTCCTGAAGTCGCTGCAGGTGCTGCCGCCGAAGACCGGAGGCAAGTAGGCGAAAAACAATAACAAGAGCAGGTTGGTTCGGCTCGACCAGCTGACACAAACTGCCGTATGGCACGGTTACAATCGAAGTTCGATCGTTCCGAAATCGCGTAAAAAAGGGGTGGCACGGCAGCGTGTCACCCCTTTCCTTTTGCACATGGAACGTTTGCTGGTTTTCTGCCGGAGCAAAGCGATTGAGCATCGCAGGATGCGATTTTCAGCTGCAGTGCCTGAAACCGATCGCAGGCAATCGCAGTCCCAGGCAGCCCGGAGATCCGGCCCGGCGAGCCTTGTCAATTCTCCGGGATAAATGGCGTCCCCAAGGGGATTCGAACCCCTGTTACCGCCGTGAAAGGGCAGTGTCCTAGGCCTCTAGACGATGGGGACAAGACCGTGCAAATCATACCGCAATCGAGTGTCCGTACAGGACTATGGTGGAGCTAGGCGGGATCGAACCGCCGACCTCTTGCATGCCATGCAAGCGCTCTCCCAGCTGAGCTATAGCCCCATGGAGGCCGGGACTCTACGTACTCGCACAAATGCTGTCAAGGGCGATACGGACACCGTCGGCCGCGCAATCGGCCACGTTACCTTCTACCAGATTGGAAACATCTCATCCGATCGATTTATTCCGCGAATCTTATTCGATTCGATACAAACGTACGTCACTTGCGAAATTTGCTGCTGACGAAACTCCCGATTATCCCGCTGATCCCTTTTGACAGCAGGTCGTCGAAAGCATCGACGAATTTGTCCACTTCCGTCCTGGTTGCAATCAACGGTGGCTCAAGGCGAATGACATTTCGATTGTATTCGGTAAACGCAACCAGCACGTCGTAGTCACGTAGCAACAGACTGCCGACAAATCCGCAAATACTGCCTTTCAGCTTGTCATCCAGCAGTGCGACGACATGTTTCATGCCCATCGGCAAAGTCTGGCTCAGGTCGGCAAACTCTACACCGACCATCAAACCTTTTCCGCGTACGTCCTTGATTAACGAAGGATATTTTTCTTGCAATGCACGCAGCCGATCTATCAGGTAAGCGCCGGTCGTCGCGGCATTTTCGATTAGCCGCTGATCGTAGAGTAAGTTCAAGCCCTCGATCGCTGTTATGCAGCCTTCGCCCATCCCGCTGAACGTCGCCGGCCCGTGAATCAGAGCGTTCTTCGGCTCTCCGTAGGCTTTCTTGTGAATCGCTTTTCGGCAGATGTAGGCGCCAATTGCAGTCTTGCCTGCACCAAGTGACTTCGCCAGGGTGATGATATCCGGCGACACGCCATAATGTTCGAATGCAAAAAACCGGCCGGTGCGTCCGTAACCACATTGAACCTCATCCGCTATCCAGATCACACCATGCTTGCTGCAGACTTCGCGGACTGCCTGTATGTACCCATCCGGGGGAACCACGATGCCGGCTCCGCCTTGTATTGTTTCCAATATGAAGATGCCAATGGACTTGTCGGCAGCAAAGGCTCTGTCAAGAGCGTCGGCGTCGCCGAACGGCACGCAAACGGTATTGTTCAACAACGCGAAATCGCCACGATACATTTCCGAATCCGTAACGGATAATGCTGCGCGTGTCTTGCCGTGAAATGCCAGTGAAGCGTAAGCAATTTTCCGACGCTCAGGCCCCTGGCATCTCTCAGCCAGCTTTAGCGCTGCTTCATTCGCAACCGAACCACAATTCGTCAGGAAAACGACATCGAGTCCATCCGGTGCGATGCGTGCAAGGTTGTACGACAAAGCCGCGGCGTATTGCGACAGAAACGCCATTGCAATTTCATGACGCTTTTCATCCTGAAATCGCTTTCTTGCGTCCAGAATCCGCGGGTGATTATGGCCGAATGCAAGAGAACCGAATCCGCCGAAAAAATCGAGGATCCGCTTGCCGTCCACCGTCTCGTAATACATGCCCTCTGCGCGGTTGATCAGAATCCTGTCGAACCCGAGGATCTTGAGGAAATGCATTTGTCCCGCATTCATGTGCTCGACAAAGTGGTGTTGAACCTCCTTAAGGCTCAACTGCTTTGCATTTTCCACAGTCAGCAAATCCGGGCGGTCGATTTGGTCCGCAGTCGTGCTCATTCTTATCGATGTCTCACTCATGTAACTGCCTCTCAACGAAACTAGAATGCTGTTTGCGACTCGCGCCCGTTAACATAGTCATCATACGCCTGGCTAAACATCGACGTATCGTCGTATTCGGGGCGCCAGCCCAGAGCGGATTTTGTGTGTTCTATATCAATGACATAATCCGCGTCGGCGATTTCGAACTGTTCCGGTACAAGTAACGGAAGATTGATCCGATCCAGCAAGCGCAACACACTCTTGACCAGCGGTGCCGGAGTCGGCACCAGAATCGATTTCGATCCGACCTGCTTCGCCAATCCACGCAGGAGATCGCGAACCTGCGGTGGGTTCTCGGAACCCAGGTTAAATTCGCCGTCGACCACATTCCGCTCCGCCGATTTTACGGCAGCGGATGCGCAGTCGAACACGGAAATCATCTGATAGTGATTGCTACCGTTTCCTATCAACGGAATCGGCAGATTCCATCGAATCAGCTTGAAGAGGTTCGTAAGAATGCCCAGGCGGCTGGGTCCTATGATAAGGCGCGGACGGAAAATCGAAACCTGCAACCCCTCTTGCCTTTTTGAAATGCAGTAGTCTTCGATAAACCGCTTGCTGTCCGAATACTCACCGATCGGCTCTCTCGGATGGTCTTCCCGGATTGGTGGCGGATACTTTAGTCTGCCGTAAACCATATCGGTGCTGAATTGAACGAGGCGATTACATCCATTGTCCATTGCCGCATCGAGTACGAGTTTTGCGCCATCGTAGTCAACGCTGAAAAAGTAGTCGTGCCTGTCCTTTCGCTTGATAATCGGGTGCAACATTCTGGCTGCCACGTTGTACACGATATCCTCTGGCTGGAACGGGATTTCGCGAACCGCCCGGTTGTCGGTAATGTCGCATTTCATGAACGTTGCTTTTTCGTAGATCGGAATAGGACTCTTGCGAATATCGCAGACCAGTACCTGTTCTTTCTTCTTTAGCAAGTCGCGCGCGATGTAGCGACCGACAAAGCCGTCTCCACCAACTATTATGTGCTTCACTATCTTCTGCCTAGCTTTGTGCTATGAATACTGTGCCGATACATATAAGACCAACCCCCGCAATTCGATACGTCGTAATGGCTTCGCCGAACAGGAAATATCCGGCAAACAAGACGATTACATACGAAATACTCAGAAACGGATAGGCAAAGCTAATGTCCACTCGTGAGAGCGCCAGCAAATGCAATCCCATGCTGAATATGAGCGTAAGCAAGCCTCCGATGACGTAGGGGCTGAATACGATTCTCGGCATTGCCTGCAATATGCCCGAAGATGTGAAGTCGAATTTACCGATATTGATCATTCCTTGCTTCAGAAGCAATTGAGATAGCGCGTTCGTCGTAACCACCGCCAAAATCAGAGGTATGTATTTCTGCATAGTATTAATCTCGACTCGTAATTATCGTTGATTGTGTCGTTTCCGGGCGCTCTACTTTACTCATCACTCATACCGGCCAGCGTGAGCGACGTCTCAGTAGATATCAGCGACCAGTTCTCAATCCGAGCCGGACGGCCATATCCGACTGAAATCGTCGCCCCGGATCGATCTGCTCGAGCACGGCGGCGAACTGCTCGATGTTAGGGTACATCTTTCTGAATCCGGAACTGCTCAATACTGCGTCCTTGGCCAGGTAAACGCGCCCTCCGTGGTCGAGCGTCGCTTTCTCGAGGTCCTGCATTATCTCCAGTGACCCGGATTTTCGCGGGATATCGAGAGCCAGCGTGAAACCGCGAATCGGAAAAGATAGCAAGCCGATACCCGGAGAGCCAAGTGTCTTCAGTACCGCCAGAAACGATGCAGCCTTGGCCCTGGTTATTATGTCCAACAAGCGCTGCAGTCCACGCGAACTTTCCTCCTCCGGTAACACGCATTGGAACTGAAAAAACCCACGCGAACCGTAAATCCTGTTCCAGTCCTGAATTGCATCGAGTGGATACGTGAACTGATCATATGAGATCACTCGTTCCCGGCCGGCCGGCGGTATTCGCCGGTAGTAAAGCGAATTGAAGATGCGAACAGTTTGACTGTTCAGCACACCGCCAGGCAATGTAATTGGCACACGAAGCCGCCGCCTCGGGCGGTATCCGACTATCCCGGACGACAAATCGGCCGTCTCCAGGATTCCACGGCCAAGACCGGACCCCTTCTTCAGCAGGTCGATCCAACCGACCGAATACCGCGCATGCGCGCGGGCTGTCGCAAGTTGCTCCATAAAATCGTCGAGGTCCGTAATCCGATGCTCCTGAACAACCACCGAGTCGGTGCCGATTCGATCGAGGTTGATGCTCACCTGCGCAATGATCCCAGTTAGTCCGAGCCCACCAATGGTCGCGAGAAATTGCGGCTGATTCTGTCCCATCGACGCTCGCAGAATCGAGCCATCTGCACAGATCAGGTCCAACCAGTTGACATGTAATCCGAGGCTGCCCGCATGATCGTGGTTCTTGCCATGCACATCGTTTGCGATTGCGCCGCCTATCGTCGCGAAACTTGTGCCCGGACTGACCGGAACGACAAAACCCTTCGGCAAGTACTTCTCCACCAGTTCGCGATAAGTGATGCCAGCTTCGCAAACCAGT
>JAOUGX010000003.1 GCA_029865385.1 Gammaproteobacteria bacterium
TCCGTTCATGCCGGACAAAGTGTTAACCATGTGTCCGGAATAAGGTGTAAACCATGTGACCGGTATACACCTTTTTTTTAGTGGCGCGCCCGGAGAGATTGACTCGAATCGCCTTTTGGCGATTCTCGGGTCTTCGACCCGCCTGCGGCGTCCAAAACGCTGGCGCGTTTTGTCGAACTGGAGTTCTCATCTGCATCCAGGACACTGCTAAACAAAAAGGGCCACCGTTGGTGACCCTTTTTTTTAGTGGCGCGCCCGGAGAGATTCGAACTCCCGACCACCTGGTTCGAAGGCGTATACGTTACGAACCGTTTTCTTTTAAATCAGTAAGTTGGATGGCCCGCCCTCTTCCGTTTTGCCGTCAAACGCCGCTAAGATCCGCGAATCGCCGCCTCAACGCTACGTTTTAGTCGTGGCCCCTAGGCTGAACCCAACAAGACCTTTCATGTGTTTTGCGAGACGAGAAAGTTGCATGATTTGGTCGTCATGAGCCGGTTTCTCGACAAATCTATTCGCCGGTTGAGTTGAAGCGATCGCCAGAGTCGATCGGCACAGCACCCTGTCCTTGGTCATGCGGCACGCCAATCGTCAGAATTCCGCTGCAGCTGGCTAACGTATTGGAGTCGGTCGCCTCAAACGATAAGATATAGACGCGCCCATCCCCCGTGCCCGACCTCTCCCGACGGATACTTGGCGTGTCGGTACCGACGTCCACGGCATCCGGACTCGTGTCGCCATCTCCGAGTCCGTTGACGGGCTCATCCTGCTCGATTGTCGTCACAATGATATCCGCCAGTTCGCCATTGGTGGCGAAAACTCCGCCAATCGAAACCGGGACCAGCTTGTGGTTGGGCGGCCAGAGTACGCTCGGCGTGGAAAATGCCGGCGTACAGTCGAGCTGCGGAGGCAGGTCATCGTTCAGAATCGTCGCGACTCCAACTGCATCAATCGCCATTGCATTCGCGGACGTGCCAATAAGAGCAAGTTCGAACTGTTCGTCGGCCTCGATCTCCGTATCACCATATACGTCGATGCTGACGGACTGCGACAGCGCCAAGGTTCCGGGGGCGAAGCTCAGCTGGACTGAGCTGGATTCGTAGTCGGACGGCGCCGTCGCCGAAATATCGTTTGTCTGCAAATCGACCGTTACACTCTCGGTTGGGTGCGCCTGGTCGATGCTCACAGAGACGACGAACGGCACGCTTCCCGCATCGCCTTCCAGTTCCGCGACGTCGCCTACCGTCACCGCGACGAGGTCGTCATTCTCGATTGTCCCGGTGGCGATGGCCGACGATATCGTGGCGTTGCTGCTCGGATCGTACAGCTCCACATCAAAAGTCTCGTCAGTCTCAACGTCGAAATCACCTATGACGACTACCGGCACCGATTGCGAAAGCTCCTGCGTGCCCGCTGGAAACACGATTTCCGTGTCCGTCGCATTGTAGTCCTGCCCATCGAGGGCGCTGCCGTCTAGGGTTCGCAATCGCACCGAAACATCGTTGGCTGCGTCAGGCGCCGTGATTCTGACGTCGAAGGCAAGCTCGGTTGTTCCGGTATCCCCTTCAGCCGATGATGCGCCGCTGACCGAGATCGAGGGCAATGTAACGACAGGATCGTCTATAACCATCCCGACATCGAACTCCCGCTCGAGTTCGGAGAAAGAGCAATTATTGTTTTCATTGCGTTCGGGAATATCCGCATCAGCATCAGCACATGCCGCCAGGAACTGCACTGTGCCAATAAGCCCTCCCGGGATCGTGAATTGCATCTCGAGACTGTCATCGACTTGCCCGGCCGCGAGGGGCGGAACCACCCGCTCGCCGAGCGCGACTGCTGTACTGACGTCGATCAGATCGGAATCCGAGATGAAGTACCGCGTGGTGGTCGTTGACGACACGTCCTGTGTACCGACATTCGATGTCCTGTCGGAAACGTAGATCGTGTCTCCCGATCCGGCAAGGATCACCGGCGGCACGAACGCCGGTACGACGAGGTCAGCGTCGGCTGTCCACTCTACCTCCAGCAACGCGAGTCGCGGGTACACCTCGAAGTCGCGCTCAACTACTTCGATGACGTCGAGGCCCGTGTTGTTGCCAACGTAGCCGAAGGTCTTGGGCCCGGTTGCATCGAACTGAACGAGTACGCCAGGCAACAACTGGTCGGCGTTGGCGCAGGGACGGTCCTGAACACACCGAACCAGCACATTCAGGCTGCCAAGTGGCGGATTATCTTCGAGCGCGCTGTTGTAATACTCCATAGTGAGAGTGAACGTGCTGTCCCGTTCCTGGGTCGCCCCCAGTGGCGATGCAGTGAACACCGGAATATATGTATTGCGAAGATTCGGCACACGCTCGATCAACCACTCGACATTGAGTACGACAAGGTCACGAAACGCCTGGTTCGCTGACGACGCCGGGGCGGCCTGGATCAGGTCGAGCATGGCCTCCAGCTCCGCAATTGCAAGCCCATTGTTCCCAATGAACACTTCGTCACGCGCAGTGCCGAGGTGTGCTTCGAGGTCGTCGACGAGCACTGCATCCGTGGCCCAGCCGAGGGCCTGCGCAGTGCGCATATCGGTCGAAATCCGCGAATAGTGCGGAAATCCGCCAACCGCAACTTCCGCAGGCCCGAGTGCAAATGACGTGACTGAGATTGAGCGACGCACATTGGCCGCATCTTCGAGTTCCTGATCGGTGACATCGTCATGATTGTCCACGACGAGGACCCAGAATGGGGTCAATGAAACAGCACGAATGGTGGGCGGCCGGTCGCTTCGGATGATAAATTCATTGATGGAATCACCCGGTCCTATCGAGACGGAATCGTCGGCCGCGGAGAACATGACGTTGCCTTTGATGTTGATGCCGCCGTTCCAGCCCGTGGGGGCCGCCTGGCCCACAACGATAACCTCGTTCCCCTCCAACCCATCGAACGGGGCGAACAAGTCGGCCTCTTCTTCCATCGACAGGCTCGCGGTCCCACCTTGGATCGGGTAAGTGCGATCGACTGATGGGCCGAAGTTATCGCCTGCGCGCTCGGGCGCCGATACGTCGACCTGAAACAGGTAAATCTCACCAACAGCCGTGGCCGGGCTGGTAATCGTATAGCGATATTCCGTCTCACCACCGAACAATGGCACGGTCAGGAACGTCGCCTGCGAATCCACGATCGCCCCTGTGATGTCGGGAACCGCCATTTGTCCCTGGGCTGAAGCGCTCGTGTGAATCAACAAAAGCAAAGAAAGCACACCAAGGCTCTCGGCAATACCACACGCTCGTCCTTTCATTCTCGCGTCTCCTTACAAGACACTTGACACGACAACGACTTTCGTAAGTCGATCGGCCGCAAAGGTCATCATTACGTCGATTGTTCCACCTTCCCACGTGGCGAGGTCAGGCAGTTCAGGGTTTGTGGTGGCAGTGAGGACTAGAGGATTGCGAGGAACTGCGCTCGGCTCTGGCTCGAATACGCGCTCTACGTCGTCCCTCGTGGAACCGATCGCGAGGCCAAACTTCATCGGAAACGCATTGCCCGTGATCTCGGTAACCATGATCCACGAGCGATCCCCGGATTCGCTCTCGCCAACCCGAAAGCGCACGCCGTCATAGTCGATCACATGCTCGTTCAGCATCGCATCACTGGTGCGATCGGGTATTGCAACGACATCGGTCGCCATTGGCGCCCCGAAACGAGCAGCTATTAAGGCCAGCGCGTTCTGGTCAATGCCCCAGTCGCCGATCGGTGTTTCGAATGGGTCCATCGCGAACGCCTGAAGACGATGCGCTACCGTCGCTGCGGTTTCGTCGGCCGTTGAGGCGCCGCCGCAAGCGACGAGGAAAGCAAGGACTACGAGTGCATAGAGTCTCATCGTCTCGCTACGGGATGACAATCGGTGTTACATAACCGCTCGGCCGCTTCATGGTCGTAATGTCGATATGATAGTTGCCGGGATCACTTGGAAATCCCGAACTTGCAGTCTCACACAACAGGGCGGACGAGCTGTTCGGATCTGGATTCAGCGGGTTGTCGCGCAAGATTGTGTCCACGGCAGTTTGCACAGCAAAATAGTTGTCGCAGCGCTGGCCGCCCGGCTTGTTGACGTCTATGTCCAGTCCTTCGCGATGAGAAGAATGGCCGAAGCCCTTTTCCCAGGGAAACAGATCCGGCCGAACCTCGAATATCCCGCCGAGGGGCAAGCTAATGTCGTTGTAGGAGATGAGGCTACCGGTGTTGTTCTTGTACGTTCTGCCGATTGCGCGTAGCGCCCAGACCGCCCGCTCCTGCGCCGAATATGAATCATCATCGGTATGCCATTGGTCACCGTTGCGACCCTTGTCATAATACAAAATGCCATCGTCAGGTAGCTGCCTCAGGTCCGGAAACTTTACCTCGGCAATTCCGTCCGCCTTGATCGCGTCCCAAAACTGAAGAACGCCGTTACCAAAGGTCACAAACTTCCTTCCAACTGCCGGCAACATTGTGGATTCGAACTTGTAGTAACCACCGATGTGCGGAACGGTCCAGCGAAATCCGTCAAAGAGCCCTGTTGAGCTTGGCTCATCCGTGACCGTAAGGTCGTTCCCGTCAGTGTCGGAGAAATACCGTACTTTTGTGCCCGCATAGATCACGGGCCGGCTCAACAAATCATGGATGTGACCGCCATGCCCGCAAGTCAACGTATCGACGGAACGGTTGGCACCGTATACGCAGTCATTCGTCACACCATTGATGACAAGCGGATCCGTGCTGGGCAGGAGCGCGAACGAGACAGTACAGACGTTGAGCAGGCGGCCTGTGTGTCCGCTATAACAAAGCCAGCCACGGGTCACCTCATTCTGGACGCTCTTCAACTCGTTCGATGGTTGAGCCGAGACGGTCCAGGTCCTGGACAAAGTCACACCTTGTGCCGTGGAGTCCAATGACGCAGACAAAGCCAATGAGAATAGAAAAAACTTTGATATGGACTTCATAAATTGCCCTAGAAACTGAAGGCGGGCTCCGGTTTCGACGGATCACCATGAATCGTTCGTGCGGCATACTTTTAACGTGTTCACAGTTTGCCGTCAAATCTGGTCCTTTTAACCCATGATTTTGCCGGGCGAACGAGGGAGCCGTTGAACGCCATTGAGCGGGGTCAGTGCATGCCTTCGCTGGAAATCGCGCATCGTATTGCCAACGCGTTGGATTGCAGTTTGGACGATGTGTTTCTTTGCGAATCCGAATCTCCCGCGAACAACGATGGCGACGGCCAGATAGCGATCACGGTCCGTACCGACGATGAACCGGAATGGTGGAGATCCGACGACGTCAGCCGCGTCACTACCAGAGCGTAGCGCTGTAGTGACGCGGCGCTCTGAACCAGCAATGGCGCGAGATCTGGCCGATTTCCACGAGTTCCCCGCGAGTGATGCGGCCATCTGCGCGCACTAGGCGATCTGCGGCCAACGGCGAGCGAAATGCTGTACCAGCGTACTTCCTGTTGATAACAGCATTCTGGCGCGATTTGCGACGAAATGCGGGAGGAAACCGGGGCTAAAGACGTGCCCCCGTTTCCGCTGGTCCGGATAGAGAATCGGCGGTAGGGTACTTGCATCAACACCCTCGTCGTTGCGGTATACCAACGACACCCCCGCTTCAGTGTTTAGCTGAAGCACCCAAGCGCTGAAAGGGATTGTGCAAAGCAGCGCGCGGCCTGACCCGTCAATCCTCACTTCCTGCCCAATGCGGTCGGCGCCCGATCTTGTCAAGAAAAAACCCTTTCACGAATTGACAGGGTTTTCTATAGACAGGGCCGGTTCTATTGTTCTAGCGTCTCCAGCACGTACCGAGGCCACTGCGATAAGTGTGGCAACAAGGCGCCTCAGGATCCTGGCAGCAGGCGCATCGATCATTGATCGAGGATCCATCTTCATACCCAGCTGAACCCCGACGTTCAGCATACTCATTTCAGTAGGGCCAAGCGCCCTGCACTGGCGGCGGCGGACAGGAATGTCCGTCTATTCGGCGTCGTACGCCCATGGGCGTTTCATTGACTCAACAAAGAAGGAGGTAGACATCCACTCAAAAAGCAACTGCCCGAGAGGGCAACTGGTAGTCGCCAGCGGCGCTCAGAAGAGAGCTCCGGCGAACCGGATCACGGCTTCAGGCTGTAAGGGACTGGTGTCCCTGGACCAACTCCGATCTTGAATCGGACCTCGTCAGCTCACAAGGCGGCGAGGTGGTCATCAAAACTAACCGAACGAGATCAGCACCATGAAGGACCTGAACTACCAGTTGATGAAACTCTGTAAGGCAAATCGGGATGGAAGCTACTCCACCCAGGCGACACGATCGAGGATTCTCGATCTGACCGCCAATCAGTTGCACGAGCTGGGTTACAAACACATGCAGGCGAGATCCTTGAAACCAAAACATGTCGATGCGCTCGTCTCCCGGTGGAAAGATCAGAGCATCAGCGTCGGTACGTTCAAGAATCGATTATCGGCGCTCCGATGGTGGGCGAATAAAGTCGGCAAGGCCGACATTGTAGCGAGGGACAACAAAGCCTACGACATCGGCAATCGCCGCTACGTTGGCGACGAATCGAAAGCCAAATTGCTCGACGACAAGCAACTGGAAAAAATCGCCGACGAGCACGTTCGCTTAAGCCTCCGACTGCAGTCAGCTTTCGGTCTGCGGCGCGAGGAGGCGATCAAGTTCTCACCCAGCTATGCGATCAAGGACGATCACATCAAGCTCAAAGCCAGCTGGACCAAGGGCGGACGTATGCGAACCGTGCCAATCCGGAACGACGAGCAACGGCGACTACTCGACGATGTCAGGAAACTCGCCAAGGGCGGCGCGCTGATTCCGCCCGAACGCAACTACGTGGAACAGCGCAATCGCTACGATCGGCAGGTCCGCGATGCAGGGATCAAGAATCCCCACGGGCTCCGGCACGCGTACGCGCAAGTGCGCTACGAAGAGCTAACCGGTTGGAAGGCAGCGCTGGCCGGCGGCCCAGTATCGAACTCACTTAATTCAGAGCAACGCGCGCTCGATGAGAAAGCGCGCGCCGTGATCTCGAGAGAACTCGGACACGACCGCACATCGATTACTCAAACCTACCTCGGAAAATAGACGCATGAATTACGTCCCAGGCTCAGAACATCATGGCCGATCTCAATGACTCTCATGCCTTCGCCGATATTCAGCCGCGCTGCCTCTCCCGCGAGCAGGCCGCACGCTATCTCGCCATCGGCAGAACCTTGCTCACGCGCGTCGGCCCGCCGCCGGTTCGGCTGGGACGACGACTGGTCTACGACCGGGTTGACCTCGACCGCTGGCTCGACGAGACTAAGTCTCGAGGGCGGGCCATAAAGGAGGATTTATGGCCCGAGAAAAAGGACTCTACAGGAGGAAGGACTCACCGTACTGGTGGGTCGACGTTGTCCTCTCAGACGGACGCCGAATATGTCAAAGCACTCGGCTTAAGGTCTTAGCGGACGCTGAAGAGTATCTAGTACGCCTGAAGGCTGAAGCCTACGAGGCTGCCCGAACCGGAATGCCGGTTGAGCACAATTGGCAGGATGCGGTCGTCCAGTATCTTGAAGACAGCGTTGATAAACGCAGTCTTGTTGACGACAAAGCGCACCTCCAGAAACTCGACCCGTATCTCCGGGACAAACGGCTGGTGGACATCAACATGAATGCCCTGAGGCCGTTTGTCCGGCATCGAAAGCAGATAGATGGAGTGGCTAACTCGACCATCAATCGTGCTCTCGAAGTCGTTCGACGCATTCTCTACCTGGCTCGTGATGACTGGGGATGGATCACGCGGGTTCCTAAAATCCGCATGCTAAAGGAACCCAGGCGTCTCGTACGTTTTCTCACGAACGAGGAAGCGGTTCGGCTGATCGAGGCACTGCCCGAGCATTTGGTACCCGTGGTGCAATTTGCTCTGGCAACCGGCTGCAGGATGACGGAAATCCTTAGGCTGGAATGGCGCCGCGTTGATTTCGATCGGCGGGTGTCCTGGCTGGATCCGGGCACGACAAAGAACGGAGACGGCCGCGGTATTCCCCTGAACCGCGACGCTGTCCTTGCGCTGAGAGGTGTTCAAGGGCAGCACAATCGGTGGTGCTTTACCTATCAGGGGAAACGCATGGAGAAAGTCGGCTCGGCCTGGAAACGCTCATTGAAGCGTGCAGGAATCGAGAAATTTCGGTTCCACGACTTGCGCCATTCCTGGGCAAGTTGGCACGTGATGAATGGCACGACCCTGCAAGAGCTGATGGAGCTAGGAGGTTGGAAGTCGTACGAGATGGTGTTGCGGTACGCGCACTTGGCGCCGGAACATTTGTCGAATGCGGCGGCGAGAATCGAACGGCGCTTGGGTATCGTAGAAAACGACTCTACGATTTCTCTACGTTAGAAAAACAAAGGGCTCACCCTTTCGGATAAGCCCTTGTTTTTAAATGCGCGCCCGGAGAGATTCGAACTCCCGACCACCTGGTTCGAAGCCAGATACTCTATCCAACTGAGCTACGGGCGCATTGTTCGGTACTGCGTGAGACAAATCATGTTGTCTCGATGTGGCAGCGCTTCGCGCTGCACGATACTCGCCTCGACACTGCGTGTCTCGGCCCCGGCCACTCGCTAGTGGTAGTGGCCTCACCTCCGTATCACCTTCGATGCTAAAGGTCAGTCCGCGATCACCAGTTAGGTACTTTACATCAACATTTGCGGACTGGAGCTACGGGCGCATTGTTCGGTACTGCGTGAATCGCTGTCGCCTGCAATGCAGGCTCCTACAGGAAAGTCGTTCCTGTCTCGATCCGGTCGCCTGCAATGCAGGCTCCTACAAGAAAGTCGTTCCTGTCTCGATCCGGTCGCCTGCAATGCAGGCTCCTACAGGAAAGTCGTTCCTGTCTCGATCCGGTCGCCTGCAATGCAGGCTCCTACAAATACGTCGTCCTTGCCGCAAGCAGGGGCGGCATTGTAACCGGGACGTTCCAAAGGGGACAGCCCTTATTGGGTCAGGATGAAGCGATAGGGACGGGCCGCGTCCTCGCCGGCATAGTCAATCCCGATGCGGGGTCCGGCCTTGATTTTGCTGACGTCGGGCACGATGCCGGTATCCTCGATCCAGATGCGCTCGCTCCAGAGGCTCTCTCCGGTCAGCCGGGTCGTGATGCCCAGCGCCTTCGACAAAGAACCGGGGCCGCCCAGCAATGCTTTGTCCACGCTCTTTTTTTGACGGCGCCGCAGCATCAGCATTTCGCCTTCTGCCGGGATGGCCGCTCGGATCAACACGGCATGCGGTATGCCTTCGACATTGGTAACGACGTTGAACAGGTGATGGATTCCGTAGCAAAGGTACACGTAGGCGGTCCCGCCGTCGGCATACATCGGTTCGGTCCTTGCGGTCCTTCGTCCGCCGTAGGCATGGCTCGCCCGGTCGTCGATGCCGGCATAGGCTTCTGTCTCAGTGATGATAGCCTTGGTGACGCCGCCGTTGAGCTTCGTGCACAGTCTCTTGCCCAGCAGCTCGCGACTCACGGCGACCACATCCGGGCGCGCGTAAAAAGCTTTTGGCAGAGCTGCCAAAATTGTGCGCTCCTTCATACTTTGGCTATTGGCATTGAGTCGCAACGCGGCGATACTGTCTTCGGGCCAATTGCACAAAAAGGGGGTGATCCAATGTCTAGTGAGATATCGACTGTATCTACTCAACTGTTGGGTCTCAACCGGTTAGCGAGGCAATCCTCCTAGTCCGTTTGAAACCACGGATCACTGAGATCCTGAGGTTGATGGATACTCAATCTCACGGAAAGCCCCTGCAAAGGGGCTTTTCTGTTTCTGCGGCTCGTCAGCTGCCAGACGAAGCAGTCGCAGGTACGCGGATCGCAGCACTTTTTATCAGCGCCTCCGCGTCAGCCTTGTGCTTGTCGTAGTAATGCGGTGTCGCGGCGAGAAACATGATCATGTAAAGCTTCTTGTCGAAGATGACAGCGCCGACCATACCGCGGTAATCCGGGCTTTCCGTGACTGCCGCACGAACATCGAACAGGACGCCGCGGTGCTCCGCGAACGCCCAGGGGCGCAAATTCTCTGTACTGACGGCGGCGTTGCCCTCACCGAAAAGCTTGACGATCGTGGATTCGGTCAGCTCCTCCAGTTCATTTGGCAGCATGTTGGCGCGAAACGGCGGCAATGCGGCCGCCTTGTCGCGACTCTTGAAGATAGGTTCGCCGTCATTGATTGCGGGAATGATTACCAGCCGATCAAGCAGCAGACCGTCTTTCGTCCAGGTCTGCGAGTCAGGCCAGGCCCCGGGCGTTGCATACGACGATGCCAGGTTCCAGCCGTCACCAGCCGTGATCTGCAATAAACCCAGCGAATTCACACCCGGTAACACCTGCCGGTAACCGGCCGTTGCGCACGCGGCCAGCGCGATCATACTTACTGCCAGCAATAAACCGTTCTTTCTCATTGCGGAACATCCTCCAGGTAGAATTCGATCATCGCGCGATCGGACGCGTCGGGTGCCAGTGCCAGGTATTCGCGAAAACTTTCCTGTGCGGAAACCGGGTTATCCGTCTTCAAATACAGGTAGCCAAGATTCTTGTAGGCTTCCGGCGGCGGCGATCCGCCTTCGATGGAATGCCGGTAGGCAGCCATTGCCAGCTCCGTGTCACCTTCCTCACCGCGCTGGCGGAACATCTCACCATAGAAATAACGTACCAGGCTCGGGTTGATGCCGATGGCGGCGTGGCGTTGCAACAATTCTTCGGAGCGGCCGAATCGATTGGTGTCGATCTGGTCTTCCATCAGGAACAGGTAGTGATTGTTCAGGACGTCCAGAAGTGCCTGGTCGGTCCCCTCTTCCAGGTCGCCCGGCCCGTAACGCGTCGACACCCACGCTTTGAGTTCCTTGGCACGATCCTCGGCTGCAGGATGCGTCTTGGCGAACATGCCCGGCTCGCGTCGCTTCGCGACCGCGGCCGCTTCTTCGGCGATAATTTTTTCCCACACTTTATACGACGCGTGCGGATCGAGGCCCGCTTCGGCGACCAGCCGCGCTCCGAGGAAATCCGCCTCCGATTCCTGCTCGCGGCTGAACGCCAGCACGCCCAGCATCGCGGAGGCCTGGCCGATGCTCGATGAGTAGCCGGTCAATACGGCCAGGCCGATATCGAATATCGAACCCGCTGTCGCGCTCGCTTTCAGTTTGCGCAATCGCTCCAGCGTATGCAGCCGCGTGTAGTGCGCAATCTCGTGGCCTATGACCGCCGCGAGCTCGTCAGTCGACGATGCGCGCACCAGCAGCCCGGTCCAGATCTGCATCATTCCGGTCGCGGTCATCGACGCATTGAAGTTCGGGTTGCGCACGAGATAGACGCGAATGTCGTTGCAGTAATCGCCGGCCACGCGACACACGACGGACTGCAGGTAGTTGTTGATCTCCGGATCGCGTACCAGCAGCGCCGACTTGTTCAGCGCAAGCTCGTAATCCTCGATCTCCATCCACAGCCCCTGCTCGTCGCGAGCTTCTTCGGGCTGGTAGCCGGGCGGAATCTTGTGATCGATGTCCTGCGAAAGCACCGGAGTACTGGCGCAAGCAAGCACTGCACAGGCGCCCAGGGAGAGAAGACGCCTGTTCATCATTCCTCGGGCGCGGTATTCGTCGGGATGTCTTTAAACAAGGCCGCCACGGCCGTGGCAGCGCCCTCCTTCTTGCGCAGCTCACCACTGCCGGCTGTGACGACGTTGAACCATACGATGTCGCCGGTACGCAGATCGACCAACGAGGCGAAGCCGCTCTCCGACCCGATACTCGCTGCCCCACCGGCCGCGGCTGCCAGTATTGCGAAAGCAACCCGGCCGCCTGAAGCCTGGTAATCACGGTAGTGAACGAACAGCGCGTAGTCTGCATCGTGCTGTTCGCCGATCTCGCGAATCTCAGGACCCAGGGACCAGTCGAACCGGCCATTCTTGCTCGGGAGTTTCGAATAGCCGAAATAATTGTTGATGATCGTGAAACCGACAGCAGCGTGCAGCTCTTCGTACTGGATCTCGACAGGGCTCAGGTTCCTTTTGTCGACCAACTTGAGGTTGGTGCCAATCGAAGTCGCGTAATTGCTGACAGCTTCGCCGAAGTTTTGCTGGGCCGCCTCGGTCCACTCGGCATTAGGCTCCGGCACGCCGCCCGCGGTGAGCAGGTAGTACTTGATGTCGGGCGGCATCAACAGGATGCGCGGATTCTCGCCAATCGATTCGAGCCGGTCGATTTGCTGCACGTTGGTCGCCGCGCAGCCGCCCAGCCAGAAAATGCTGAATGCAAGCAGCAGTATTCGCTTTTTCGCCGGATCTGCCAATGCGTTCTTGCTTGTTGTCTTCATTCGAATTCCCCTGAAGAATCGTCTTGTGAGCTTGGTCTGTGTCGCTCCCGGGTGGGTGCACGCTCACTATAGGCTGCGCTACCGGCAGCAACAACGGATCGGTGTTGATCACCGGATTAGTGGCTGATTTTTCACCGAAAAAAAGGGCGGCGAGCCGAGCCCGCCGCCCTGTCGAACCGTTCCTGGATTTTTGCTTAGCGCAACTTCGCCGCTCGCCGGCTTGTCGCGAGATAAACGCGCGCATCGTCGCAATCGTCGATGTCGGCGAAAATCTCCTGGCTGGACTCGCGACCGCCGCCGTTGGCGTTGCGCTCCATATCGGCGCCGAGGTCCACGTAATTTTCGTAAGCAAAGACCACCTTGTAATCAAAATCGGCATCGCCGCCACCGAAGGTCGGGAACCAGTGCCAGTAGCCTGCTTTCGAGCCGCCGTCGCCCAGGTATTTTGCCCACTTCATTTCGGCGTCCTTGATGTCCGAATAGCGCTTTCCGTCGTTCAGTTTGCAATCCATCATCGTAATGATGCCGGAGGCCGGTGTCTCATTATTTGCCGGCGCCTTGTACATTGCCGACGACATCAACGCGTGGCCGTTGCAGTCCAATACGTCGAAGTACGCTTTCTGCAATTCCCCGCCTTTGGTGAGCCAGGTATTGATACCGGATCCCATCGCGTTGAAGTCGGCAAACGCGCCCATCCAGATAACGTCGAAATCCTGGTTCGGGCCGTAGTGGTACGGCGTCAGGGTCCAGGCAGCGTAGTCATTGATGCCGTTATCGTCCATGTACTTGGTCCAGCGCGTAATGACTTTTTCGAGGTCAGCGGCGCTCTTGCCGTCATGGTATTTGCAGGCGAACAATTCAACCGGCAAAACCTTGCCCAAGCCGTCCTTACTTACCTGTGCCAGCACGGAACCCGAAACGAGCAGCGCAAGCATTGCTGCCATGGTGGCAACGATGTTGTGTTTCTTCATGATTTTTTCCCCAATGATTGACTATTTTTCTTGCCGCACGCGGACGCGCGATCGCCGCGAGCGATGAACCAGTATAGAACAGCCGATAAAGATTGCCGGTCAATACGGAGATTAGGTGGCGATTACTTACTGGACTTGGTCCCGATCCAGAGGTACGAGGGTTTTTTCGACCACAACCGTGCGAAGATCGCCGCTCGACGCCTAGGCAACATTCGCACGCGGCAGTATTTCCGCAAGTGATACCAGTAATCGATCGATTTCCTGCACCGTGTTGTAGTGCACCGGGCCGACGCGAATCGCACCGCCCTTGTCGTAGATTCCGAGCGCCTTCGCCGCTTCGACGGCGTAGTTGTGTCCGCTCCAGACGAAGATGTTCTTCTTTGCGAGCGCTTTCGCTACATCGGACGGCGCGAGTTGCTCGACGACGAAGGAAACCGTCGGCACACGTCGATGCAATGCGGCAGGATCGGTAACGCCCTGCACCCGCACGCCGGGGAGTTGCTGCAAACCGTCGATCAGGTGCTTTGCCAGTCCTTTCTCGTACTCGAACAGAAAATCGAACGCTGCATGAACGTATTGGCTGCGCCCTTTGTATCGCGCGTTCCTCGCATGATAGTCGCCGGCCATCGTCTTGCCGATCCAGGCGAAGTAATCCACGGCCTCCATCGTGCCGGCCAGACCTTCGTGACTCTGCGTACCGGTTTCGAAGCAGCCCGGTATGTCGTCGGATGCCGGGCGCACCTTGTAAGGTTCCAGCGACTCGAGGATTTCCCGGCGCCCCCACAGGATGCCCTGATGCGGGCCGAAGAATTTGTACGCCGAACAAACGAGGAAATCGCAACCGAGCTCCTGCACATCCGTCGGCACGTGCGGCACGGACTGCACTGCGTCGATATAAGTCCATGCCCCGACTGCCCGGGCCTTTTTGCTTACCGTGCGAATGTCGTTCAGCGTACCGGTCATATTGCTCGCGCCGCCGATGCATACCAGTCGCGTTTTCTCATTGAGAATTTCATCAAGCTTTGCCAGGTCGAATTCGAAGGTACTCGTGTCGAATGGCAACCAACGTACAATCAGGCCGAGATCGCGAGCGAGCAATGTCCACGGCGTGACGTTCGCGTCGTGATCCATGCGCGACAAGATAATTTCGTCGCCACGTTTGAATTTCCTGCCTATCGAACGAGACAGGTGCAGCGTGATCGTCGTCATGTTCTGCCCGAAGACAATTTCGTCCGGCGACGGCGCATTGAGGAAGTCCGCCATCGCCGTATGCGCGTCATCGACAAGTTGTGTGGCTCGCTCCGAGGTCGTGAAATAGCCGCCCAGGTTGGCGTTCGCCTCGAAAAGGCAGGCTGTCATCGCGTCCGCAACCCGCCTGGGTACCTGGGTACCGGCCGGGTTGTCGAAATAGATTCTGGGGACGTTGTTGTCGGTGATGGCAAGCGCGGGAAACTGCGCCCGAATGGTATCGATGTCGTATGTCATTTTTCTTCCGGTGGTGTGCAGGGCGTGGTCGAACCCATCATTCGTGATCCGTATAACCCCATTTTTCCCGATGCGCGGCTTCTGCCTGTTGTTGTACGCCGGCATGCCGGTTGGACAGCAGAAGTGAGTTCGGATCGCAGACTCGCGCTTTGATAATGCCGAGGTCGCTCGCCGCGTCGAACAGGCTCGGGTACCACCGCTCCCAGTTCGGCAGAAGTTCCTCGACTTTGCTGCGCAGGCTCATGCTGCCAATGTATATGAGGAGGCAATTGCTGACAACGACGGCGTCACGTTTTATAACACCGCGCGCTTGGATTTTCGTGTGCGAACGCGCAGCAGGATTTCCGGCCGGCCAGGGCCGACAATTCGGTATTCAGCCGGGTTCTAGCGCCGGGTCAGCTTGCCGAACATCAGGACGGCCATCAGCAACGTGCCGCCCAACACGATGGTCGACAGCTGCGGCACCTGTGCCAGCGGCGATGCACCGATATTGCTTGCCAGCGTCTGCGGAATGAATTTCAGCAATGCGTACAGTGCCTGTATCAACTGCGAAACGGGTTTCGCCGCAATCGCCGCGCCGACTACAAAAGCAACCGGCAGTGCAAAGCGCTGCACCAGGATCTGCCGCCGCACCCGCGCCATCACCCGGCGACTGAATCCGTCGTCCTCAATGGGCGCCGACGCAAACAGAGCCTGGAGCTTCCGGTCCTCGCTGTCTCTGATTCTTTCAACCATATTTATGATCTTCGATTCCAAAGCTATCCCTGATCTTCTGCTTGCCACGAAAAATAATCGATTTGACGGTGCCAACCGGTTGATTCGTGGCGTCGCCGATTTCCCTGTGCGACAGCCCGCAGGCGTAGGACATGATCATCACCGCCCGCTCCTCCTCTGTCAAAACCGCCAGAAACTTGTCGAGGTCGCTGATGTCACTGGATTCCGAGTGATGCGCCGGATCGCCGGCTTCCACGGCTACCTGCTCCAGCACGTCCCGATACCGCTTCGACTTGCGTTTCGACTGCAGAAACGTGGTGTACGCCACTTTCAGCAACCAGCCTATGAACGAGCCGTGACCGACGTAGGTATGCAGCCGGTCCCAGGCGTGCAAAAAAGCTTCCTGCGCCAGGTCGTCGGCGGCATCCACGTCGCGGGTGAGCTTGCGCAGGAAATTTCGCACCTGCGACTGGTGCCGGCGCACCAGCTCGCCGAACGCGCCAGCATCCTGCTGCGCGACCACTCTCGCGACGAGAAAGGTATCGTCCATTCCTTAAATCCAGGCTCCGCCAGTTTCAGACTTTGTCCGTCCGGACTCCGTAGCGCCACATGATGATGTAAGCAATGCCGATGGAAAACGGAAATGCCGCCCCCGCCAGGCAGCCGCGCAGGGTATAGCCGGACGGATCGGGCACTGCCCAGCCGCACAATGCCAGGCCCACGGCCAGCGCGAGCCAGACCAGGCCGTTCCGCAGATCCCTGTTCTTCGGCGGCTCCGGCTCGCTGATGCTTTTCATCAGCTCCGGTGTCAGTTCGGCGCCTTTTTCAAGCGCCAGGCGAATCGTCTGCTGCTTTTCGGCACGCCCGCGGTGGCCAAAAAACACGAACAGCCAGAAAACAAGCGCGATCGTGCCGAAAAATGCGATTGGTACCAGTACGTCTTCCATCATTTCCATGCTCCAGTCCTCGAAGGCCCGATTCGGCCTCGTCACCCATCAGATGCACCCCGGCCGGACATTGGATGCGAGATTCCCGAACTTTTATTGTCAATAAAAACAAAAAGTTGGCATTTACGCGACCCGAGTCGCATCGGACCGCGCCATCGCGCGTATCCCGCGAGGCCTCATTTTCAGCTCCAGCGCACTGCCGAGCAAATACAGCTTCTGCCAGTTGCGAACCACGGTAGGCAGGAACGGCTGCGGACGGAAGCGGTGCATCAAGGTATACAAGGGCAAGCGGTTGATGATCAGGTGGCGCAGGGACAGCATGAAGCCGCGATGCCAGCGCAGCTTGTCGATAGCGGCGCCCGATGCGATCTCCAGCTCCTGACGATGCAATTCGAGATACGCCACCAGTTCCGCCGGCCCGCTGTTCGGCGGCAATACGAAGCACAGCAGTTCCGCGAGGTCCCGTTGCGGCACATCGATCGCGCTGAGTTCCCAGTCGAAAAACAGTGGCGTCGCATGAACCCCGTTGCGCCGCAGAGCAAAGTTGCGCGGGTTGCAGTCGTTGTGCACCAGCGTGCGCGGCAAAGACCGCATTTCCGGCCACCAGTCGCCGAGAGTGTCGATAAGCCGCTTTTGCAGTGGCAGGACGGACTGGTCCAGCCATTGGTCGAACCACGGCGCGCTGTACTCGGACAGCGACTGCCACAGCGCCGACATCGCCAGCATTCGCGCCGTAACGGGCGGGGCCGAGAACCAGCGCGACCTCTCCAGCTCCGGGTCACGTCCGAAGTTCGCGGCATGAATCCCGGCCAGGCCATGAATAACATCGCCAATGTCTCGCGCGTTCCACTTCGCATTCGCGACGTCGTAGCACTCTGCTTCGCCCAGGTATTCCATCGCGATGGCCCAGACACCACCGCCTGAATCGTCGCGACCATTGCGACCCGTACCGTAAATTCGCGGTAAGTAGCTGCGCAACGCAGGTGACGCATCCTCATACACAGCGAGCTCGCGTTCGTGGCTGCCAGCCAGCCCGAGATCCCATTTGAAATTCTCGAAAAGTATCCCGAGCTGCGGACTGCACAACGTCGCCACCTCAACCAGCAAGTCCTGCATCACGGAATCGGAGGGTTTCGTCTTCAACAGAATGTCGAGTGTTTGCGGTCGGCCGGACTGGCGATGAATGATACTTAACTCCAAACGCCGAATACCGATGCCGTTGCCAACGCGTGCTGACGCGACTTCGTTGAAAATGCCGTTGTGCGAGGCAATGTTCTTTTCACCGATACGGCCCAGATCGAATCTATTTGTATCAAGCCATCCGGAAATCGCGCCGCGCAGAACTTCGTCGCCGCTTCGTCGTGCTCCTTTGCCGCTCCGCGCCCGTTTTGTCGCGGGCAGCATACCGGTCCTTGCGTAGTGCTGCAGGTAGCGCTCGAGGAGAGTTGCATCCAATGCCGGGGCCGACAGGCCGAGATCGGCGAGGGTCGCGAGGGTCAAGACGTTCCGGACACGCCCCTGGCGATTCCTGAGAAAAGACTCGTAAGGTGCCGGGCCATTGTTTCGGGATGTGTTTGCACCGAAAAAGCGACGATAGCCAAACAGGCTGTATCGGGCATTAAGCCGGTCGAACGTACGCTCCAGCCACTCCGGATGCCGCATCAGCGCTATCGGGTAGCCGTATAGATTCATCCACAGCACTACCTCGCGCCATGCGCGGCCGTGCTCGTTGTACAGGTTCAACAATTCCCAGTGCGGGCGCGCCGTCGTTCCAAGACCTGCGAGCACCTTTGCCACGTAATCGACCGGCACACAGTCGAGCTGCCAGTCGGTGTCGATCGCCGCGCCGGATGCGACACAGCTCTCGATCAATGCGGAGATCAGGTCGGCCGGGTTGGCGGCGCCGGTTTCACTGTGCCCGGAAATCAGTGATGGGCGTATGACCGATACCGGCAATCCACGACTGGATGCAGCGCGCAACAGCGACTCGGATACGCATTTTGTTTGTGCATAAGCCAGCGGCATGCGCTCGACGTAATCCAGCATGTCGGTGCTTTCGTCGACGAGGTCCGGTGCTTCGGTAGCAAAGCAAACGGCAATGGTGGACGCATAAAGGACACGCTTTCGATGCCCGGTGCAGGCGAAACGGATGACCTCGAGCGTGCCACTGACATTGCTTGGACGCAGTTGCCGATAGCCTCGAGCCCAGTTCACTTCTGCGGCACAGTGATAGATGGTGGCGACCTGGTCCGCCAGCCTGCGGTATTCGGAGTCGTCCAGGCCGAAACGAAGCCGGTCGGTGGCGCCGGCAATGGCAAACACGCGATCCGCATACGCGGCAATGTCGACACCGGCCTGCCTGAGCGAATTCGCCAGTCGTTCGCGCGCCTCGATTGTACTTCCGGCGCGAACCAGGCAATGCAACTCGCCAGCGCTACGCTCAAGCAGTTGCCGAACGACGAATCGACCCAGGAAACCGGTTGCGCCTGTCACAAGCGCAGCGGAACGCGGGATAAGGCTTTCCTCTCCCGGTACGATTTCCGCCGGCAGCAGTGCGTCACTGCGCATCAGTGCCGTGAGCGCGGATCGGCTGTTTTGCCTAGCCACGACGGTGTTCACGATGCCACTCCAGGAATTGATTGCGAACGCGCTCCTTGTTTGAAACAAGGTCCGCAAGCTGCCAGCCGGACGTATCTATTGCCGGCTTAAAATAGATGTCCACCTGCCCTGCTCCGGCGCAGTAACCCATGCCCGGATCCACTTCCGGCGGTGTCGCGATATAGAAAGGAACCATTGGCGCACCGAGCGCAGTCGCGAGGTGAAACGAGCCCTTGTTGAAGGAACCGAGTTCGCCGCCGGTCACACGACGACCTTCCGGACTGAGATAGACGGATTCGCCGGTATTTCGCAGCAATTGCTCGGCGCGGCGGAAAATCTCGACCCGGCGCTCGGGGAAAATTTGCGGTACGGTCCAGATGATGCCGGTCAGGTAACCGATGATCGCAAGCGGCGGAAATTTCCGCAGGAAGCCGCTCATGAAAAAGCGCGTGTTCGGCAGCGCCAGCGCTATCAACACGAACAGGTCGATCGTCGATGTGTGATTCGAGATATACACACGTTGCTGAGCAGAATCGGGCGGAGCATCGTGCACGATGACGCGAACGCCCCAGATACGCAGCGTCAGTCGGCCCAGCGGCGCTGCGAGGCTTTCGGTGTAGAAACGCCGCGCCTGGAACGCCGTCAACAATCCGGCAAGCAACATCACGAGCGAGCCGATCGACATCAGCAGCAGCGTCAGTGCCGCCTTCGGTCGGCAGAATCGCCTGTTGTGAGTCAAGGCATTCATCGGGAGCCCGGCGCCCTGCAAATCACGGTTTGCATCGCCAGGTTGAGTTTCTTCTCGAACAGCAGTACCGGAAGCAACAGCAACTGGCCGAGGAAGTACGGATAGATCGCTTTCGACAGGTTCAGGCCGCGGCCTTTCAGCCATTTGAACGCGGTCCCGGCGAACAGGTAGAAGTAGGCGGGAAATGCACCGTAGGGCAGATACTCGACGACCTCGAGGCCGGCCTGCTCAACCATCGCCAGCAGGGTTTTCTTACTGTAAAGCGCGGTATGTTGCGGAGCCTGCAAGCCGGGCCAGCGTTCTTTGAACAGGCGATATGACACGCTGTCCAGACGCGGTACTTCGATGACGAGCTTGCCGTCCGTTGCCAGAAGATCACGTGCATGCCGCAGCGTGCGGACCGGATCGTAGTCGTGCTCGAGAAAATGCCACATCGTAATCAGGTCGAATCGGTGTTCGGCAAATTCCTGTTCGTAGAAAAGGCCGAGGTGAAAATCGATCAGCTCGAACGACGGCAGGTGTGTCAGATCCTTGAAGTCGACGCCGCTGACAGTCGCCATGCTGCGTTTGTGAATTTCCTCGAGAAACGTACCTGCACCGCAGCCGACGTCGAGTACCTTGGAATGACTTGTGAGCGCTACGTAGTTTCCGACCAGCGTGCATTTGTCGCGATCGTGTTTGCCCATGGCCCATTCGTAAAGCGGCTTTAACGGTCCCCAGTCGGTTTTCTTTCGATGCGCGATGTACTCGTCATCGTAGTAAGCGCTGATCCAGTCCAGTTTGAGCCTGGGATTCTGGTACACGAGTTCGCATTGCTGACACTGGACGAACAGAAAACGGCCGGGCTTGCCCGTCAGGTCTTCCTCGGCGATGACCAGCGGCACCGAATCCTGGCAGCCGCAGCAATAGCAGTGGACCCGCTCGAACTGGCTTGCAACTGGCGTACGCAGTGCCGTCATGACAGGACTCCGCTGGAGTAATGGAACGCCGTTGCGATCACTACGCCTGCCGTCACGCCGCCAATGAATTGAAATTTGGCAGCGCCGCGCAACGAGCGATCGTCGTGCCATTCGAAAGCAGCGAGAATTGCGTAGACGACCAGACCGGAAGCCCACAAACGAAATGAAAGCGAGCCGGCCAGGATGAGGAACACCGGGTACTTGGCAAGTAACAACCCGGCGCGAAATGGCCGCGCTGCACTCCTGCCCGGCGGGCTGTGGTACAGCAACGCCAGCAGCAGGCTGAGCAATAGCAGAACCGCCAGTCTGTGACTGTCGTCGCGAAGCAGCCAGGCGAGCGAAGACAAGCCGGCAAGGACCGCAACGACAAATGGCAACAGGCTTTCCGCAGTCACCAGCACCCTCTGCGGATGATGCAGCCTGTCGTACGTGAGGTCCGCGAGGTCATCCCATAGCCTGAAAGTCACTATCGCAAGCACCAGGAAACCGGCCTGCCTGATCAGAATATCAGGTGACGGCACTGCGATGGTCGACACGACAAGCGCTGCAAGCAACAGCAGGCACAACGCGGCGATGCGCAAGCCCAGAATGCGCGTACCCGCATAGCGTGCTGCTTCAGTGATGATTGAATTCGACAAGGCCCTGATCTCCATCGACCCGTAACCGGTCGCCGTCGCGAATGACGCGGGTCGCATCCAACACTCCGACGACTGCTGGAATCCCGTACTCCCTGGCGATGATCGCTCCGTGCGACAACATTCCGCCGCGTTCGATGACGAGGCCGTGCACCAGGAAGAACACCGAGGCCCAGCCCGGATCAGTCTGGCGCGTCACCAGTATTTGTCCGGCCTTGACGCGACCTGCCTGCGAAACGTCCAGTACGACAGCCGCATCGCCGAGCGCCGAACCGCCGCAGGCACCGCTGCCGTGCAGCGCCTGCACATGCTTCTGCGGGCCAGCCTGCGGCAATGTGCCCGCAACAGGGCGCCACGAATCCTGAGCTTTCAGCACCAGCCGGTCCGGCGGCTGCATCTGCTGAAACTGCTGCAGCGCGTCTCGTCGCAGAAGGATTTCATGCGCAAGTACCGGTGCAGCACGCTGACTGTTGGTGACCAGCGCCAGGACTTCGGCTGACGTCAACATGAAAACGTCCTCACGCGTTTCCAGCACACCACGCTCCAGCAGGCGCTCGCCGAGTGCAAGGACAACATGGCGCAGTCGCGTATACAGAAGTGCCTGTTTCATCCTGGCGCGCTCGCGCAGGCGAATGGAGCCCTGCGTAAGGGACAGCAGAATGCGAAAGCGACTCGCCCTGCTGAGCAGCGGAATCGCTCGCTGCCATTTCTCGGGTGTCATGCCGGCTGCAACCCGGCCCGTTGTTTCGAGACGCGCATTCCTCTGTGAACGGGAACGCACCTCCGGACTGTCCACAGTGGACAAAACGTATGCGCGCAACAAATCCAGCAGCGGGCGCGGGTCCTCGACCGGCGTCGGCTTTGTCAGCATGAGCTCCGCCGAAGAACGAAATCCCCACTCGTCAAGGTATTTGTCGAACTCAGCGGAAAACTCCGTGAATGCGGGTTCACGCATGGCGAGAAGAATTTCATCCGCCGTGCTATCGGTGAAGAGCGATCTGAGAGCATCGTCGTCGACGATGCGCCGCGACAGCCGCCACAGTGCCTCGACGGGCAGCGCACTGGCGAGGCCCGGCAATCCTTTGAGCAAATCATTGTGCAACGCAGACTGATCGGCGAGATCGCGCCACTTCGCCAGCTGCGCCTTGAGAGCGCCATAACAAACCATCGCCGCGGTATCGGCGAGCGCCGCATCGTTCCATTGCTCGAAACGGATCTTCAGGAATCCTGAAAGATCGGCGGCAAGCTCGCCAGGGCTCTTGTGCCGCAGCTTCGACGGCTGCGTCCGATCGGCATATCGATCGACGCGTTTTTCAAAACGGCGGATTCGCCGGTGAACAAACAGGTATTGCCAACTTACCGATGCGGCAATACGAATTGCCTCCACCGCGCGCGACAGGCGGCTCAAACTGATGCTCTCCGGCGGAGGAATTTTGTCGGCGCCAACGAAGAGGTTGAAAAATTCCACGAGGCGCGCTCCGGACGGCATCATATACAGCAGCGCGTGGATGTTGCTCAGGTTGTAGTAAAGCCTGCCACCCTGCAGGCCGACAATGTTGTCGAAGGCGCCCGCCATTGCGTCGATTCGTTTCCGTGACAAGCCGAAACCGACTGCCAGGTTTCGGAAGTACGCGCTGTATCCTTGCCGAACGATCGAATACAGGAACGGCGAAACCGGTTCCGGAAAGTTCTCAGCGATGTTGGCGTTGCTCCAGTGCTGCTCCGCCCCTGAATGGAACCCTGCCGTCGCCGGCCTTGCCTGCACGATGACGAGCTGATTCGCTTCATCGATGCACCACTCGATATCCTGTGCGGCGCCGTACGCTTTTTCCAGTCGCAAACCGAGATTTGCGAGCTCGACGAGGGCGGCAATAGCGGCTCTATCAGGCGATTCGACGCCCGGTGCCGTATGTTCGACAGCAAACGCAAAATCGCTGCGGCCAATTCGTAGCCTGGCCGGTGTGATTTCGCCGCTGACCAGCCGGTCGCCGAGGCCCGGACCGTACTCCAGCAGCATGCTGTCGGAATGCCGGCCGGTGGGCTCTCGGGTAAACAGAACGCCGGACCACGACGCACGCACCAGCGGTTGTATGATGACGCCCATCTTCCGCACTGTGATCTTGTTGTGTCTGCAATACAGCAGGACGCGCGATGAAAACAGCGAACTCCAGGTTGCCTTGACCGAGTGCTCGAGTGCCGCCGGCGAATCGACGTTCAGAAAACTGTCGAGTTGCCCTGCGAATGAGGTCCGCACCGTGTCTTCGCCGACTGCGGAACTGCGCACGGCATAGCTCGTGTACTGGCCGCCCGTTTCCCGTGTGATGGCCTCGCGCAAATCCTCTGCAAGCGGCGCATCGACAATGCGTCGGCGAATGCATTCTGCGGTGGATTCGATAAGCGATTGCGGCCAGGAATTCAATCCGGCAAACAGATTCTCGATTTCCGGCAATACAGCCGCGCGCGCCAGGTGTTGTTGAAAAACCCGGTCCGGTATAACGACCCCGCCCGGCGTTCGGACGTCAAGTTTTGCAGTGCGGCCGAGGTTAAATGCTTTGCTTCCGGCCTCGTCGGCATTGGCGAGCGATGAGAGATCGACAAGCAGTTTGTCGGAGCGGCTCACAGCGCACGTTCCTTGACGCCCAGCCAGAACAGGAAAATGCTGAACAGCGCGTGCAGTCCGGGCCCCATCAATAACACCCAAAGCCAGGTCAACGCCGGCACAGGCACCAGCAGGCTCACGGCTATCAGCACACCGAGTGCGGAGTCGAATCGGTCGAGCAATGGACAGACGATGCGCGCCAGACCGGTGGTCGGCAGCCTGCCAGGCGCCACGCCAAGCTGCCGCTTGAGAAAGGAGTTGGGCAGTTCGGCCAGCATGAAACCAAGGCCCGCCGCGAAACCTGTCCACGCATAGCGCTGAATCGACATGTCCCACAGGTTATCCGCCAGCGGCCCCGGCAAATGCTCGCGAAATGCCGCGGTCAATGCGAACGCGCCGGCAGCCGCAATCGGCAGTGCAATGAATCCTCGCAGTCGTTTGTGATCGCCGAATACACGCCGGCCACGATAATTGGCACCGAGATCGACCGGCATAAGCAGTACGCCGGTTTGCACCGAACGCAGCCACGCGATATGTACAAGCCCGGCGACACTCATCGCTAGCAACAGGAAAACGGCAAGGCTCAGGCTATAGGTCATGTCAGACGCGCACGCCGGTATCGTTCCAGTTGCGGAACAGGAAGTCCGTGCCCTTCAGGCCGCGCACTGCTTTGAGCCAGCGCCACCAATGCACCTCGTTCTCTGGCACATAATCGATATTGCGAAGCCGGTATCCAGGCACATACGGATACATGTGATGCAACTCGTGGGCATCGAAATGCATAAGCAGCGCAGACAACCAGCGCGGCAATATCAGCGAACGCGTAAAGGCTTCCTGTTGCCGCGGGCTGAACGGTCGTACATCCTTCCCATCGCTGACATGCTGAGGGACGTGCGTGTGCTGACTGAGAATCAGGAACTCCTGCAACACGAGGCTCAGCAGGAAAGCCGGACCGATCAGCTCAAGCAAAGTCAGCGGGCCGATGATCGCAATCAGTAGCGTGTAAGCGATCAGCACCAGCAGCGTGTTTGCGCGGATACGCCGCATGTTCCGCGCATTGCTCACATAACGCGCAATTCGTGGCAAGTTCCAGTAGTTCTGCAGTCTGTACAACACGGCAAACAGCGGCAGACCGGTCGCCCAGGCAAAATTTACGATGCGCCGCTCCCAGGGGTGAATTCGGTGCGGAACCAGCGCTGCGGTCGTCGCATCGAGGTCCTGCCAGCCCGTGTAGTGATGATGGCGCGCGTGGATACGCTGCCAGTTCCAGAAAGGTAAAAACGTGAGAAAACCGGCCGCGTGGCCAATCAGCCGGTTCAGCCGGCGGTGTGGAAACAGCGTGTCGTGCCCTGCTTCATGCAACAGGACGAAAGCGTGGACAAAGAAGAACGCCAAAAGAAGCTGGCTGCCGGCATAGGCCCAGGCATTTTCTGCGAGTGCCAGCCAGACGCCTGAGGCCAGGGTGATCGCCGCGACGCCCGTGTGTATCAAACCGCCGGCAACGGACGGTTTGAGTGCAGCGATCTCGGCTGCAGACGGCAGAACTTCGCGGTCTCTCACTGGATAAATCTCCTCGCGGATGAATACCTTGTAGCAGCTTGCTCTGCAGGCTCCTACATAGTGTTGCCTAGGATATGCAATTGGCTGGCGCGTTCCACTTGGAAACGCTGATGAATGTCAGATGTTTTTCTGATGCCAATCCGAAAGGAGTTTTGCTTCGCTTTCCGCCGACAGGCCGGCGCGCATAGTATCCCGCCTTTCCGCCGGAAGCGTTTTCCACCAGCTCAATATGTCGCGGCACGTCTCGCGGGGCGGCCGGGTTTGCAGACCGACCATTCGGGCTCGTTCGCCGCTCACACTGGCGACGTTTTTCGAATCGCCAACCGGCGATGCCCAGATCGGGATGGACGAACCGGCAGCCAGCTCGTGCCCGGCAAGAAACTCGCCGCTGACCCAGACCGCTGTGATATCTGCGGCGGAAACGGCGACGGCGTCGTTTTTCAGATCGCCGATCGTATACGAGGCAACCGGCGTTACCGTGTTGTAGGTGCCAAAAATGTTCTTCTCGATGCAATCCACCGTGAAATTTGCAAGGTCACGCACGTCGATGATCTGGATCGGATCCGTCGGCATGCCCGGCCATAGCATTTCTCCGCCACGCTGGGTACGGACCGGCCAGTACGAGAATCGGTCGGTGCGGTCGCCCGGCCCGCAGATGTAGGTAGGGCGCAGAATGGTCAGACGATCATTGCCAATCTCGGCACTGGCACGTTTCTCGCAAAGCGCCTTCATCGGCCCGTAGGTCTCACCCGTCACCTCTTCGACCGATTCGTCCGTCATTGCAGCCAACGGCGAATTCTCTTCGTTCGCCACCGCGAAACTCTCGTAGACCGAAATCGTCGAGATATAAAGGTAATGAGAGACCGCAGACGCGAGGAGTCGCGCGGAATCCGCGACGTGCCGTGGCACGTACCCTGAATTGTCTACAACGGCATCCCACTCCCGTCCCTTGAGCACATCGAGGCCGCCATCCCTGTCGCCGATCAGTGTCTCCAGATCCGGAAAAATGTCCTCGTTCGTGCGCCCGCGATTGAATAGCGAGACCTCGTGGCCACGGCGCAGGAACTCACTGACCATGTGCGGACCGATGTAGCCGGTTCCCCCGAGCATCAGGATGCGCAGGGATTTCGCGGAAGAGCCTTTCTCTTTGGCCGATGCGCCGGCCAGTGCGGGCAGCGCAGCACTTGCAGCGATCGCACCGCCGGCAAGTCCGGCCTTCACAAACTGTCTTCTTGATTTGTCCACGAGCAGTCCTTGTCAGGCGAAAACGTCGGACTTGAAATGTCGCCTGCGGTGCAGGCTCCTACAAAAAATTCACTGCGATTTCCCGGCGTGCCTTGTAGGAGCCTGCACCGCAGGCTCCCGCAAATAATTCACCGCGATTTCCCGGCGTGCCTTGTAGGAGCCTGCACCGCAGGCTCCCGCAAATAATTCACCGCGATTTCCCGGCGCGCCTTGTAGGAGCCTGCACCGCAGGCGACCTCATGACCACGCACTCATCAACTAGCGATATCGGCTCATCACTTTAGCCAGCATCTCCTTGCCGGGATTCAGCTCCTGGTAAGGAATCGACGCGAGCGGTTTGTCTACGCTGCCCGAAAGATTGTGCATGTCACCGGATTCGTGATCGATATATAGCAGGCCGGTGATAATCTCACCTCGTTGCACGCTGTCTCTCAAGTAAGTGAATGCTGCTGCGCGGCTGGTCGGGTCGTAATGCCGGTCTAATTTCCGGAATACTATCTTGCTGCCATCGTGCAACTCCACCGGCATGGCCTCGCCTTCGTCGTAAGCTGCCTTGATCTCGGCCGCCGGCGGAACGAAATCGGTGTCGATGACATGATGGTAAAAGCGACGGGTGTGCGAATAACTCTTGGTCGACCCTTCGTGATCGTTGAACGTGACACAGGGACTGATGATGTCCAGCAACGCAAATCCCTTGTGTGTCAACGCGCCCTTGATCAGCGGCACCAGCTGCTGCTTGTCGCCGGAGAAACCGCGCGCAATGTAAGTCGCGCCCAGCCCGATGGCTGTGCTGACCGGATCGATCGGCATCTGCTTGTTTGCCGGGCCCTTCTTGGCTTTGGTGCCAACATCGGCCGAGGCCGAGTACTGGCCCTTGGTGAGGCCATAAACACCATTATTTTCAATGATATAACACATGTTGAGGTTGCGCCGGATGACGTGCGCAAACTGCCCCATGCCGATGGACAGCGAGTCGCCGTCGCCAGAGACGCCAATGTAGGTCAGATCGTGATTTGCGGCGTTCGCGCCCGTCGTTACCGACGGCATGCGGCCGTGCACGGAATTGAAACCGTGCGACTGACTGACGAAATAAGCGGGTGTCTTCGATGAGCATCCTATGCCACTCATCTTTGCCAGGCGATGAGGTTCGATGCCGAGTTCGAAAACGGCCTGAATGAGCGCCGCCGTGATCGAATCGTGACCGCAGCCCGCACAAAGGGTCGATACCGCACCTTCGTAGTCTCGTACCGTCAATCCGAGGTTGTTCCGCGGAATTTTCGGATGAGTGACTTTCGGCTTGGCTATGTAACTCATATCTTTACCTGCATCTCTAAGTATTACGCGGCCTGCCCCTTGGCAAGCTCTGCAAGCACACGATTAACGACGAATCCCGCGTGGATGGGCATGCCATCGTAGTGCAGCAGCGGCACCATCCTTGCCGGGTCGATTTCGAGATCGAGCATCAGCAGGGCGCGAAGCTGGGCGTCACGATTCTGTTCGACGACGTAGATCTGGTCGTGCTTTTCGATGAAATCGCGAACCTCGGCAGAGAAAGGAAACGCTTTTACCCGGCAATAATTCAGGCCAATGTTCTTTTCCTTCAGCCGGACCAGCGCTTCGTTGACTGCGCCATCGCAGCTGCCGACCGACACGATTCCCACCCGGTTGAACTTCGAATACTTGATCGCCGGACCCGGCACCAGCTTCCTTGCTGTTTCCCATTTGACCAGCAACCGATCGACGACTTCCTTGTACTCGGCCGAGTCCTCAGTATAGGCGCCGTACTTGCTATGGCCCGATCCGCGGGTGAAATAGGACCCCTTGGGATGCACACCGGGAAGGGTCCGGTAAGGAATTCCGTCGCCGTCTACGTCCAGGTAGCGGTGAAACTTCGTCATTGACTCGAGTTCCTCGGCGCTCAGCACCTTGCCGCGGTCCGGAACGTAACTCTCGTCCCATTGCAGCTCCGGGCACATCCAGTCATTCATGCCGATATCGAGGTCCGACAACACCATGACCGGCGTCTGCAGCCTGTCGGCCAGGTCGAATGCCTCGATAGCACTATAAAAACATTCTTCCGGACTTGCCGGGAACAACAGCACATGGCGGGTGTCGCCGTGCGACGCAAAAGCGCAGGCCATGAAGTCGCATTGCTGGGTACGCGTCGGCATACCGGTTGAGGGACCAGCTCGCTGCACGTCGAAAATAACCGCAGGCAATTCGGCATAGTAAGCGTAGCCGAGGAACTCCCCCATCAGCGATATGCCGGGGCCGCTCGTCGGAGTAAATGCGCGCGCGCCGTTCCAGGTTGCACCCAGCACCACGCCGATGGCCGCGAGTTCATCCTCCGCCTGCACGATGCAGAATTTCTTTTTGTCCGTGCCCTCTTCCCTGCGGAACTGTTTGCAGAACGCCTTGTAGGCGTCCATCAGCGATGTCGACGGCGTGATCGGATACCACGCTCCAACCGTCGCTCCGGCATACACACAGCCAAGGCCTGCCGCGGTATTGCCATCGATGATGATGTGGCCCCTGGTTTTGTCCATGGGCTTGACCGTGACCGGCAATGGACAGGTGAAATTTTCCCGTGCGTAGTCGTAGCCGAGCCGTATCGCATCCTGATTCTGTTTCACCAGGTGCTTTTTCTTCGCAAACGTTTCTTCGAGCAGCCCGGTGATGATTTCGAGATCGATTTCCAGCAATGCCGCAACGACGCCGACGTAGGCGATGTTCTTCATCAGGATCCTGGCGCGAGCCCCTTCGAAGTGCTCATTGCACATTCGCGACAAGGGCACACCCAGTACGGTAACGCCTTCCCTCGTCAACAAGTTGCTCCGCGGCCAGGTGGAATCGTAAATCAACCAACCGCCACTGGTGACTTCCGCGAGGTCCTTCGCGTAGGTCTGGGCATTCATCGCGACCATGATATCGACCCTGTCTGATCGCGACTGGTAGCCATCGCCGGTGACGCGGATTTCATACCACGTGGGCAGGCCCTGAATATTGGATGGGAAATAGTTCTTGCCGACGACCGGAACGCCCATGCGGAATATGGCCTTCATCAGAAGACCGTTCGCGCTGGCGGAACCGGTTCCGTTGACCGTTCCGATCTTGATGACTACATCGTTGACTCTGGACACGACAAAACTACCTCATAGAACCAGGGCGCCTGTGCTTTGACAACTAAAATAAGCGCGCATTGCGATTTCCGAACCTTCTCAGCCGGTCGATGCCTTGGCTCTCTGTGGGGTTGGCGGGGATTCATGGCACGCGTACGGGATAAGGACTGTCGATTTCTGCATATCCCACGCGCCCGTCGGGCAGCGCTCGGCACACAGGCTGCAATGCACACATAGATCCTCGTCTTTGACCATGACCCGTCCCGTCTGTGGCAGTGCCGCGGAGACGTACAGGTCCTGCGTCAGGTTTTCGGCAGGCGCCGAGAGCCTCGTCCGCAGCTCCTGCTCCTCGCCGTTTGCCGTAATGGTCAGGCAATTGACCGGGCAGATATCGATGCATGCGTCGCACTCGATGCACAGCTTGGCCTCGAAGACCGTTTGAATATCGCAATTAAGGCAGCGCTCGACTTCCTGCAATGCCTGCTCGGCAGTAAACCCCAGCTCGACTTCGATATCGATCTTCTTGAAGCGCTCCTTGAGATCGACGTGCGGCATCAGGCGACGCTCGGCCGGGTCGTAATTATTCGAAAAACTCCATTCATGCATACCCATTTTCTGGCTGTCGAGCTTCAGACCAGGGGCCAACCGATCGTTGATATCCAGGTCACTGCAGAAACGATGTATCGAAATTGCCGCTTCGTGACCGTGAGCGACCGCCCAGATGATGTTCTTTGGACCAAAAGCCGAATCGCCACCGAAGAACACGCCTTCGCGCGAGGACATCATCGTTTTCTCTTCGACGATCGGGCATTCCCAATCGTTGAACTCGATGCCGATGTCTCTTTCGATCCACGGAAACGCGTTGTCCTGCCCGATAGCGAGGATGACGTCGTCACACGGAATCATCACTTCACCGACCGCCGTGCCGCGATCAATCTCGCCTCTGTCGTCGATCTTGTATTCCATTTTGTCGAACAACATGCCGACCAGCTTGCCCTTCTCGACAACGAACTGTTTCGGCGAGTGGTTGACGATTATTTCGACGTTTTCTTCCTCGGCATCTTCTAGTTCCCACTCCGATGCCTTGAAAAAGCCGCGGGGTTTGCGGGCCATGACTTTGACGCTTTTTGCACCGAGCCGCAGTGAACTGCGACAGCAGTCCATCGCGGTATTGCCGACGCCGATGATCAGCACGTTTTCGCCGATCGAATCCACGTGTTCGAATGCCACCGATTCCAGCCACTCGATGCCGATATGAACGTTCTCGGAGTCGTAACGCCCCGGCAACTTCAGTTCCTTGCCTTTCGGTGCGCCGGTGCCGACAAACACGGCATCATATTCCGAGCTGTCCAGCAGCTCCTTCAGGCTTTCGATACGATGATTGAGATGCAATGTCGCGCCCATATCGACGATGTAGCCAATTTCTTCGTCGAGCACTTTCGGCGGCAGGCGAAACTGCGGAATGTTGGTGCGCATCAGCCCGCCGGTGGTCGTCAGTGCTTCGAATATGGTGACGTCGTAGCCGAGCGGGATCAGGTCGTTTGCGACCGTCAGCGATGCACAGCCGGCGCCGATAAGGGCAACTTTCTTGCCGTTTTTCCGCGCCGGCGCTTTAGGCAGGCGATCGCGGATATCGTCACGATTGTCCGCCGCAACCCGCTTGAGGCGGCAGATAGCGACCGGTTTCTCCTCGATACGGCCGCGGCGGCAGGCGGGCTCGCAGGGACGATCGCAAACGCGCCCGAGGATGCCGGGGAATACGTTCGATTCCCGGTTCAGCATATAGGCGTCGGAAAAACGGCCCTGTGCTATCAGCCGAATATAGTTGGGTACGTCGGTGTGGGCCGGGCAGGCCCACTGGCAATCGACGACTTTATGGAAATAATCCGGATTGGAGGTATCAGTCGGCTTCATTCACTGGACAAACGGCGGGCATCTGGAAGCGGCGCTCCGGGATCAGCCAAAATGGGGGTTGGATTGTGCGATTAGCATAACGGGCTCTGGCGGAAAGTAAACAGTTTTGGATGATTGGCCTGATATTCGCCATGATCCTGTCAAATAGCCGTGGGATGAGGGCGTTTATCTCAGCGAGCCCGGGCAAATTCCATCTTCTGACCGGCTATCTGACCTGTCAGGCTGCCGTCCTCGTAAACGATTTCGCCGTTGACTATCGTGGTATCGATGCTGCTGCCGAAAGTATGCCCCTCGAACGGCGACCAGTGGCACTTCGCAAGCAGATTGGTCGAATTGACGTTGTACGGCGAATCCGGGTCTATCAGCACGAGATCGGCGTAGTAGCCCTCCCGTACGTAGCCGCGATCCACTATGCCGAATATATCGGCAACCGCATGGCTGGTTTTTTCCACGACCAGCCCCAGGCCCAGCTGACCGGCAGCCACCAGGTCCATGAGAGTCAGCAGCGCGTGCTGCACCAAAGGCAATCCGGCCGGCGCCTTGAAATAGGTCTTCTTCTTTTCGCTGGCGGTGTGTGGCGCGTGGTCGGTCGCAATGATATCGATTCGCCCTTCATTTACCGCCTTGATCAGTGCCAGCCGGTCCTGCTCCGTCTTGATCGCCGGGTTGCACTTGATCCGCGCCCCCAGATCGGCATAGCGACTTTCATCGAACCACAGGTGGTGGACACAGACTTCGGCAGTGATGCGCTTTTCGCTACGCGGCGCGCGGGAAAAGAGCGCCATCTCGATGGCGGTAGTCAGGTGCAATACGTGCAGCAGGGAATCGTGTCTTCGAGCCAGCTCCGTCGCCATACTCGACGACGCGAGGCAGGCCTGAGCCGAGCGAATTCTCGGATGCTCGGACATGGGTACGTTTTCGCCGAACTCGGCTTTCGCCCTCGCTTCGTTGTCGCGAATGGTCGGCGTATGCTCGCAGTGCGTCAGAACGATCACCGGTGCGTCCGCAAACAGCTGCTCCAACGCCTCCGGGCTGTCGACGAGCATGTCGCCAGTCGATGCACCCATGAATACCTTGATGCCTGCCGCCTCACCCACTTTCAGCGCCCGGATTTCTTCGATATTGCGATTGGTAGCACCGAGATAGAAACCGTAGTTGGAAACGCAGCGCCCCTCGGCAATCCGATACTTGTCTGCCAGCGCTGCACGCGTCGTCGTCTGCGGATTGACATTCGGCATGTCGATAAAACTGGTGATTCCGCCAGCCGCTGCGGCCGCCGATTCCGTTTCCATGTCACCCTTGTTGGTCAGGCCCGGCTCACGAAAATGCACCTGGTCGTCGATCATCCCCGGCAACAGGTATTTGCCAGCCGCGTCGATGACGGCGGCCCCATTCGGTACGGCAATCGATGCCGCGATTTTTTCGATCCGCTCCCCGGCGACGAGAACATCCACTTCGCGGATCTCGCCTTCGTTGACGAGCCGCGCGTTGCTGATCAGCAGTTTCTTCAATGGTGATGTACCTGGTAAGTTGAGAATGAATCAGTTGCCATGACGAGTTCATGAATATTGCCCGGCTCGAACGCCGAATGACCGGCGTCCGGCACGATACGCAGTTTCGCTTCCGGCCAGGCACGAGACAATGCCCAGGCTGTACTTGCAGGACATAGGACATCGTAGCGACCGTGCACGATGACTGCCGGGATCTTTCGAACCTTGCCGATGTCGCGCAACAACTGCCCTTCCTGCATGAATCCCCTGTTCACGAAGTAATGCGTTTCGATTCTCGCCATGGCAAGCGCGACATCATCCGCAACGAAAGAGCTGGCAACGGCAGCATCCGGCAGCAAGGTGATAGTCGAGCCTTCGAATGCTGACCATGCCTTCGCCGCCTGAAGGCGCAATACCGGATCATCGCTGGTGACGCGCTTGTGATAGGCGCGCAGAAGGTCACTGCGCTCTGCTTTCGGAATCGGTTTTATGAAATCATTCCAGTGATCCGGAAACAGTTCGCTGGTACCGAAGCGGTACATCCAATCCATTTCCTGTTGCTGCATCAGGAAAATGCCGCGCAAGACCAGCTCGCTTACTTTTTCCGGATGCGTCTCCGCATACGCGAGCGCCAGTGTACTGCCCCAGGAGCCACCGAAAACCTGCCATCGGTCGATTTGCAGAGCAGACCTGAGCACTTCAATGTCATCGACCAGGTGCCAGGTCGTGTTGTGCTCCAGCCCGGCATGGGGCTTGCTCCTGCCGCAACCGCGCTGGTCGAACAATACAATTCGGTACACGTCCGGATTGAAGAATCGGCGCATGTTGGCGTTGCAGCCGCCGCCGGGCCCGCCGTGCAGGAACACCACCGGCTTGCCGTGCGGATTGCCGCATTCTTCATAATAGAGTTGATGCCCGTCACCGACATCGAGGGTGCCGCTGCGATTCGCTTCGATCGGTGGATACAAAGTTCTGCGGGACGCGTATTCATTCATGGAGCGCATTATGAAAGGCTGTCGGCGGGATTGCTATCCATATTGAACCTTGTGCGATGAACTCAGTCTTTAGGCTAAACTCGTAGCAAATTTCTGTTCTGAAGAGACCAATAACGATGATTCGCCTTATTAAAGTCTGCTTGTGTGCCGCAAGTCTCGGGACTGCCCTGAATGCCCATGCGACCGACATCGATATCACGTTCAACCAGTACACGCTGGACAACGGGCTTCGATTGATTGTTCACCAGGACAGGAAAGCACCGATCGTTGCCGTCAACCTCTGGTATCACGTGGGCTCGAAAAACGAAAATCCGGGCAAGACCGGTTTCGCTCACCTGTTCGAGCACCTGATGTTCAACGGCAGCGAGAATTACAACGACGAATACTTTGGGCCGTTCGAAAAAGTCGGCGCAACCAACATGAACGGTACGACGAACTTCGATCGAACCAATTATTTCGAGAACGTGCCCAACACGGCTTTGGACATGGCTTTGTGGATGGAATCCGATCGCATGGGCCACCTGCTCGGCGCAATTTCGCAGGAGCGCCTCGATGAACAGCGCAGCGTCGTGCAGAACGAGAAACGCCAGGGCGAAAACCAGCCCTACGGACTGGTGTTCAACCATATCGTCGAGAACCTGTTTCCAGCGGATCACCCGTATTCCTGGCTGCCCATCGGTTCGATGGAAGATCTCAACGCGGCCAGCGTCGAAGACGTGCATGAGTGGTTCAAGTCGTATTACGGGCCGAATAATGCCGTCATAGTGATTGCTGGCGATATCGAACCGGAACGGGCGCTGGCAAAAGTGCAGGAATATTTCGGGGACATTCCGCCGGGGCCGCCGATAGCGAAACACCAATCATGGGAATTTCGCCTCGATCGTGACAAGCGCCAGGTAATGCAGGACCGCGTGCCGCAGGCGCGCATATACAAGGTGTGGGGTGCCCCGCAATTTGTTTCCGAGGACGCAGACCTCCTGCAGCTTGCCGATGCCATCCTGACGTCGGGCAAGAATTCCCGACTTTACAAACGGTTGGTGTACACCGACCAGATAGCGACCGACGTTGGCTCCTGGCAGTTTGCCGGCGAGATTGCGGGAATGTACCTGTTGCAGGCTTCCGCACAGCCGGGCGGCGATCTTGCGAAAGTCGAAGCTGCGATGAACGAGGAGCTTGAGTTGTTCCTGCAGAAAGGACTGACGCAGGACGAGCTCGACCGGGTCAAGGCGCAGATGAAATCCGGCTTCGTGCGAGGTATAGAGCAGGTCGGTGGCTTCGGCGGTAAATCCGACATCCTCGCGGAGAACGCTGTTTACGCCGGCGACCCCGCGTTCTACAAGACGTCGCTCGAGCGCTTCGAGGCGGCAACGCCGGAATCGGTCATCGGCGCTGCACGCCGCTGGCTGGCATCGGGCGCCTACCACCTGGAGGTTCACCCGTTCCCGCCACTCAGCGCTGCTGCAGAGGGCGTAGACCGGTCGGCAGTGCCGGAGACGACAAGCTTCCCGGATGTCCGCTTCACGACCTTCGAGCGCAGTAACCTCAGGAATGGCCTGGAAGTCATTGTCGCAAACCGGAACGCAATTCCTGCAGTAACTATCGGCATGCAGTTCGACGCAGGTTTCGCTGCCGACCAGTTCGGCGAGCCGGGAACATCGAGCCTTGCGATGGCGATGCTCGACGAGGGCACACGCAAGCGCGACGCATTGCAGATAAGCGACGAACTCGACCGCCTCGGCGCATCGATTGGCACCGGTTCGGGAATCGACTCGTCGAGCGTGCGGCTGAACGCATTGAAGGAAAACCTGGACGCGTCGCTTGCGCTGTATGCCGACGTCGTGTTGAACCCGGTATTTCCGGAAGGCGAGCTGGAGCGACTTCGCAAAGCGATGCTCGCGCAGATAAAGCAGGAGAAAACCCGCCCGGTTGGCATGGCACTGCGGATTTTTCCGCAGCTGCTCTACGGTGAGGGCCACGCGTATGCGCTGCCGCTGACCGGTTCCGGTACCGAGGATTCGATCAGCCGCATCACACGCGAGTCGCTTGTCGATTACCACGCCACCTGGTTCAAGCCGAACAATGCGACGATGATCGTCGTCGGCGACACGAGCATGGCGGAGATCAAACCGAAACTGGAGAAACTTTTCGGCAGCTGGAAGTCGGGAACCGTGCCAACAAAGAATATCTCTACAGTGGCACCTCAGGATCGCGAACGGGTGTTCCTGATCGACCGCCCAGGTTCCGAGCAATCGATTATTCTGGCAGCAAACGTTGCACCTGCAGTCGGCGTTGGCAACGAAATCGCCATTGAAACAATGAACGAGATTTTCGGTGGCAGTTTCACGTCGCGCATCAACACCAACCTGCGCGAGGACAAAGGCTGGTCTTATGGCGCAAGTTCGTTGCTCATAGACACGCGCGGCCAGCGCCCGTTTATCGTCTACGCTCCGGTGCAGACCGATAAGACGAAGGAGTCGATTGCGGAGATCCGTCGCGAACTGGCCGAGTACCTCGGCGACGAACCGGCGACCGGTGAAGAAATGGACAAAGTGAAAGCAAATAACACGTTGAGTTTGCCAGGTCGCTGGGAAACCGCCGCCGCGGTTCTGCGGGACATCGGCGAAATAGTCGACTACGGACTCGCCGATGACTACTGGGATACCTATGCGGATAGCGTGCGCGGCTTGACGGCAGGCGAGGTTTCCGCCGCGGCCGATGAAGTGATCAAGCCGGATGGACTCACGTGGGTTGTCGTCGGCGACCGGGCACGAATCGAATCGGCCATTCGTGAGCTGGAGATCGGCGAGATCTCCCTGCTGGATCCGGACGGCAAGCCTGTAAGCGCGCAGTAGCTCACGGAGATCGCCCGCCGGGAAATTGCGGGCGATTTTTTCTTCAAGACGTGCTCGTGTAGTCGGCACCGCGGTGTTGAGATAGTCTACGGCCGTATTTCCCCACCCGGTGCGACAAATGAACACGGCAGATTATCTCGAGCTGATTGAGCAGGCGAACGTTTACGATGTCGCCATCGAGACGCCACTCGAATTCGCCGGAAACCTTTCGGCTCGTATCGGCAATCGAATCCTCTTCAAACGCGAAGATCTGCAGTCTGTATTCTCCTTCAAGCTTCGCGGCGCTTATAACAAGCTGAGCTCGCTTCCACCCGAGCTCCTGGAAGGCGGTGTTATCTGCAGCTCGGCCGGTAACCACGCCCAGGGCGTGGCGCTGGCCGCGAGCCGCAAGAAAGTGCGCGCTGTCATCGTAATGCCCGTGACGACGCCGACCATAAAAGTCGACGCCGTGCGCAAGCTCGGTGGCGAGGTCGTGCTGCACGGAGACGCATACGACGACGCCTACGCGCACGCGCGAAAAATCGGAACCGAACAGCAACTGACGTTCATACACCCGTTCGACGACCCGCATGTGATTGCCGGCCAGGGAACCATCGGCCGCGAGATCCTGCGTCAGGCCGACGAGCCCTTGTTCGCCATTTTTGTGCCGGTTGGCGGTGGCGGGCTGATCGCCGGTATCGCAACCTACGTCAAGTCAATGAACCCCGACATAAAGGTTATTGGCGTGGAGCCGGACGACTCGTCCGCGATGCGGCAGTCGTTGCAGGCGGGCAGGCCGGTCATCCTGCAGCACGTCGGTATCTTCGCCGACGGTGTGGCGGTTCGCCGCGTCGGTGACGAGACCTTCAGGCTCTGCCAGGAGTTCGTCGATGAGGTCATTACGGTGGACACCGACCAGGCATGTGCCGGTATTCGCGATATTTTCAATGACACGCGTTCAATCGTCGAACCGGCCGGTGCACTCGCAGTTGCGGGGGCAAAAAAATACCTCGCGGATCACAAGCTGAAGGGTAAGACCGTGGTGGTAGTGAACGGTGGCGCCAACGTGAATTTCGACAGGCTGCGGCATATCGCCGAGCGCGCCGCCGTGGGCGAACAGCGTGAAATGCTGCTCGCCGTGGAAATCCCGGAACATCCGGGCAGCTTTCGCACGTTTTGCGAGGCCATTGGCAAACGCAGTGTCACCGAGTTCAACTACCGTTACAGCGACTCGACGAAGGCCCACATCTTTGTAGGCGTAGAGCTTAGCCAAGGTGCAAAGGAACGCCGCAAATTGATCGAGAAGCTACGCGGACTCGGTTACCCGGTATCGGACCTTAGCGACAACGAGGTGGCAAAACTGCATGTACGGCATATGGTCGGCGGTCGTGCGCAGAATCTGCAGGACGAGCGACTTTTTCGCTTCGAGTTTCCCGAGCGGCCGGGCGCACTTGTGAATTTTCTTAAAGCGATAGGCACGAACTGGAACATCAGCCTTTTCCACTACCGCAACCACGGATCCGACTACGGGCGCATCCTCGCCGGCATCCAGGTACCGCAGGAGGAGTCTGCCGAACTCGAGGCGCACCTGGCGGAACTCGGATACGCTCATTGGGAAGAAAGCGACAATCCTGCTTACGCCATGTTCCTCGCCTGAGAATTTACAGTGCGGGCCCTTAGTTGCGGAACGAGCTGTCGTGGCGATCCAGCTTGCGCAGGAGTCCCGGCCAGGCCAGCTTCCCGCCGAGGCCCTTGGTAACCGCTTCGGCCTGGGCCTTTATGCCCGCCAGTATTTGCTTGCTGATCGACGTGAGCGGCACGCCCGCCGATTGCGCCAATACCTGTGTCTGGCAGGCGGTTTCGAGTACGTACATGGAGAGGAATGCGTCCGGAATACTCGCCGCCGCTGTCAGCAGGCCGTGATTTCTCAGGATCAGGTTCGAACGGTCGCCGAGATCGGCAACCAGCCGCGGTTTCTCCTCTTCGTTTAACGCCACGCCCTCGTAGTCGTGATAGGCGATCGACGCCAGCGGGAAAAGCGACACCTGCGAGAGCGGCAATAATCCGTCGGTCTGCGCCGACACGGCTACGCCGGCTTTGGTGTGAGTATGGATAACACAAGCCACATCGTGGCGCGCTTCGTGAATGGCGCTGTGAATCGTAAATCCGGCAGGATTGATCATGTACGGAGACTTGAGCACCTGATTTCCATTGAGGTCGACTTTGACCAGGCTGCTTGCAGACATTTCCTCGAACAGCAAGCCGTAGGCGTTGATCAGGAAATGCTCCTCGGGCCCGGGTACCCGGGCCGAGATGTGCGTGAATACCAGGTCGTCCCAACCGTGCATCGCGATAAGCCGGTAGCAGGCAGCCAGATCCACGCGCGTCTGCCATTCCGCCTCGGATACCTGGTCGCGCACGGACAGGCTTTTTGCTGTACTGCTCATGGAAATCTCCCAGGGGGACAGTGACCCTGATTATGCCGAAACCCTGCGCCAAGACGGAATCAGACGTCTCATCGCGCATAGTCAGGGTTACTGTCCCCAAATTGCCGGCCGTATCTATCGAAAGTAAATCAGCTATATCGCCGTGGCTTATTCCAAATAGTTTGCAACCATTCGTGCATCCGCTGCATCAAAGAACAGAAGACGCGGGAAAGGATCCTGCAAACGTTTTTCGAACATTTGGTGCCGCCGACAGTATTTCCGGTTGTGTGCCGAAAAGTCTTACTGAGTGGCAGACGAAACAAATATACCCCTTATGCAGTTTGTTTCGTACCTTGACGGTGGCTTCGGCCACCGTCTTTTTTTTTTGCGGACGAGTTCGCCGCGAATTGCTCAGGCGGGCATTGAATAGGCGCTGGAATGAATGTGGCTGATCTTTTCCGGCTGCGGCATGCGATAGAAGTGCCGAAGTTCATCGAGACAGCCGAAGCTGTCTCCCTGCATGCGCTTCAACAGCCCGTGACAAAAGCGGCCTGCATAGTTATTCGCGGTCTCGTAGCGCTGCCGCTGGGTGGGATTCAGGGCGGGATTGAAGCGCACATCGCCAAACAGCCAATCGTGCAGCAGGTGCCCGAAATCGCAGTGCGCCTGCGAATTTGCGAGCAACCAGGTACTGACAAACTTGTCGACCTCGGCCTGCATCTCCAATTCCATCAAGGTTACCTTGCGGTCTTGTCGGGCATTCCAGACCAGGTAGTTGAAATGGCTTACGCCCTCGAGAACGGTCCAGACGTCCTTTAGCCTTCCCGCACGCAGGAATTCGAGCGGGTTTTCACCGGCCAGCCGATCGAGCAACTGTTGATCAAGAAACAGGCAAAGATCCAGGTTATTGCCGTCCTCCGACATCAGTACCGATTCCTCGGTTTGTGGAACCAGATTGCCACGTCCCAGTATCGCCGCCAGAGCGGGGTCGGTAACCAGGAAGTCGGTTACCGCGCATCCGGGGTCGGCACGGTAAATGCCGCTGAGATAATCTTGCAGCTCGCAGAGCATCATTGATTGTGTCGCGTGCCGAGCCCGGTGATCGGAACTACACCATTCTGTTTCAGCAGCATTGCCGCCCGACGGCTTCCCGTCTTCAACCACACCTCGTAAGTGCGCAGCAAATCGATGTCGGAAGATTGTCGGGTTGTGTCCCTGACATCGTTCAATATATCGACAACCACCTGGAATTTCGCAGCCAGCTCGGCGTAGACATCGGCCAGTGCGCGCCCGCGGGCCGTGCCACGAACCTCGTCAGACAAAGAACCGTAGGCACTGCCACCCATATAAATGTAATAGTCGAGATCAACCAGCTTGTGCGCCAGGCTGTCCGCAAAGAATCCGGAAATGAAAAGCGCAACATCACCGATTCGCTGCAACGCAAGACTTCTTTGTTCCGCCGATCGGGCATCGACTGCATCGGCAAGCATCAGTGCCAGCGGCCGCAGGCCGTACGCGTCGCCATGATCTTCGTACAGTTGCTCGGATCGGGAAAAAAGCGTCAGCAAGTTGACTACGTAGTGTGTGGCATGGCCATCTACGGCAACGCCCTGCCGATCGATAGCATCGTCAATGGACTGGCGAAAATATTCCCGCAGATTGCGGACCGGCATGACCTGGCCGGCGGTGGAGCTGAGTTTCATGGGCAAGCTTTCCTCCTCGCGAAAAGAAAACCTGGTGACTCAGCCGTCCGATAAGTGACATCGCAAAGCGTGCGTACTCAGTTCATGGCTGCTGAGACCACCGCAATCCACCTCTTGCGCCCCTGCATATGACGCGTAAAGGCAGCTTATGTATATCTGTTTTAGAGCCTCGCGTTCGTGACAAGGTTCACGGTAACCTTCACGTGCCGCCTGGCTGAACCGCAAAATGTGACCTACTGAGCAGTGCTGAAATTGTCCGGGCTCTGCTAGACTAAGTCATTCGGAAAAATAATAACTCAAAAAATAACGGGGATCCGACCATGGGCTTGTCCGATACTCTTGCAAGCATTAACTGGCTCGCAGTGATTGCCGCAACGGCAGCGGCATTCGCTTTGGGCGGATTGTGGTATTCGAAATACCTTTTCGGCAACGCATGGATGCAGGAGGTCGGACTCACGCAAGAGTCGCGGGATAACTTCCGTTTAGGGCCGATACTTTCGGGAACCGCTTTGCTGCAGTTCGTATCCGCAACAGCGCTTGCGGTTTTCCTTGGACCCGGCAGCACCTGGCTCATCGGCCTTCAGTCCGGACTGATTGTCGGAGTGTGCTGGCTTGCCACGGCTTACGGGATTACTTATTTGTTCGAGCAGCGATCGCTGCGTCTGTTCGGCATCAATGCCGGCTACTACATGGCGGTGTTTGCGATGATGGCCACCATCATCGGCGCCTGGCATTGACGACGCGAATAACTACCACATTTCCCGCAGACGCCCTGCAACGTCCAGTTGCTTCCCGCTTCCGGGAACCAGGCGCACCGAAGTTGCTTCGCTTCTACCGTGAAAACTTGCCTGCATCGTCCGCATCAGGCGATCTGTCATGAAGCGGCTTCTTGCACCATAGACATGCTTGTCACCGTCGCGACGTTGCTGCGTAACGTGGTACTTGAGCGGCGCAATCAAATGTAACGACTGTTTTGCCCGAGTCATCGCCACGTACAGCAGCCGGCGTTCTTCCTCTATGAGTTCGGCCTTGCCGGTCGCGAACTCGGACGGGAAATTGCCGTCCGAGAAATTCAGCAGGTAAACAGCGTCCCATTCCTGCCCTTTCGCGGAATGCACCGTAGACAGGATGAGGTAGTCCTCATCGAGCAATGGGTCGCCGGCAAGATCTCCGCCGGCAGCCGGCGGATCCAGTGTCAGTTCGGTCAGAAATCTTTCGCGCGTCGCGTAGCGGCCCGATATCTGCTCGAGCTGCTCGAGATCGGCCTCGCGGGTTTCCAGTCCGTCATACAGTCGCTCGAGCTGCGGCTGATACCACTTCCTGGCGGCACCGATCTGTACCTGCCAACCACTGTCGTCGAGTGCTGCCGACGACAGCTGCTGCATCAGCTCACAGAAACCCGGCCAGTCCTCGCGCGCGCCTGCCGGCGGTGCGAAATACTGCAAGGAAGTAAACCGGAAATCCGCCATCGCGTGATGATCGAAACAACGTGAGGCATTCACAGGGCCCATGCCCGGCAACAACTTCAGTACCCGGAATGCCGCAACCTGATTACGTGGATTCTCGGCCCATTTGAGTATCGACAACATGTCCTTGACATGGCCTGCTTCCAGGAACTTCAAGCCGCCATATTTGACGTAAGGGATGTTTCTCCTCACGAGTTCCAGCTCGAGCCTGTCACTGTGGTGTGCGCCGCGAAACAACACAGCCTGATTTTTCAACAACATGTCCTGTTCGCGATTTGCCAGTATCCCGTGCACAACAAACTCTGCTTCGGCTTCACCATCCTCGACAGTGACATACTGCGGTCGGGCACCATTTTTTTTCGCGGAAAACAGATTCTTGCGGTACTGCCTTTCACTCTCGGAGATAAGGCAGTTCGCACTGTCAAGTATCGGCTGCGTTGAACGGTAATTTTCCTCGAGGCTGATGACGGTCGCTGACGGCATGTACTGATCGGCAAATCCGAGTATGTTTTCCACTTCGGCAGCACGAAATGAATAGATGGATTGGGCATCGTCGCCCACCACGGTCAAGCCCCTTCCTTCGGGCTTTATTGCATTCAGGATATCCGCCTGCAGCAGGTTGGTATCCTGGTACTCGTCGACCAGCACGTGATCGAACCAGGAACCGATTTCCGTGGCTATGTCGGGCTCCGCAACCAGGTGGCTCCAGTACAGGAGCAGGTCGTCGTAATCGAGCGCATTGCTCTGCTGTTTTCGTTCGACGTAGGCACGAAAAAGCTCGCGAAGCTCCTGCTCCCAGTCCTGGCACCAGGGAAAAGTGCCGTTCAACACATCAGTAAGCGGCTGACGCGCATTGACACATCGGGAATAGATCGCCAGGCACGTGTCTTTCTTGGGGAAACGCCGTGCTTTCTTCGACAGGTTCAACTCGTGGCGTACAACGTCCATGACGTCTGCGGAATCGCCGCGATCGAGAACCGAGAATCCCGGATCGAGGCACAGGTTATGCGCGTAGTGCCGCAACAGCCGATTGGCAACGGAATGGAAGGTTCCCGACCATGTCAGCATCGGTCGTGTGTTGCCATCGTTAGCGTTCGTTTTTTGAATCTGACGAATTATTGATTCCACGCGTCGCGTCATGGTCTGCGCCGCACGCCGTGTAAAAGTAAGCAACAATATTCGTTCCGGGCTGACGCCCTGTATGACGAGATGCGCCACGCGATGCGCCAGCGTCATGGTCTTGCCGGTTCCAGCGCCGGCGATGACCAGCAACGGTCCGGAGTCGAAGCGACCATCGCTGTTCCTGGCGCCAAACGCGGCGGCTTGGCGCTGTGCCGGGTTCAGACCTGCCAGGTAATCCGCTTCGGTTTCAGCTACTGCGCCCATGTCCGCCACCCCGGGAAAGTTCTGTATTTTTATACAGTACTGGACGAATTTACAAGTCGGGCAGGAGAAAGGCCTCGATAAGCGCGGCCAACCGCTCCGGCTGCTCGAAATGCACCATATGGCCGGCTCCGGGAATGACCCGCGTCTCTGCTCCGGCGTAAAGCACTTCGCCCTGATCGGCATCCAGCCAGGCTTTGGCGGCCGTGAAGAACTCGGATTCCTCGCCCGTGACGAGCAACACGCGGGCTTCGATTCGCTCCCGACAGGCAACGGCTTCGGCGCGCCGGTATTGCACGGCGTTGGGCAGTTTGTGAGCCGGGTCAGCCCGCAGCTCGACGCCCGTTTCACTTTCGGCGCCCCACAGCCGGGCGACGAAGCGTGCCCTGTCTTCGCTCATGCGCGGGCTGCGTTTGAGTATTCTCGGTACCAACTCTTCGAAGGAACGGTATTTGATGTAGCCACGGATCCGCCGACCGGCCTCGATCCATCGACGGTAATGAGCGGGCGCATTGGCCGGATCACTGTCTGCCAGGCCAAATCCTTCCACATTGACGAAGTGAGAGACGCGCTCCGGCATGATGCCGGCATACAGACCCGCGACGTTGGCGCCCATGCTGTGTCCGACCAGCCTCGCCGGCCCCTGCGGACTGTAGATATTCAGCAGCGCATCGAGATCGGCAACATAGTCGGGGAACCAGTACGCCTCGGTGCGGCAATACGATTCTCCGAAGCCCCGCCAGTCGGGCGCCACGACATGCCATGCCGAGGCAAGCGCATCGACGATGAACTGAAAGCTGCCGCCGGCATCCCCCCATCCATGTAGCAGAACGAGCATGGGATCACCGGTCTCGCCCCACTCGCTGATGTGGTAGTCAACGCCACGGATCCGGTGACTCGACGAGCGTCGCTGCACTTTCGGTACATAACAGTTGTTTGAACTCAATGCTCCGGCCTTTCTTGAAAACGTGATGAGGGCTTTAGCTAATTGCTCGGCCGTCGTGTATAAATTCGTAGAACCAATCCCAGCATACCGCGTGGTGGCTCACGGGGTTCTTGAGATAGGTTCCAGTAATTCTGATTCAGGACCATCGGGCAGTACAGGGCAGCCACGCCCGGACAACAATGACATTTGAGATCGCACTGGTTCTCGGCATCCTCGCCATTTCGCTGATTCTGTTCATCAGCGAAGTCATACGTATGGATCTGGTGGCAATGCTGGTGCTGGGCACACTGGCTGTAACCGGACTGGTCGGGGCGGATGCCATCTTCCTCGGCTTCAGCAACAGTGCGGTGATCACGGTATGGGCCATGTTCATCCTTAGCGAGGGTCTCACCCGAACCGGCATTGCCAATATCATCGGCAACCAGGTAATGCGGGTTGCCGGCAAGCGCGAAGTCCCGATGATCCTTGTCATCATGATGACGGCCGGCGTGTTGTCGGCTTTCATGAACAATATCGGAGTTGCGGCCCTGATGCTGCCCGTCGCCGTGGATATCGCAAGGCGTTCCGGTATTCCTGTATCACGATTGCTGATGCCGCTGGCCTATGCAACCTTGCTCGGCGGCTTGACCACCCTGATCGGCACGCCGCCGAATCTGCTCATCAGCGCAGCGTTGACCCGAGGCGGATACGAACCTTTCAAGCTTTTCGACTTCACACCGATCGGCGGAATGCTGATGGTAATCGGTGTGTTGTTTGTAGCTCTCGTCGGCAGGTTGCTGTTACCCAAGACCGAGGTCGCCAGAACGCGGCAGCATAGCCAGCGCAGTTTGCGCTCGCGTTACAAACTCCAGGAACAGACTTTCATGATGCGGGTTCCCGAAGACTCGGTGCTTGTCGGCAAGACGCTGGCCGAAAGCCGCATCGGTTCGTCGACCGGCCTCATTATTCTCGCGCTTGTCCGCTACGGCCGCAGCGAAACACTGCCCGGCCGGCAGACCGTGTTGCGGGGTGGCGACGGCATCCTCGTCCAGGGGCGTCTCGACCAGTTTCGCGAGTTACAGCGATGGAGCGATCTCGTCATCGAACGCGAGGCGCCGGTGCTGAAATCGATGGTGGCCGCAAAGATCGCGTATGCCGAGGCAATACTTCAGGAGGGATCGCCGCTGGTCGGCGAACTCGTTCGGCACGCATCGTTTCGGACCCGCTTCAACGTCAGCGTAGTCGGCGTCTATCGCCGCCAGCAATACCGCCTGACCAACCTGAGCTACGTGCCATTGCGAGCCGGCGACCGCTTGTTGCTGCAGGGAGAGATCGAAGACATTGCCAACCTGGAAAAGCATGCCGACTTTGGCAGTGTCGAAGTATTGACTCCGGAACGACTGCAGGAGCTTTACAAAGGAGATGAGCGGCTGTTTGTCGTGCGCCTGCCTAATTACAGCGACCTGGTCGACGTAACGTTACGCAAGAGTCGGCTGGATGATTTTTTTGATTTCCGTGTACTCGCCATATTTCGCGAAGGAGAGCTGAAAGTCATGCCGCGCGGCGACGAAGTCCTCGCGGGCGGCGATCTTCTGCTGATCGAAGGACAACACGAGGATCTCGACGTACTTCGCGGCTTGCAGGAACTGGAGATCGAGACCCAGGTGGCACCGAACCTGGGCGCATTCGAATCGGAGCGCCTGACGCTGATGGATGCAACCCTCGATCCACGCAGCACCCTGGCAGGCAAGACCGTGGGAGAACTCAATTTTCGGGAACGCTATGGCATCGAACTGGCCGCAATCTGGCGGGAAGGCGGTCCGGTCGGCACGGATCTCACCGATGAACGCCTGCAGATCGGTGATGCTCTGCTGCTGTTGGGTCCGCGCGACCGGCTGACCTTGCTCGACAACGATTCGGATTTCCTGATCCTGACGCCTCTGGGCCAGGAACCGCCGGATACCCGCAAAGCACCGGTCGCTGCGATGATCATGTTCGGCGTAGTGGCCAGCGTGATGGGCGGGCTGGCTCCGATTGCCGTGGCAGCGGTGGTCGGCGGCAGCGTGATGGTGCTGGTCGGCTGCATGAATATGGAGCAGGCGTACCGGGCGATCGACTGGAAAGCGATATTCCTGATTGCAGGCATGCTGCCGCTCGGCACGGCGATGGAGGATACCGGCGCAGCCTCTTACCTCGCGACGCAGGTCATGGCACTTCTCGGCGATTCCGGACCCTGGCCGGTCATCATGGGACTGTACGTGCTGACCGCAATGGCGACGATGATCATTCCCACTGCCGCGCTGGTGGTACTGATGTCACCCATCGTGCTGACCGCCATGGCGGACATGGGTCTGCAGCCGGAAACGGCTATGATGGCCATCGCGATGGCAGCATCGGCAAGTTTCACGAGCCCGATCTCGCACCCGGCCAATATCCTGGTCATGGGCCCCGGCGGCTACCGCTTCGTGGATTACCTCAAGGTGGGCGTGCCGCTTACCATCATTATTTTCGCTGCGGCGATGCTCTTGTTGCCGGTCTTCTGGCCATTGGTTCCGATTCAGCCCTGAAGTCCGGACCGGCAGGTCCCGCGTCAGGACTTCAAATGCGAATCTAGGGAATAAGAACGGTCGACCCGGTCGTCTTTCTGCCCTCGAGATCCGCCTGTGCTTTCGCCGCATCCTTCAGTGAATAGCGCTGGTTTATGTTGATCTTCACCGTGCCGTCTGCAAGCAGGCCGAACAACTCCGCACAGGCAGCCAGCAGGTGCTCCCGTGAATCGATAAAATCAAAGAGAACCGGACGAGTGACGTAGAGAGAATGTCGTTTCGCAAGCTCTGAAGGCGCGAATGGCGCAACCGGCCCCGATGAATTACCGAAAGACACCATAACGCCATGCGGCCTCAGGGAATCGAGCGAGGCGAAGAAGGTGTCCTTGCCCACCGAGTCGTACACCGCAGCAACGCCCCTGCCGTCCGTTAATCGGCGTACCGCTCCGGGCAGGTCCGGGTTGTCGGCCATGATGATATGCCTGCAGCCCTGCGACTTCGCAATCTTCGCTTTGTCGTCGGTGCTGACGACGCCGATGACCGTGGCGCCGAGAGCCTTTGCCCACTGGCTGGCAATCGAACCTACTCCGCCTGCCGCCGCATAAAGAAGCACTGAATCGCCTTTCCTGACGGGATAGCTGCGCCGCAACAGGTACCAGGCTGTGAGCCCCTTGAGCAACACGGCGGCTGCCTGCTCGTCGCTGACTTCGTCCGGTATCGGAACCAGTCTGTCCGCGGAAAAATTTCGCGCCTCCGAAAACGCGTCGGCCGGCCGGCCCGTATAGACGACTCGATCGCCCGGTCGGACAATCGTGACTCCCGGACCCACGGCCTCGACGACGCCTGCCGCTTCGCTACCCAAGCCTGCCGGCAGTGCGGATGGATACAACCCGGTACGAAAATAGGTATCGATGAAGTTGAGGCCTATCGCCGTATGCCGAATCCGTGCTTCCCCATCTGCCGGCTCGGGCAGATCGATCTCTTCAAAGCGGAGAACTTCCGGGCCGCCGAATTCATGAATTCTTATTGCATGCGTTTTCATAATCACCGAACTATTATGGACCAAGGGACAATCGGTAGCATATCGCAAGTACAATGACGAATGCTTCTCGATGATCGGACGTCGGTGATTGCAGGTTAATGCTCAAATGCGGAATTGGAGACAGGGATGGGGCGGGCGGAAAACAAGATTGCATTCGTAACCGGCGCGGCGCAGGGACTTGGTGCGGCAATCGCGTCGATGCTCGCAAGCGAGGGCGCCCGCGTCATGTTGACCGATATTAACGCGGATGGCGCCGCGGCGACTGCAGCCGAAATAAACAGGCTGCGACCGGAAAGCGCGGCGTCCGTGCACCACGACGTTACCGATGAGGATCGCTGGCGCGAAGTGCTGGACATAACGGTCAAGAAATTCGGCGGCCTGAACATCCTGGTAAACAATGCCGGCATCGGATCCGTCGGTAGCATCGAGGATGAGAGTCTGGAAAATTGGCACCGCGTGCATTCTGTTGACCTCGACAGCGTTTTTCTTGGTTGCAAGCACTCGATTCCGTATATCGCCAGCAGCGGCGGCGGTTCGATCGTCAACATCTCCTCCATCTCCGGAATCATTGCGGCACACAATCTGGCTGCCTACAACTCCGCGAAAGCCGCAGTACGTCACCTGAGCAAATCCGTTGCCTTGCACTGCGCGAAGTCGCGCAACAACATTCGCTGCAACTCCGTCCATCCGGTGTTCATCGATACGCCGATTCTCGATGGCATGGTCGGTGACGCAGACCGGCACAGCGTTTTGCAGAAACTTGGTCGCCAGATTCCGCTTGGTCGCGTCGGCCAGCCCGACGATGTCGCCTACGCCGTTCTTTATCTCGCCAGCGACGAATCGCGATTTGTCACCGGCACGGAAATCCGCGTCGACGGCGGCATAAGTGCAATGTAGATTGGCGGCGGACATCCAGCTATGAATCGAGTACTGATTGCAGGGGCGGGGCATGCTGCCGGTCAGGCGGCAGCCACGCTCAGACAGAAAAAGTTCGGCGGTGAAGTAATCCTGCTAGGCGAGGAACCGTATTTTCCCTATCAGCGGCCACCGCTGTCGAAGAAGTTTCTTGCCGGCGAGCTGCCCGCGGAACGGCTTTACTTCAAGCCGGAAAGTTTCTATTCCGACTCGGAAATTGAAGTCCGACTGAACACCAAAGTGGAGCAGATCAATCGCGGCGACCGGTCGCTGACCCTTGCTGGCGGCGAAATTCTTTCATACGGCAGGTTGATACTCGCGACAGGTGCCAGGGTTCGAAGGCTGGCGCTGCCCGGCTCGCAACTCCGTGGCATCCACTACCTGCGAAGCATCACTGACGTGAAAAACATGCGTGAGGAACTGGTCGCCGGCCAGCGCATGGTCGTTATCGGCGCCGGCTATATCGGACTGGAAGTAGCGGCAGTGGCCTGCCAGCTCGGGCTGGACGTCTCGGTTGTCGAAATGGAAGACCGTGTCATGAGTCGCGTGGTTTCGAAACCGGTTTCGGCATTCTACGAAAAGGAACACCGGCGGCACGGGGTCAATTTATTGCTTTCGACAGCAATTGGCGGTTTTGCCGGCGATGACAGGGTTTCCGCTGTGAATCTCGCGAACGGCGCGCAGCTGCCGGCGGACATTGTGCTGATCGGCATCGGCATCGAACCGAACGTCGAACTGGCGGCAAGCGCCGGCCTCGAAATCGACAACGGGATTGTAGTCGACGACAAGTGTCGCACCATGGACGAAAATATCTATGCGATCGGCGACTGCACGAACCACCCCAATGACATCATTGGTCGCCGCATCCGCCTCGAATCCGTTCACAACGCCCTGGAACAAGCCAAGACCGCCGCGCTGAACATTTGTGGCGAGGAATCGACGTATCACCAGGTGCCCTGGTTCTGGTCGGACCAGTACGATATCAAGTTACAGATTGCGGGCTTGTCACAGGGCTATGACGACATCGTCTTGCGCGGCGACCCGGACAGCCGGTCATTTTCCTGCCTGTATCTGGAACGCGGCCGCTTGATTGCGGTCGACGCAATCAATTGCCCGAAGGACTTCGTGCAGGCGAAATCGCTGATTGCCTCTCACGCCATTCTGAATGCTGATTTGCTCGGCGATGCGGAAGTCGCGCTGAAGGACATTCAGACGCAATCCTGATTATTATTCCTTGCCATCCGACGACTTCGGGACCGCGATCAGAAGGCTTCCTGACATGGCAACCGGTCCCTCGTTGGCAGAGTAAGCCGAGGCACTGATTGACTCCACTGCCTCGGCCCTGACTCCGGCAAATTCGCCGGTTTGGCCAACCACTCTGGCCGTACGCAATGCACCTGGTCCCGCGGTCGTGATTCCATGCCAGCTGGCACGCCAACTGTCGCTGGAACTCCAGCGTGCAGGAATGACGATGTCGCGGAGGAAATGCCAGTAATTCTCCGACTCCTCGACGAACAGCGTTCCGCGGCCCGGCAAATACACGTGCCAGATACTATCGACCAACGCTTCGGCATTTAACGGCCGGGTCGCTTCGGATGTCGAAGAAAACTTGACACCGACGCCGATCGGCTCGCCGCGGGCGCTGCTAAGTTCGACGACGGAAACCCAGGTTTGTTCGATAGCGGGTTCCCAAAGCTGTTGAACCTTGAGCGGGTTCGGGCTTCGCACGGAATCACCGTTGTTGGTAAACAGAATGGACTCGGACGGAACCATGGAGAAATCGAGGACCACAAGCTCGTCGTCGGATACGGCAAGCGGCGACACCGATGCTTTGGATGCGAACGGATTCAGGTACAAACCTGCAAAAAGCAGCGCTGCGCCGAAGACAAGACCGAACACAAGAGATACGAGATACTTCATTCTGCTTCGTCCTGTTGTGCCATGAGCGTCAATCGAAGGTCGATGCGGCCTTCGTTGTCTGCGCCCTCTTCGCCACCCCCTTCGACACCGGTGCGCACAAACGTCTCACTGGCCGATCCGCGCAGCGAAGCGAATTCGCGCGTGCCTGCACTGAGAACGCCTGCCCGTGCCTGGCCTGGTGCAGGACTTGGCTCCATAGACAGGTAAACCGTTCCTCTTGCCGGGAGATGGACGACCCATTGCACGAAAGCATTGCCCGATGCCTCAGAACGTGCAATCCGGCTCCCGACACCGATAACCGTATCGTCACTATTGCGGATCTTGAAGAGCTCGGTTTTGAATCCGCCGAAGAGCGCTGATTCGGGCCAAGCCAGTCCTGCCGGAACGCGCATGCTGGCGACAGGGTCGCCGGACATGATTCGATCACCCGGCAAGCTGACGCTGAAGACCTCGAAATTTCCGCCGTTGGTCTGTACCGATATCTGCGAGGGCACGCGGTGCAGGTCGACGACCGGCACGAAATAGAGCAAAGCCCCGGTCCCGAAGAACCCGAGAACAGACCCGACAATGAACGTCCTGAACAAAAGCGCACCTTGGAGCTAAAGGTCAAAAGTGAAGTAACAGTCCTCAGAATTCTAATTGGAAAGCAGGAAACCCTCACGCCGCGCGCCACGAAGTGTGACATGGTGCACAATTCGACGCTGGATCGGCGGTTTCCGATCACGAAGCAATTGGTTTGGCCGCCCGTTAGCCACGCTATAGAATGAATATGACTCTACCGGAGGCGCCTTTTGCAAGCTATATGTTTGTGGTCCGGTCCGCGCAATGTTTCGACGGCATTGATGTACAGTTTCGCGCAACGTAGCGACACGCGGGTCGTTGACGAACCACTGTACGGTCATTACCTGAAAGCAAGCGGTGCCGCACATCCGGGTCGCGATGATGTGATCGCTGCGATGAACTGCGACGGAAATTCGGCGATTCGCGAGCTGCTGCAGCCCGCAGTTGCGCCAGACCGGCCACTGCTATTCATGAAGCACATGGCGCACCACCTGACCGGAATCAACCTGGACTTTATGGACCGGACTCAGAATATATTTCTCGTGCGCGACCCGCGCGAAATGCTGCCATCCCTGACGATTCAGCTGCCGAACGCGACGCTGGCGGATACCGGTCTTGCGGTACAGTCGGCTCTGTTCGAAATGTTGCAGAAGCATGGCAGCCAGCCTGCAGTAATCGACTCTCGTCAGCTGCTGCTCGATCCGCAACGTGTCCTGACTGAGTTGTGCCACCACCTTGAAATTCCCTTCGAATCAAAGATGCTGAGTTGGCCCAAGGGGCCGATTCCGGAGGATGGCATCTGGGCAAAACATTGGTACCACGCGGTTCACAATAGCACCGGGTTCTCTCGGTACCGTCCGAAAAATAACTTTCCTCCGGCACTTGAAGGGCTGTTGCAAGAGTGCAAACCGCATTACGACATGCTTTTCAGCCACGCGATTCGAGCCACCACAGGAGACTGATGTGCAGATCCCGGACCCACGAAACAAGGACATCGTCGTTTTCGTAAACGGAAAACTGCTGCCACGATCCGAAGCGCGAGTTTCGGTTTTCGACAGCGTGGTGCAGGGCGGCGACGCCGTATGGGAGGGTCTGCGAGTCTACAACGGCAGAATCGCGGCTTTCGCGGATCATTTGTTGAGACTGCAACATTCGGCGAAAGCGCTGGCCTTTGCAGCAGTACCGGCATCGGACGAAATCCGTAAAGCCGTTTTTGCGACTCTGGAAGCCAATGGCATGACGGATCAGTCGCACATTCGTCTCACATTGACCCGTGGAGAAAAAATTACCTCGGGAATGAACCCAAGACTCAATCAGGCGGGATGTTCGCTCATCGTACTCGCCGAATGGAAACCACCGGTGTATGCGGACAGCGGCATCGAGGTGATTACTTCTTCGGTTCGACGGAATACGCCGCAGTGCCTGGATTCGAAGATCCATCACAATAATCTCCTGAACAACATACTTGCAGCCATCGAAGCCAATGTCGCCGGTGCCGACAGCGCAGTGATGCTCGACGTGCATGGATATATTTCCGAGACCAACGACACCAACATCTTTATCGTTCGTGACGGCAAGCTGTTAACACCGTTTGCGGATAGCTGCCTGCCCGGGCTGACGCGACAGATGATCCTCGACATCGCAGCGGACAATCAAATCCCGGCACGGGAAAAGAACCTGTCGCTTACGGAGCTCTATACGGCGGAGGAGGTATTTACCAGCGGCACCATGGGAGAATTGACGCCAATTCTGAAAGCAGACGGTAGAATCATTGGCGATGGTCGATGCGGTCCGGTTACGAAGCGTTTCCAGCAGTTGCACCGGGAGTTCGCATTTGAGCACGGCGAAGCGCTGCCGTTCTGTTAGGCATCCCCGAAGAAGCTGTTTCAATCCCGGCTGAAATACGCCGCCAGGTATTCGTCCAGACTCAAGCTGTCGCCTTTTTCGATGGCTCTCTGCCGTTGCAATGATTCGCTGGCTTCTTGTTCCATGTGCTTCAGTCGATCCTGTTGCATCGGTTCCACGGCAGCAAAATATTCCTTATGGCCTTTTGCTGCCTGCAACGCAAAATCGAAAAAGCCGGTGCCCGCCAGATTCAGCTCCTCGAGTAAGCGCGCCGACGGCGTCGAATCCGGATCCTCCAGCAACCCGGACTGGACATCGACAGCGTCGCGATAATCGCTGCCGCCATTGCCTCGATCGATAAGCTCGGCGACGTTGTGCACAGCGCGCACGATCTCGCTCCCCCAATCCCGCAATGACACCGGCTCGCCACCGCGCATGAGGCGAAAATCCGGATCACGGCCATTCTTTGCCGTTTGCGTGTGGTTTCGTGCCGCCTCTTCGCTTGCCTGGTCGTCCAGCGGCGGACTTTCCTGCAACAAACAATAAATGACGAATGCCTCGACGAATCGCATGGCGTTCTGATTGATGCCGGCCGGGTCGAACGGGTTGATATCCAACGAACGGATCTCTACGTATTCGACGCCACCGCGTCGTAATGCGGCGGTCGGCCGCTCGCCCGAATTGGCGACGCGTTTCGGGCGGATCGGACTGTAGTATTCGTTTTCGATCTGTAACTGATTGACACTCAGTTGCACATACTCTCCGCCCGCCTTAACGCCAAACTTCTCGAAAGCAGGTTCCGGCGTGTGAATTGCACGAGTCAGGTCGTCAATGTATTCATCGATGTGGTTCAGTGAAATATTGATTTTAGCCTGCGTCCTGTTGCTGTATCCCAGGTCGCTCATACGCAGGGACGTCGCAAAAGGCTGGTAAAGAGTATCGCCATTGAGCAAAGGCATTTTCGGACCGTTTTCGCCTGCGAAAGACCTGCAAAGCGCCGGCGACGCGCCGAATAAATACAATATCAGCCATCCGAATCGCCGAAAATTTCTCACAAGTCCGAAGTACGCTTCCGACCGCAGAAACTCCATACTTCCACTGAATGCTTCAATATCTTTAAATACGGGCCAAAACGCATCCGGCAAGGAATAATTGAAATGCACGCCGGCAATCGTTTGCATGCTACGGCCATACCTAAGCCCCAGGCCGTTACGATAGATTGTCTTCATCCGGCCTACGTTCGAGCTGCCATACCTGGCAAGTGGAATATCGTCATCCGCACCGATGCGACAAGGCATGCTGGATACCCATAACAGTTCGTCCCCCAGCCCCGCATAGCTGAACTGGTGTATGTCGCAGAGAAATCGCAGCGTCTCCCACGTATTGCTGAACGCCGGTGTAACGAATTCCAGCAGCGCTTCGGAAAAATCAGTGGTGATGTAACGATTGGTCAATGCCGAGCCGAAAGCCGGCGGATGAGGTTTACCGGATAAATGCCCTGTTGCGGTTACGCGCAAGCTTTCTTTCTCGACACCTTTGCGGCCCCCTACAAGCGGATTGATCGACGATTCGGCGGCCAGACGATTTATTCTTCTGTCAAACATCAGCTACTCGGAAAATCAGCGCACGCGGAATGCGGCATTTTCGGCCGGATAGTCCGGACTATACAGGCGACCCCGAATCGTGCCAACGAAAAAATCTTTTCTATGACAATGACTTGAGAACTGAATGACGTTGCCCCCCACTGTTTCGCTGATTGCTGCCCGGATCGTTTATCATGTCAGGCAGAGTGCGCGGCGATGGTAACCATGAACCGAGTCATCCGGAACAATGCAGGGAAGCACGCAGTTGGCACAGCAATGCTGTGCAGCTTGCTGCTGCTCAGTCATCCGGCTGAAGCTTTCCGTTGCGGCAGCCGCATCATCAGGGACGGCATGCATGAAGGCCAGGTCATTGCACTTTGCGGAGATCCGATCGCAATTCGTCAGCTCGGCCTCGTCTTGCGAAGCTACAGCCCGCGAGTTTATTCGCTCGGAGGCCTTAGTGGCACTTATTACCGCCACGGCTATTACAACGAGGTAGTCGCAACCGAGTTCGTTTACAACTTCGGGCCGCGCAAGCTGATTCGCATCCTTCGCTTCGAAGGCGGGTATCTGGTTGATATCAAGACCGCCGGTTACGGATACCTGGAAAAGGACGATCAGTGATTGCCAACTGATTCACAATATCGTTGTCGCTGACATAATATGATGGCGCAAACCTGAGCACCGTCAGGTCAGCGGAGATCCTTAGGAATGGGTGAATTCAAATCACGTCGGGTGACCGATCGACACAGCGGGCCCGCAACGCTGATCAGTGAGTCGTGCAAGATCACCGGTACCCTCGCCGGTAGTGGCAATTTCATGGTCAGCGGTGAAATTGAAGGTGACTGCAACGTCGACGGAACGCTTACTCTTTCCAGTAACGGCCGATGGAAAGGCACTATCCGGGCCCGGACTGTAATCATTGCCGGAACCATTGAAGGTGACATCGAGGCATCGGGTAACGTTGAAATTACGGACTCGGCGAGGATAACCGGCACAGTCGCCGGGGAAGCCATTGCTGTGGCCGAAGGCGCAGTGGTTCAGGGCGTAATGAAAACGACCGGTCGATCGGAGCCGGTAGAGTTTGTCGAAAAACGCAAGAGTGACGAGTAGGCGGCGACTCACCGATCCCGGACAGAGTCCGCGACCAGCGATACCAGCACACGATTGTTGACTGCCGATATCTTGTTCCAACTCCCGGCGCTCAACCCTGCCAGCGAAGCCGGATAGGGTAATGCCGGTTCCGCATTACCCAGTGAGGCAATCTCGAAGCGGATTCTTCCCTGTGTTTGCGCCCAGGATACGTTTACGAAGTTGGCAAATGCCACAGACTGCCTCAGTCCCAGTTGGGCAGACTCACTGGGTCCAAACCCGATGGAATCGCACTGATCGGCGGCGAAGCCCTCCGGTGGCAGAGTGTATTCATCGGGTCCGATTGCAATCATGCAAAAATCGCCCACATGGGTCTCTACTCTCACAAGGCCCGAGAATCCAATTTCCAAGAGACGTGCGGACATGTCTTCAAACAGCGCCAGCCGCTTGTCGCCCAGTGGTATCTCGTCAAAGCCGTACGGTGCCGCCTGATTTACACCCCACTCGATTGAGGCCAGCGCCACGGAGTATGCCGAGCCCAGAGAATTGCGATACTCATCAATTCTTTTTTGTATTTCCGACGCGCCCGCTGCGTTACTGTTGTTCTCCTGTGCGATTGCATTGCGCAACATCGCGTTCTCTTGCTGGACGTCTTGCCAGCTCTGCTCGCGAATCCAGTACAACGATGCAAACACAAAGACCAGGGCAGAGAGAATTGCTATCGCGATTTTCAGTCGTGCGGGAATATCGTCACCGGGTTCCTCGTCGATCTCTTCAGGAATCGTGTCGGTATCGGGAGCGGGGCGAATTTCGTCGGCAACTCGCGATGCAATGACCTCATAACTGTCGAGCAAATCCCTGCGCAAAACGGCTCGTTGCTGGTCGAACAAATCCTGGATCAGCGTTCTGAGATCTTTGTCGAGCCTTTCTATGCCCGGGTACTCACCCGAATTCGCAGTGGCGGTGTCTGAATCGACTGCCACGTTCCTTCTTTCGGCTTCGTCACCTATAACACGAAGCGAGCGAAGCACCTTCGATACCTCGACAGGCTCTACCTGCTTTGGCAGGACACCGACGGCGCCGAGCGCTCGGGCCTGCCCGACGTAGAGCTCTCCCTCCTGGGACGTATACATCATGATGGGTATGGTGGCGGTGTCGGGATTGCTCTTGATAGCCGTAACGGCTTCGAACCCGTCCATACCCGGCATCAGGTGATCCATGAACACGACGTCCGGACGATGTTCCGTCAGGTATTCGAGCGCGGCCTCTGCAGATTCGGCTGTATCGACGTCCAGGTCGTGAGACTCGAGCAGGCGCTTGAGTACAACCCTTGCGGATTTCGAATCATCGACAATCAGTGCCGTTTTGCGCAATCGAGGTTCCCCGGAAGGGTGGCAAGCGGACAATTTCGTCCTTATACCGCCATTATGTCACGGTGCAAACAACGATTATGAGACCTGCGTCTACCGAGCGGTATCCGCTAAGTACATGTTTAGTGGGACTAATCTTGCCTGTGCCGAGCTGTTGCGGCAATTCAGGCGGCTGTGGCAGGAAATGGCCTTCGATGGACATTAGGCAGAGTGCTAAACTTTGCCGGTATATACGTTGTCGGTGCAAAGAAGCCGGCTTCTTCGGCCGAACGTCAGGCAATTGCTACAAGAACTATGACAGCTGTTGGCGTGCATGGAATTGACCATGCCAATCAGAGTCTTAAAAATAAATGCACCGCACCAGGCCACCCAGATACGTAGTTCTATCCGCGGCACTTGCTGTCGTAGTAATCGCATCCCTGTCGACCGTCTTCTACGTTCAGTATCGCGGACTCGCCAACAGTATCGTCAGTTTAGGCGTGGACCAACACGAGGCCAGCGTACTGGCCGAGTTTGAATCCCGGGCCGCAAGATACGTCGACCAGTTGGCCGAGCAGATCGCAATGACTGACGAGGCACCCGACGCGCTCCTTCCATCGATAATGGCCAGCGAACGCTCGGTCGAAAACAAGTTGGTTGCACTGCGCATGGAAAAGCTTGGTGACTCATCTGCACAGATCGGAATCATACCCGCCGATTTGACTGAGAGTGCGACGAACTGGCGGCCAAATCAACTATACGTTTCGCGGGCTGTCGTCCGTGATGGGCAGCCGGTCGGCAGGCTGACCGCGGCATTCGAATTGCGCAATGTGCGCAATGCGATGGACACATACCGCGCTGAACTCGTCTCCACGGAGCAACGCCAGACACAGTTAGGTTATTCATGGGTCGTTATTAGCATACTGGCCATGCTGCTTCTTTGTATCGGTACGATCTGGCTGCTGGTTCGGTCCCATCATCGACGCATCCGCCAGCTGCAGACCCAAGTTCGGAAACTGACTGAATCGGATTTCGGTGAGCCCATTCCAATTACAGCAAACGATCCGCTTGGAGAACTCGCCGCATTCTTCAATACGATGCGCGACAAGCTGCAGGAAACCACGATATCCGCAAACTACGTGGATAGTGTTCTCGCGAATATGAACGAGGCCATAATCATCACTTCGGCTGATGGGCTGATCAAACGTATCAACAAGGCAACGTCGAAATTGCTCGGATATACCGAGGATGAACTTATCGGCATGAGCATCGACAAGATCGTGGACAATCGGAAGAGCGGTCGCCTCGAATCGTCCCCGCGGTCGAATACTCCTCGTGAAACGCTACTCGTTTCTAACGCCGGTAAATCGATTCCCGTCTCTTATACCAGCGCCGCTATGGACAGCGGCAACGGTAAGGCTGCCGATATCATTTATGCCGCACAAAACATTACCGAGCGAAGGAAAGCAGAGCAGCGAATCCGATACCTGGCACGAATCGATGCACTCACCAAAGTGCCGAACCGAATGCAGTTCCAGCACCTCTTGCAGAGAGCCATCGCACGCGCAACCCGCTCAAAAAATGCACTTGCATTGCTTTATATCGACATCGATCACTTTAAGGAGATTAACGACACTTTCGGACACCTTGCCGGCGACGCGACGCTGGAAACCGTCGCGGCACGTCTGAACAAGGCGCTACCGCCAGAGTCGGTCATAGGCAGACTTGCCGGTGACGAGTTTGCTGTGATTGTCGACCGCCTAGAGTCGGGCACAGATATGAAAACCGGCGTTGACAGTCTGGCCAGGAAATTGCTGGACCGGCTGGCCGACCCGTTCTTCGTCCAGGGTCACGAGGTGTTCATGACGGCAAGCATGGGAATAGCATTCTTTCCGGTGGACGCTCCTAACGTAATTGATCTGATTCGCAACGCGGATGCTGCGCTTTATCATGCGAAAAGAAGTGGCGGGAATATTTTCTCGCATTATGCGCCGGAAATGAATGAGGCTGCCGTTGAACGACTTATGACCAAGAGCAAGCTTAAGCGCGCCTTCGAACGAAATGAACTCCTGGTGCATTATCAGCCCAAGTACAACATCGAGACCGGCGAGGTAATTGGTGCGGAGGCATTGGTTCGCTGGGAATTACCCGAGCGAGGCATAATTTTGCCGGCCGACTTCATTCCGATCGCAGAAGAAACGAACCTGATCATAGAAATCGGAGAGTGGGTTCTGGATCGGGTTTGTGAAGACTTCCGATACTGGAGTCAGTCCGTTTCATCGCCCGGACGCGTATCGGTGAATTTGTCATTGAAGCAGCTGAAGCAGCCGAACTTCATCAATCGCATCAGTTCAATTCTGCGAAGTTACGAGCTGTCACCAACATCGCTGGAGCTCGAAATTACCGAGACGACGCTGATGGAGAATCCAGAACGCACAATTAAATTGCTCGACCAACTCTATGCGCTGGGTCTGCACATGGCCATCGACGACTTCGGTACTGGCTACTCTTCGCTTAGCGCACTACAACAGTTTCCGATAAATACACTGAAAATCGATCAGTCTTTCGTCAAGAATATTGCGGTCAATGCCGACGATGCGACAATTGTCGGCACAATCATCCACATGGGGAAAAGTCTGAATATGGACGTAGTGGCGGAAGGCGTCGAAACAGAGGAGCAGTTGAATTTCCTGCAGACACTGCAATGCACGTATGTTCAAGGCCTGTTGTTCGGCGACCCCATGAGCTCCGACAGTTATCTTGAGCTGCTCCTTTCTCAAGCCGATGGAACGGATACGCATCGGGCACTGTTCGCTTGATTGTAAGCATTAACGGTCAATTGAAGCAGCAGCCACAGGATCAATAACACATTGATTTAAAAGATAAAACGTTAATGACTTCACAGTCACAGCATGTCGTGATTTAATAACCCGGCAATTATTTCAATCGATGTTTGCCGGCTCAAATCGTAGCAAGCGCCCAGACAAAAGACAGGACCATGACCAATTTGATCAGGATTCTTTCCGCCACTGCCATCGTGCTCTTCGCTCAGATCATTTGGGCTTGCGAGTATCCCGCCAACATTTCAATTGCTAACGGGAGTACTGCGTCGAAGGATGAAATGGTGGCGAGCCAATCGGCTGTTAAGCAGTACGTTGCCGACATGGAAACGTATCTCACCTGTATTGTTGACGAGGAAAAATCAGCACGAGCTCTGATGGATGACATTGCGCCTGAGGAAGAAGAACAGCGCGAAGAAATGCTCAATAAGAAATACAATGCTGCTGTCGAGCAGATGGAAAAGGTAGCCGCCGACTTCAATAGCGAGGTGCAGGCATACAAGTCCAGGGACGACACCTGACGATTGGGTCGCCGGTCCCACTCGAACCGATGAGCACCGGCTTTAAATGAAAAATCTGCAAGCGCTATTTCGATCTCGCAATTTCAAATTCACAGGGAATCGATCTCTCGTTTGAGGTCATACCGATTCTCGGTAATGATTCTTTCCAGAACACGAATACGCTCTTCGAGTTGGTCGATCTTTTCCAGCGATTCTTCAAGCTCGGGATCTACTTCCGATTTCTTTCTGCGGCGCTTGCATCTACCCTGAATTATATTTGCGCACAAGACAATGGCAATAATCGAAAGCACAAAGATCTGGGTGCTGGACATTTTTGATCCTCTTACGTTCGCTCGTAATTACAGTTTTCTGAATTCTTGATCGAGATTGAATCTCGACGACGTTACGTAGCGCTCGAGCGTGGCAAGCCGCCGATCCAGTGACTGGTATCGTCGTCGCACATCTCCCAGCGTCTGTGCCGGCGCGGCACGCACAGCTCGCCTGAATTCCGCGTCGTATGACGGCGGTTTCTTATCTTCGGAGGTTGCAGGAATCAGAAAGACCGCTCCAAAGTACGCTATCAAGGTAATAGGCATCGCCATAAAAAGAGATATGACGGCGAGAACTCTTGTGGCCTTCAGGTTGAAGCCGAAATAGTCTGCAAGCCCGGCGCAGACCCCCGCGATCATCGCTCGATCCTTGCTGCGGGTAAATCGTCGCCGGGGATAGGAGTCAGCGTAACTCATGTTCGTCCCCAGTCTCGCTCCGTGTCTCGACGGCGCCAGAATTCATACTCTGCACGGCTTCCGGAATAGACCAACGGCTTTTCCCTGAAAAGCAGGGTTGCGCCGATGTACAGCAGTACCGTTGCCCAGAAAAACACGATCAGGCAAACAAAAGCAATCAGCCTGACTGTACCCACCCGGAAGTTGCAGAAATCCGCCAGTCCGGCGCACACACCAAAGACCCAGCCATTTTCCGGATCACGGTACAAGCCACGTGGGCGACCGCGGTCAATGTTCCAGGTTTCTCTGCTCATAATTTCTTCCTCCACTCCGGTATTTCGCTGTCGAGTATGGTTTCCAGGGATTCCATCCTTTCCTCCAGCCTCTGTGACAGCTGCCAAAGATCTTCGAGCATTCTTTCATCGCCTCCGGATATCTCTCGTGCCTGTTTCCATTTGGTTATGAAATGCAGGACGATGAACAGTGGCGCCGGAATTGCTATGAATACAATTACAGCAATGGTAATAAGTTCGCCCAACGCCATCTCCAGTATCAATTCACGTCAGTTGATCGGTTGCCAGCCACGCGCTTCTTCAGATCACTCAATTCTCTCGCTACGGATTCTTCGGCCTCAAGGCCTGCGAACTCGTGATTCAGGTCTTTTGGCAATCCCAGGTCGTAGGCTTCGATACGCCCCTCGACATCGTCGATTCGCCGAGTGTATTGCTCGAACCTGACCATCGCGTCTTCTATCTGGTAGTCGTGAATTTTCTTGCGCGCCGCCAATCTGCTCGTGGCCGTTTTGTGACGCGCCAGCAACGATTTCTGCCTGGCCTTGGCATCTTGAAGCTTGCTTTCCAGCCTTGCGATATCGTCATTCAGCTTCGCGAGCCCGTCATCGATCACCAGGTAATCCGATTTGATCAATTCCGCTGCACCTGTGACACGCGACTTTTCGACCAGAGCTGCCTTGGCCAGATCCTCGCGACCCTTGCGCAGTGCAAGTTCCGCCTTTCCTTCCCAATCTGCCTGCTCTCTCTCCATAGTCTCGAGCTTTCGATTGAGATCCTTCTTGTCCGCAATTGACCGCGCGGCGGCCGATCGAACCTCGACCAGCGTGTCTTCCATTTCCTGGATCATTAGCCGGACGATCTTTTCCGGATCCTCGGCCTTGTCCAGGATCGCGTTGATATTCGAGTTCACGATGTCACTGAATCTCGTGAATATGCCCATGACTTGATCCTCTTTGGTGAAAACTCACACGACATGTTGCATTATCTGTGCCAATTGGCCGAGGCCTTCGTATGTACTTGTTTTATATTATTTTTTCTCGACTTCAGGGTCAGCGACATGCGTTCTCGAAGTAGTTTTTTTCGCCATTTAATGGTATTTTTCGCACTAACTTGACGGAAAAGACCAGTATGGCCGAAAGACCAAACCAGACCATCATCGGCGAAGCCCCGGTTTTCCTGGAGATGCTCGAGCACGTGTCACGAGCTGCCACGCTCAGCAAGCCGGTATTGGTTGTGGGCGAAAGGGGAACCGGCAAAGAACTCATTGCGGCCCGACTCCACTTCCTGTCGCCCCGCTGGGAAATGCCGCTGGTCAAAGTCAACTGCGCGGCTCTGACCGAGTCGATACTGGAATCCGAGCTGTTCGGTCATGAAGCCGGAGCATTTACCGGTGCTTCGCGGTCGCACATCGGACATTTCGAACGTTCAGACGGCGGTACGCTGGTTCTTGATGAATTGGCCACAATATCGTTGCGAATGCAGGAAAAAATCCTTCGTGTCATCGAATACGGAGAACTGCAACGCGTCGGTGGCAGCGATACTATTCAGGTTGATGTCCGAACGGTCGGTTCGACCAATGCGGACCTCAAGCTTCTGGCAGAGAAGGGTCAATTTCGCGAAGATCTTCTCGACAGGCTCGCCTTCGACGTCATCACAGTGCCGCCGCTGAGAGATCGACTGGAGGATGTACTGCCGCTGGCTTACGCGTTCGCAATCAATATGGCCAGCGAAATGAAGCACGACTACTTTGCGGGCTTTACCGCCAAAGCCTCATCCGCATTGCTGCGCCGCGACTGGCCGGGCAATGTTCGTGAATTGAAGAATGCGGTTGAACGTTCCGTTTATCGGCAATCAAGCCAGGACATCCAGATAGATAACATCGCGTTCGATCCGTTTGACTCACCCTTTCGGCTGAGGAGCAAGAAATCGAATGCGGCGCAGCCGGCGGCCCAAGATGTCCCCAAGTCGAAGAAGATCGTCTTGCCAACCGACTTTGGCGCGCGAATTCAGGAAACCGAAAAGGAACTGTTGTCAGCGGCTTTGGACAATGCCAGATTCAACCAGCGCGTTGCCGCAGATCTCCTTGGGCTGAGCTATCACCAGCTACGCGGCAAGATCCGGAAATACAAGCTGGACCGATCCTGAATGCCTGTCCCGATTCAGCTCTCGTCCCGGAACCGTCGCACATAGATTGCTGCGGTCGTAAATAAGCCGCAGACAAGCAATCCGAGCCATAATCCGGGGCTTGTAAGAAAACCGCCCAGGTCGATCATCGATAGCAGGCTCAAACCCGAACGACCCAGCGCGTTGAGTTGCTCGGAGTTATCGTCCCAAAGACCGAACGTGTCCAGTCCATGGAACAGCGGCATCTGACCACTGCGCACAAAAATCGCTGTGCTGAACATCTTCGTGCCGACCAGCATTTTCTCGAACATGGGTAACAATATGATCGGTAGGAATCCGACCAGCAGCGCCGATCGCTTCGTATACGCCGACACCAGCAGAAACCAGCCTATGAACGGGGACAGCCACAAGGGTAGCGCCAGCAGGAAAATCAAGGTTGCTGTCCAGTTCTCCGTCAGAGGCGCCGCCGCCCAGATCAGGTGACCGGCATCGGCACCGCGAATGCTGACCCAGATACTGGAAATGGTCAGCACGACAATTTGCGTAATGGCGAGCACGACGAAAGTTACCAGGGGAATTACCAATAGTGAGGTAATCAATTTGGATATGACCGTCTCGGCGTCTGTTACCGGCATCGAACGCCAGAACAGTATGCTCTTGTCTTTGCGCTCTGCGTAAAGGCAATCCAGCGTATAGAAAATTGTCAGGATCCACATCGCGAAAACGAACAAAACCGATACGCTGATCATCAGCACGGTTATCGCATGCTTTCGTTCCGCTTCGCCGAGATTGCTTGCGCCGAGGATTGCAAGGTCCACAACCTGATCGAATGCGGATATCGCGACTTGGCCGGTAACAGACATCACTGCGATTACCAGCGCAATGACCAGGGGCGTCACATAGATAGCGCGATGCTCCCAAAGTTCGCGCTTCAACAGTGCGACTTGTGTCGAGATCATGTCGTGGCTCCCTTGACCTTGGCAACAAAGAGATCGGCTATGGCTGGAGTCCTGACTTCGCCCAAAGCTTTCAATCGATCTCGTCCAACACCTTCAAAAGTCATTATTTTTTTGCCGAACATGTCTCGTTCATGTATCGGATTCAATTTTCGAGCAAGTTCTGCATTATCTCCGGTTGCCTGAAGCTCGACATATCGTTCAGGGAGCTGGTCCATCGGAGAATTCAGCACAAGTCGACCGTCATTGATAAACATTACGTCGGTTAGCAGGTTTTCTATTTCTTCGACCTGGTGAGTCGTTATCAGTATCGTTCTTTCCTGATCAAAGTAGTCGTTCAATACGTTACTGTAAAACTCCTTCCGGAAAATAATATCCAGGCCAAGCGTCGGTTCATCGAGTACCAGAAGTTTCGCATCGATAGCGGTAATTATCGAAAGATGCAATTGCGTGACCATGCCCTTCGACAGTTCCTTGATTTTGGCCTGACCTGGGATCTTGGTCTTTGACAGTAATTCCCGCGCCTTGCTTCGGGAAAATCGCGGATGAACTGATTCGACAAAATCGAGTAACTGGGAAACGCGTATCCAGCGCGGCAGAACAGCGACATCTGCGATAAAACAGATGTTCTGCATAAGCTCTTTACGTTGCTTGAACGGGTCCAATCCCAGCACTGACAGGCTACCTTGACAATCCGTCAGGCCAAGAACTGCCTTCAAAAGCGTTGTTTTTCCCGCGCCATTCGGACCAATGAGACCGGTAATTCTTCCCTTTTCGATCTCGAAGCTGACGTTGTCGACTGCCCGCAGACTGCCGAAGGTCTTGGAAACGTTCCTGGCGCTGATCAGGCTAGTCATCCTTTCCTCCCTGGCCCGCCGCTTCCTGGTCATTCGCCTGCTTCAGCAGGTCTGCCGTATCCAGACCAAGACGATTTATCGCTGCAGATATCTTGGGCCATTCCATTTCCAGAAACCGTTGCCGCTCGTCTTTCAACAACTGTAGTCGCGCACCACTGGTAACGAACATGCCCCGCCCACGTTTTTTCTCAACCAGGCCCTCGTCGACAAGCTCCTGATAACCTTTGAGAACAGTCAGCGGGTTCAATCGGTACTCGGCTGCTACGTTGCGCACCGACGGTAGTGCATCTCCGTCCACCAGAACCCTTTCAAGGATCATCTCAACGACCCGGTCTCTAAGTTGCCGGTAAATCGGCAGATCATCATTCCATTTAGGGTCCATTAGGTATCCGATGTTTTCCTTTAGTCATTGATCGGTGCCGAGCGCTTGTCTGAACCCGCAGGGTTCCGACTGTCAAGCACGAGATCAACTCCAGTTTGCAGTGTGTTCATGCGATCGACCATCTCTGAAAACTGCCCCATGGTTCTGCGATCATAGGAGGTAGGCAGCACGACAGCTTCGGGCTGAAACTGCGAGTTGATCATGCGCGTATCGCCGAGCGACAGATTATCCCGCCCTTGTCCCGCGATGATGGCGATCACCAGCAAGAGAAACACGGCGAGCCCCATCACACTGTCAATTGCCCGTAACGCTTGAATGTTCATCCCCGAAAGTCCCCGGTCCGGCCGGTCCTACCGTACCGAATAAGTGATCTAGTGTTATAGTTGACTATAACACCAACATTATTGTTTGCAAGAAAATTAACCCAAACCTGACTGCTGTGCCGTTTACAACTGCACACAAACCGAACTTTTATTATTAATATCAATGTTTTACGAATTTTCCAGCCGCATGTCAGGGAAATCCCTCCTGTGGCCACCCGCGCATTGGCCAGGTCGCATCCATACCGCATGCGTGCCGAATCGACCGAGTGGAACCGGCCCTTGAGCGTCGCCGCCGAAGGACTTGAGCGAATCGGGCGTCTGCTATGCGAGCCGCCTGTCCTCGCCTATTCTCGGTCCATGAGTGAGCAGATTGAGGATTCCGCACTGATGTTGCGCTACAAAGACGGCGACGTAGCGGCATTCGAGGTCCTGTACAAGCGCCATAAAGATTCTCTTCACCGTTACCTTTTTCGTTTGTGCAAGAACCGCGATACGGCAGAAGATCTATATCAGGAGGTATGGAAAAAAATCATCGACTCACGCAAGCGATACAGACCAACGGCAATGTTCACGACTTTCCTCTACCGGGTGGCGCATAACAGCTTCATCGATTATGTACGACGGAACTCTCGTTACTCCTCAGGTGAAAACTACGATGCAGACAGGGATGAGTCTGTTGCCGACCCGCCCGAAGTCGCAGCTGACAAGCAGATTTTTCGTAGGCGCTTTGAGTTCGCACTTCTTGCACTGCCTGACGAACAACGCGACGCGTTTCTGCTGCACGAGGAGGCCGGACTCGGGTTGGATGCGATCGCCGGCATCACTGGTGCCAGCAGGGAAACAGTCAAGAGTCGGTTGCGCTATGCGAACAACAAGCTGAAGAACTCGTTGCTAGATTCGTCACAGCCTGTTCGCGCAGGCAAGAATTCGGGACCCTAGGCTGCACAATACGATGAATACCCGCAAAGAAACCGACTCCGATCCAGAAATTGACGAAGCAATAAGTTCGGCATACCGCGCGATTGCCGTCGAAACTTCCTCCGAAGAAACTGACCGGAACCTGCTGCGCGAAGCTAAACATTCTGTTTCTCAAAGTCGTTTCAGCGGCGGCCTGCCGACATGGATCCGTACGGCTGCCGTCACTGCCGTGGCCGTGCTTAGCCTGGGAGTCCTATTGCAGTTCAACTTGAAATCAGTCCCCGGCTCGGGCGCGCAGGCAATTCCGGGCGTTACCGATGAGCTGACCGAGGCAGTGGAAATTACCGGGCAACGGCTGCGCGAACTGGACCGTGCGGCGGAAAGGCTATCACCGGCTAACAGGCCGGCGACGGGTGCATCGACGGTTCCCGCTCCCGATCAGCCGGGCGATTCGCAGAGCGACAGGTTTTGTGACGCGGAAATGACGCGAACCCCTGCCGCCTGGTGGGCCTGTATCGAAAAGTTGAATCGGTCAGGCAATTTGCAGTCGGCACAATCCGAACTCGAGCGGTTGGAAGCAGAATTCCCCGACTATCGCCCCTCCAGATAGAGCAACTACTGCGTGCCGATGCAGTGCCGCAATGTTAGAATCGCCGACCTCGCAATGATCTTTGCGACTACGCCTTATTAGCTGCCAGGAAGAAATCATGAAGAAACCCGTCCGCGTCACGATCACTGGCGCTGCTGGTCAAATCGGCTATCAGCTCGCGTTCAGAATTGCTTCCGGGCAAATGCTCGGCACGGATCAGCCGGTGATACTCCAACTACTGGAAATTCCGCCGGCGCTGCCTGCTTTGCAGGGAGTCGTAATGGAACTCGACGACTGCGCTTTCGATACGCTCGACGGCATCGTTGCGACGGACGATCCCGACGTTGCCTTTCGCGATACAAATTACGCGCTTCTCGTTGGCGCGCGCCCCCGGGGTCCCGGGATGGAGAGAAAAGACCTGCTGGAGGCGAATGCCCGTATCTTTTCAGTCCAGGGTAAATCTATCAACAGCTTTGCGAGCAGGGACATCCGTGTGCTTGTCGTTGGCAACCCTGCCAATACCAATGCCCTGATTGCGAGCGCAAACGCACCTGACATCCCCTTGGCAAATTTCACGGCAATGACGCGACTCGACCACAATCGCGCGATTGCGCAACTTGCCGCGCGAACGAAAAGCAAGGTAACCGAAGTAAGGCGAATGACAATTTGGGGCAATCACTCGGCAACCCAGTATCCGGATATTCATCACGCGACGGTCAAGGGCAAGCCGGCCAGCGGTCTGGTCGACCAAAAATGGTTTAAGGATCAGTTCATCCCGACTGTCCAGCAGCGAGGTGCAGCAATTATCAAGGCTCGCGGCGCTTCATCGGCCGCCTCCGCAGCGTCCGCAGCAATTGATCACATGCACGACTGGGCCCTGGGTACACCGGAAGGCGACTGGGTCAGCATGGGCATTCCGGCGGATGGTAGTTACGGTATCGGCGAAGGCGTGATCTATTCTTACCCAGTACGCTGCAAGGGCGGCACCTTCCAGATCGTCCCTGATCTGGAAATCAATGATTTCAGTCGTGCGCGCATGCAAGCCACGGACAAAGAGCTTCGCGAGGAACGGACCGCGATTGAGGCGCTATTGTAACGATGCGACGGCCGTCACCACGGCGCCCGACCGTTCTGGTAGTGTATTGTTTCAGATTGCCGAATTTCGCGTCCCCGTGACAGGACCCCGGCAATCGCGACGGACTCTGGGAATGCAGAGTCTGCTCGCGATGCCCGCAATTCTTGAGAGGTATGTGTCGTGTCCAGTTTCGTCGTAGGTCTTTTGTGGTTTCTTCTATTTGCCGGTGGCGCGATCTATCTCGCCTATAACCGCATTAATCTGCTGGCAGCTACAACCGCAACTGGCGCAGCACTTTTCGTTTATTCGATTTTCGGCTCCGGCCCGTTTCTCTGGTTACTGCTGCTGTGGGGCCTGTTCGCACTTATGGTTATGGCGAACATGACGGAGTTCCGCCGCGAAAAATTCACGCGTAGAGCACTGGAGATATATCGCACCATGCTGCCTTCGATGTCGGACACCGAGCGCGAAGCACTCGAGGCCGGCAGCGTCTGGTGGGATGGGCAGCTTTTTTCCGGCATGCCCGACTGGGATATCCTGATGTCGTTTCCGGCACCGAAACTGTCGGATGAGGAACAGGCGTTTATGGACGGACCCTGCGAGGAACTGTGCAAGATGCTGGACGACTGGGACGTTTCCTTTCGCCGCGCAGACATGCCGCCAGAGGTCTGGGCTTACATCAAAAAGCACCGTTTTTTTGCAATGATTATTCCGAAGAAGTACGGCGGCCTGGAATTCTCGGCCTATGCCAACGCCATGGTCATAGCAAAACTTGCGAGTCGCAGCACAACGGCGTCATCGACTGTGGGTGTACCGAATTCTCTCGGCCCCGCCGAGCTGCTGTTGCATTACGGAACCGAAGAGCAGAAAAATCGTTATCTTCCCGGACTTGCCTCAGGTGACGAGATCCCCTGCTTCGCACTGACTTCGCCACAGGCGGGTTCCGACGCCGCCGCACTTATCGACAGCGGCGTCGTCTGCAAAGGCCAATGGGAAGGAAAGGAAATAATCGGCATCAGGCTGAACTGGGACAAGCGTTACATTACGCTCGCTCCAGTGGCGACAGTTCTTGGCCTGGCATTCAAACTCTATGACCCGGACCATCTGATCGGCAAAGTCAGTCATTATGGAATCACCGCAGCCCTGATCCCGACGAGCACGCCCGGCGTCGTAGTCGGCCGGCGCCATTATCCGCTGACGATTCCGTTTCAGAATGGGCCAACATCGGGCAAAGATGTATTCGTACCCCTTGACTACATCATTGGCGGCACAGAAATGGCTGGCAAGGGCTGGAAGATGCTGGTCGAATTGTTGTCCGTTGGCCGTGCGATCACGTTGCCATCGAGTGCTGCAGGCGGTAGCCAGGCAGCGACCTACGGTTCCGGCGCTTACACGCGCATACGCCGTCAGTTCAATTTGCCGGTTGCAAAGTTCGACGGTGTTGGCGAGGCACTGGCAAGAATTGCTGGCAACACTTATATAATGAACGCCGCCATTTCCGTGACTTCCGGGGCCATCGACCAGGGTGAGAAACCGGCAGTACCTTCCGCTATTCTCAAATATCACTGCACGGAACTTGGCCGCAGCGTCGCAAACGACACGATGGATGTGCATGGCGGCAAGGCCATCATGCTCGGACCGAAAAACTATGTCGGTCGCGGATTCATGGCTACACCGATTGCGATCACTGTTGAAGGCGCGAATATTCTGACGCGCAGCCTCATAATTTTCGGTCAGGGCGCCATGCGCTGCCATCCTTTTGTGTTGCGCGAGCTGCAGGCGGCCCAGGAAGAAAACAAGGAAAAGGGGCTGCTCGAATTCGACGAGGCGCTTTTCTCGCACATTGGCTACGCGATCAGCAACATGGCGAGGTCATTCTTTCTCGCACTGACTCATGCCAAGTTCAGCCGGGTGCCACTGAATACGCCGACCCGTCGTTACTACCAGAATATCAACCGCTACAGCGCCGCGTTTGCACTGGCGACGGATTTCGCAATGCTGACACTTGGCGGCAAACTGAAGATCAAGGAGCTGCTGTCGGCGCGACTTGGAGATGTATTGAGTTCAATGTACCTGGCTTCTGCGGTACTGAAGCATTTTGAAAACCAAGGACGGCGCGCGTCGGACCTGCCGCTGGTCGAGTGGTCGGTACGGACGTTGATGTATCGGGCGCAGGAACAGTTGCACAGCTTTTTACGAAACTTTCCGAATCGTCCGGTGGCATTTTTCCTGCGCTGTTTTATCTTCCCCAGAGGCCGTACATACTCTGCCCCGTCTGACGAACTGAGCCGCACGGTCGTTGACCTGATGACCCACAGTGGCGAGGCGCGGGAGCGACTGTGCCAGCAAGCCTATAGGACGCTGGAGCCCGGCAGCCCGCTCGGGCTATTGCAGGAGGCGCTTGAGCTGACTGAAAAATACGAGCCGTTGGAAACCAGGCTGCGGCTGGCACGCAAGGAAGGACTTATCAAGGCCGACTATTTCGGTTACCAGATTGACGAAGCCGAACGAGGTCAGGTCATTACCGCCAAAGAGGCTGCCGATCTGCGCGACTATCACGCGAAAGTGCTGCATCTGCTGTCGGTTGATGATTTCGATCCGGCAGAACTCAGCCGCTCCGATACTGCCAACAGCAGCGGGTCGGCAGCAGCAACCAGCAAGAGAGCAGCAGCGAAAAAGCCATCGAAGAAACGGACAGCCAAAAAAGCGACGGATACGGCCGGCAAGAAGAAAGAAGGCTAAGCGATCCACCCATGACCAGCGGACCCGGAGTCGTTTACGAGGTCTCGCTTGCCGTAGAACAGGATATTGTCGGGGAATTCGACGCCTGGCATGCAGATCATATCGAGGAGATGCTCGCAATACCGGGCTTCCTCAAGGCCCGAACCTTCACGCTGGAAAACGACGGTCAGGGCCGCGCACAACGCGTCACCCACTATCACATCGAGAGTGAAGCCGACCTGGAGCGTTATCTGGACGGCCCGGCCGTCGCCATGCGTCAGGCCGGCATAAATCGCTTCGGCGATAGATTCTCAGCCAGCCGCAGAATTCTGCATGCCATGCATGGCGCCGATGCCATGCCGGCAGAGCACTGCCTGAATTGCAAAGCAATACTCGCCGGCCAGTACTGTGCGAACTGTGGGCAACGCGCACGCAGCCGGCTAATCAGCCTGTGGGAACTGGTCAGTGACGCGTTCGGCGATCTGTTCGAGCTGGATTCACGGCTTTGGCGTACCCTGATTCCGCTTTTCGCCCGTCCCGGCCTTCTGACAAGAGACTATCTTGAAGGCAGGCGAGCCCGGTTCATGCCGCCGTTTCGCACTTACCTCGTACTCAGTATTGTTTTTTTCCTGGTTGCCTTTTTCGATCCGAAGGAGAATCTGCAAATACTTTTCGAACCTGAGGAAGTCTCGGAATCCGTGCCGGCAGATCACGATACCGCCGACGCACCCGAGGAGAGCGCTGAAAACGTCGGGTCGCAGGTCCTCAAGGACCTGGACGATGCCGGCGTGGTTATCGGGGAAGAACAGCGAGAGAAGCTGAAAAAGGCGAACAAAGGAGGATTTAGTATATCGATCGATGACAAAGACGGCTCAGCAAGCTGCTCTTTCGACGACCATGAACAAACCGAACTGCCACAATGGCTGGCGAAGCGGCTCACGAAAGAGCGCTTGCTACAGGTCTGCGAGAGGGTGCAGGCCAACAGCGGGCGTGATTTTACGCGCAAACTTCTCGACAATGTGCCGGCAGCGTTGTTCATCCTATTACCTTTGATGGCGCTGGTATTGAAAATTCTCTATCCACTATCGAAACGCTATTATGTCGAGCACTTGTTGTTCGTCTTGCACTTCCACGCGTTCTTTTTCCTGGTACTTACGCTGCAGATTTTGTTTTCCAGAATCGGGGCTGTTGCCTCCATTCCAGAAGCGATCACCATCCTGACGGTTGTCTCGGTATCTTTGTATATTCCTGTCTATTTGTACAAAGCGATGCGACACGTCTATGCACAAGGACATATCATGACATCGTCGAAGTACCTCATACTTGTCATGGCATATGCCGTTGGTTTCGCGCTGGTTATGTTTATTGCAACGCTTATTGCTGCATTTTCGATGTGAGCGGGTTCAGATGCATAGCGACTACGATATTGACCCTTGCATTTAATTGGAGAAAACGATGAAAGCGAGATCCTGCCGGTTTACTTTGACAATCATGAACCTCGTGCTGGTGGGGGCGTGCAGCCAGAACAAGGAATCTGCTCCGGCGGCTGAGGTGTCGGTGCCGCCCGCCGAGCCCGCGGTTCAGATGCAGGTTCGAACCCGGGCGCCCGAGGATGCGCGGGTGTTTTTCATCTCACCGCGGGATGGCGACATTTTGCCGGAAACATTCAAGGTGGAGTTTGGCATCGAGGGCATGACGGTTGTGCGCGCCGGCGAGCAAACGCCGAATGCCGGCCACCACCACCTGCTGATAGATACCGACTTGCCCGACCTGAATTATCCGGTTCCGGCCGATGCGAATCACGTGCATTTCGGCGACGCCAGTACCACAACGGAGAGGACGCTGCCGCCCGGCGAACACACGTTGCAGTTGCTTTTTGCCGATCATCTGCATATTCCGCACGAACCGCCCGTCTATTCGGAACCAATAACAATCACAGTCGAATAGCTAAAGCGCAGAACAACTGTCGTGCCCCGCTTGAGCGGATGGGTTGAGGCTAATAGAATTCGCAGGCTGGACCCGGTGCGCACACGTGCTTTTCTGCCCGGGTTAGCGGACAAGTCACCACTATGAATAAAAAACCTATAGGGATCAGCGGGTTATCGGCATACGTGCCGCCCTATCGCGTGTGGCTTGAGGACTGGTGTGACTGGACCGGAAACCAGTGGCCGAAAGTAAGGGAAGTCGTCGGCCGGAGTTTCCGCGTTCGTGGCCCGCAGCAAAGCGTCTATACGATGGCCGCGACCGCGGTCATGCGACTGATTCGTCAATACGATATTGACCCGGCCCGGGTAAAGTTCCTCGGCCTGGGAACGGAGTCCAGTACCGACAACTCCGCGGGCGCGATTATTGTAAAAGGCATGGTTGACCGCGCTTTGGTCGGCCAAGGCAAGGCTGCCATTGCCAGGAGCTGCGAAGTTCCCGAATTCAAGCATGCCTGCCTGGGCGGCGTTTATGGCATGAAGGGTGCCATTCGTCACCTGGCGCTGGACGGCGCCGGGAGTCAGGCTATCGTTGTCTGCGCGGATATCGCCGAGTATGCACGGGGCAGCAGTGGTGAGCCGACGCAGGGGGCCGGTGCCGTTGCGATGCTACTCGAAGAAAACCCGACACTCGCAGAAGTGGACCTTATCCGATCCGGTTCGGCATCCGACTACCGAATAATCGACTTTCGCAAACCGATGCTGCGATTCTGTGGTCAGGACCGAAGCGAGAGCCACCAGGTTCAGGACTTTCCGGTATTCAACGGCAAGTATTCGACCACCTGCTATATCGACGAAACGTTGCACGCTCTCACTGATATGTACGCGAAGCGCGGTCTCGTCGCGATCGACTACCTGCGCTCCCTGAAGACGGTATTCATGCACCGCCCGTACCGGCGGATGCCGGAGACCGGGCTGGCCGTCGCGTATCTTTTTGCGCTGGGAAACGGCAGCGCTGAGGACCAGGCGGAACTTGCATCTTATTGCTATGAGGCCGGCATGGAACCCGACGCGCTTCTCGGGGAAATGACCAGCAAGCCGGAGGTCGTGCTGCTGGCCAATCCGGAACAGCTGAACTACGAGGCCTATCCGATGACGATGGCCGTATTCAGAGTATTTCGTGCGTCACGCAAATATCGGCGCGAAATCCTCGACAAGCTCGCACTCGGAAGCGACACCATGCTCGATCTCGGAAACCTGTACACGGCCGCGCTGCCGGCATGGCTGGCAGCCGGATTCGAACAGGCACTGGATGAAGATAGACTGCAGGCCGGAGAAGAATTGTTAACCCTCGGTTACGGCAGCGGCGACGCAGCAGAAGTCATTCCTTTCTATGTCGGCGATCGCTGGCGCGACGCAACAAAAAACATAAGTTTCGCAGCTGCAATGGAATTCGCCGTTGACCTCAATGCGTCACAGTATGAGGCATTGCACGACGGGCGTCGCGCGGCAGGGCTGGATTACCTGCCACGTCACGAGTTCGTCATCGACAAGGTCGGTAATATGGATCAGCGCCAATTTCAGGATCTCGGCATCGAATACTACCGATACGTTGGTTGATAGAGCCTGCTAGGCTAGATCGGCGTAACGGGCCAGCGGTTCGCGGAAGGTCGAATTCAGCTGATCCCACTCCATGCTGAACCACGGCGTGAATTTCTCTGGCATTGTCCGAAACTCGTCGGCCAGGTTGCGTGCTTTCACGAAGCGAACCGCGGCAATCTCGGTCTTGTTTGCAATTACGTCATCTTCGCAGCGGCCAAGAAAAACCGAACACAATTCGTTTTCCGAACCGGCTTCTCCGTAGGAAGCCTGGTACGCGAACTTGTAAATGAACTCCAGCTCGGCTGAAACATTCAGCTCATCCGCGAGACGTCGTTGTGTTGCCAGTTGCAGGGATTCGCCGCGCCGCGGATGGCTGCAGCAGCTGTTGGACCAGTAGAGGGGCCAGAGCCGCTTGTCTGCCGAGCGTTGTTGCAACAAGAGTTCGCCATCGCAATTGAACAGAAAAAGTGAAAACGCACGGTGCAGAACTCCGTCGCCGTCATGACATTGACCCTTATCCAGGTAGCCGGCGTCGCTGTCATCGATATTTACGAGAATCAATTCTTCGGACTCCGCCGAAACGATTCTGTGTTCAGAATACTCGCTGCTCATCTTCAGTTCCCGCCGCCATCAAACCGTGCACCTTCGATCAGTTCGAACCCGGCTGCCGAAAAGGCTGTGGAGACCTGCGCCTCCACTCCCGGACACAGCGCAATGACACAGCCGCCACCACCACCGCCGGTCAATTTTGCTCCCAAAGCACCATTCGAACGGGCTATGTCGACCATTTCTTCGAGAACGGGGGTCGAAACCCCCAAAGCATTCAGCAGACCCTGGCAGATATTCATCAGCGACCCAAGATTTACAAAGTCGGACGAGCTCAATGCATCGGCGCCTGCAAGACTGGTTCGACCGATCTGCTCGAAGATTCCTTCATAGCTATTCTTGTTCAGCTGCCAACGCTTGCGCACACCATCAACTTGCACCCGGGTGCTGCCGCGCGTCCCACTGCAGGCAATGACCAGCGGCACCCTATCCCGGATGTCCAGCTCGTTGAACGTGCCCGACCCCTTGTTCGAAAACACAATCGGCCGGTCATACACCGCCAGCGTATTGTCGATGCCAGACGGTGTGCCATGGGCCAGTTTCTCGCACTCGAACGCAAGCTCGTTCACGGAATTGTCGGCCATCCCCAGATCGAAGGCATCGCTCAACGCGCGGATGATTGCCACCGCAAGAGCGGCAGACGAACCCAGTCCGGCGGCTGGTGGAATGCTCGCATCAACCTCGATGCGCAGGCCGGTACCCTGAATACCGAGCTTGCGGACGAGAAATTGAAGAAGTGCCATCACGCCATCGGCAATGGCTTCGCCGGACGCCGCAGATTGGTCAATGCCCCAATCCGGGATTCTCAGGTGGCTGCCAGATTCTGCGTCGAATACCGACACGCCGATGGCGTCGCTGATCGGTAGTGCAAGCGCCGGCTGCCCGTAAACCACCGCATGCTCGCCGAGCAGGATAACTTTGCCGGCGGCTCTGCCCGAACCGCGCGGCTTGCCAGCGTTGACGATGCGACGAGACGAAAACTCGAGGAGCAATTCCCTGGCCCTGCGCTCCTTGATGTCGTCGCTATCGACCATCGCTTTGACAACGCGATCGAAGTATCGCTTCGGTACTCCGGCTGCTGACGCGACGCTGCGTGCATGCAGCCGCATATGACCTTTTTGTATGCCGTCACCGGCCAGTGCCCTCAGTGCGGCAAAGTTTTGCGCGAGACCCACGGCAGCCATCAGCTCGCCGAGCTCCTGCGACGAGGCGACGTTGGCTATCGACAGGCCGACGACAGCGGCGGGGTTCGAATGCAGGGTTCCTCCCACGATTCCCATCCGCACCGGCACCTGAAGACGTCCCTCGAGATCGCCATTTTCGGCAATCTCCCAGGCAGTCAACGCTCTATAGGCGCCGTCGCGTGCCGCGAATGCGTGTGCTCCGGCTTCAAGTGCGCGCCAGTCATTGCCGGTTGCAATGGCTACTGCGTCCATGCCGTTCATGATGCCCTTGTTGTGTGTCGCCGCCCGATAGGGATCCGCAAGCGCCAGGTCGTTGGCCAGAACGATACCGTCCCGTACGGCCGCTGCATTCTTTCCGAGGCTATCGAGTACGATGCGCGCCCGGGCCGTCATAAGGGAGCGGTCAGCGAGATTCGAAAGTATTTTCAGTTTCGCCTTGCAACCACCGATCGTTTCGACCTCGGCAGCAATACCTTCGCACATCGTGTTGACGGTATTAGCGCCCATCGCATCGCGTGTATCGACAAGCAAGTGCAGCGCAACTACCCGGCGACCATCATCCAGTGTCAGTTTTCGAAGCTCGATATCGACGACTCCACCGCCACGTTCAACAAGCCGCGGTTGCAGCGCATTAGCTGCAGCTACAATTTTGTTTTTCCCGGCCTGCAGGCGCGCGACGACATCGTCGGCATTCTCGATATCGCACAGGTGAATCTGGCCGATCAGTATCGGCTCCGTGCTGTTGACGGTGAATCCGCCGCACTGCCGGATCACGGCGGCCGCGGAGCTGACTGCAGCGATAACCGATGGCTCTTCGACCACCATCGGCACTACGTAGTCCTTCCCGTTCACCAGGAAATTCGGCGCGACAGCAAGGGGCAGGCCGAACACGCCGACAACGTTTTCGACCATTCGATCTGCAGAATCCGGCGACAACATGCCTTTTCTACTTGCAAGTTGTCCCAGGATCTTCTCGTCGATGACACCACGTTCGCGCAACAACGAAAGTCTTTCGTCAATGCTCATGCGATAGAACTTGCTGATACGCGAATCCACTACGCTTCCTTATGCCAGTTGCTTGATACTCCCGGCGAAGACACCGCCAGGTCAAGCCGCGCAAATCCGTTGCTTTCAGCGTGCTTGCAGAATTCGCTGATCGCACTGCTGTCGGTACCGAACACGACGCCTATGTCGCCGCCGCCGGCGCCGCAGGGTTTGTACACCAATCCCAGGGCCTCCGCAGGCTCGAGCAATTGCTGATGGCCCGCATCGAAGATACCTATGGCGTGGTCCTCACTGAACTGCTGCAGCTTTGAGACATAGTCGCGCAACCCGCCAAGCAGCTTGCTCGTCGAACCAGTCTCCCACAGGTTCGCTACTTCGTGAGCGGCAACAGAAAGCGCCACGCCGCTCGGCCGTACTGCCGCACTGCGAGTATCCAGCCGGCGCAGGATTCTGGTCGTACTGGAGGGATGGCCGCTCCACAGGATCGAGTATTCGAGACCGTCCGGCCAATGCAGCGCCCTGATGTCCGGAACGTCGCTTTTCTCAAACCGCAGCGTACCGCCGGTTACACTGGCAGCAATATCGACGCCACTGCCTGTTCCGGACTGGTATGCCCAATGCGCACTGGCAGCGACAGCATGCACATCCGAATGCAAATCGAGCAAGGTAAGCAGAGCTGCTGCCAGCGCCGTTGCGACCGCCGCACTCGAGCCAAATCCGATCTTCTTGCCGCTGCTCTCATCGCGAAACGCCTGCGTATCGAGCGTGTACGCGATCGCAGGCAATTTCGACTGATCAAGTGCATCGATGACCTCCTCTACCAGGCGGTAACGTGCTGCTGACCAATGAAACTCCCCCGGCCCTTCGCGTCGAAACCTGGCCGTTGCCGCGTGCATGCCCGGGACACTCAACCGGCTCTCGTTGCCGGCGATGATTCTGACCTCAACACGCGCACGGCAGTCGACAGCGGTCACGACAGCGGGTGCACCGAAAAGCACGGCGTACTCGCCACACAGGACGATCTTGCCCGGTGCACTGGCAGACACGGCCCTCATGTTTCCTGCAGCCGACGTGCTCCGGCCCCCAGGCCGCTACGCAGTATTCGGCCGACGCCTGGCGTTTCGGACAAGGCCGACGCGACCGCCGGGGCGGCCTCGGGAAGACAAACTGCTTTGAGCTGCGGTCCCGCATCGATCGTGAAGAACACCGGCAGGCCATCCGACTGGAGCCGGCGCACCGTTTGCATGCAAGTCAGCGTCGCATGGTTCCAATAGACGATCGGTGGCCGCGATGCCCACATTACCGAATGCATTTTCAGACAATTGTGTTCGGAAACAGCCGCCAGCGCGAGGAAGTCCCGGCGACTCACGGCATCGAGCGCGGACCGGATGTCCTCGTCCTGCCGAGCTACCCAGGTGGCGTAGAACGGGGACGACTCGGCACTCCGTGTCATTGCCTCACCCGAGCTTACCGGTTTCGCGGATTCTTCCGTGACGGCGACAACCAGCTCAAGCGGCCAGTCATCTGCAATAGATTGCACGACAATGTCGTCGCTGCCGGCGGTCAGCAGCACAATGCCGGGATACAGGGAGCGCGCGGCGGAACCTGATGCCGCTCCGGCCAGTCGTGCCAGCGCCAGAGTGTCCGGGCTTTTGCCTGCCGCTTCGCTCGCAGCAACTACCAACGCCGCGAATGACGATGCGGAAGACGCCAGCCCCGCCGCGATCGGAAAATTACAGTCGCTTCGAACCGTCGCAAAGTCGCGGCTGCTGCCGGCAACCCTATCAAGGCAACGTGACACGCGTGTCAGCATGCCGGTAGCCGGCTCACCGTTCACTTCGAGTTGGTCGGCGCCAAGTGTCGCGTCGAACTGGACACTCATGCGGGTCCACAGGGAATCGAGCGTCAGCGACAGGGAACTCACGGCGGGCAGGTTGCGCGCTGCGTCTCGTTTTCCCCAGTATTTGATCAGCGCGATATTGGGCTGCGCCTGTGCTGTAGCACGCATGGCTGAATTCCGGATACTCTGCATCGGCGACGGGGGGCGGATTATAGCCCAGCCGGCATGCGGCTTTCGCCGGTATGGTACGGCAGACGCAGCCCACGCGGAATCCGTGTAGGCTTGCCCCGGTATCGGGGAACAGAACTTTGTCCATGGCATTCGAAAAAAAAGTTGCCTATTACACGGAGCGTGTATCCAGCTGTCTCGACCGGGCGCTTCCACCCGTTGAGCGAACCCCGGAAAGATTGCACGAGGCCATGCGTTACGCGGTATTGAACGGTGGCAAGCGAATCCGGCCGCTGCTGATTTACGCGACCGGCGAATGCCTCGGTGTCGACGAGGCAAGACTGGACCCCGCCGCCGTCGCCATCGAACTCATCCACGCATTTTCACTGGTGCATGACGACTTGCCAGCAATGGATGACGACGATCTTCGCCGCGGAATGCCGACGGTGCACCGCCAATACGACGAGGCAACGGCGATCCTGGCGGCGGACGCGCTGCAGCCACTGGCGTTCACGGTATTGTCGACGGCGGAGAGCCTCAACGATCGGGAAAAGGTCCGCATCATCGGCATCATCGGTGAGGCCTGTGGCTCACTGGGCATGACCGGCGGCCAGTCCATCGACCTTGCTTCCGAAGGTCGCGCTATCTCGGAGCAGGACCTGCAACTGATGCACGGATTGAAGACCGGGGCCCTGATTCGCGCGTCAGTCATGTCGGCATGTTGCCTGGCGAACGGGATCTCCGACGCCAGGTCAGCCGCGCTTCGACATTTTTCCGAATGTCTCGGACTCGCATTTCAGATCCGTGACGACATACTTGATGTCGAAGGAAATACTGATGTCATAGGCAAGCAGGCCGGGGCGGACCTGAAAAAATCCAAGGCGACATGGCCGGCACTGTTCGGCATCGAGGAATCACGCCGCCGCTGCGCCGAGCTGCTTGACGCGGGGCTCGCCAGTCTTGAGGTGTACGGAAAATCGGCGGACCCGCTACGCTGGCTTGCCCGGTACATTGTCGACAGGCCGATGTAGGAAGTTGACTGTGAGCAACGATCGAAAGATTCTGCACATCGACATGGATGCCTTCTACGCATCTGTCGAACAGCGCGATAACCCGGAGCTTCGTGGAAAACCCTTGGTCGTTGGCGGCGGCAGCAATCGCGGCGTTGTTGCGGCGGCCAGTTATGAAGCGCGGCGGTTCGGAATCCGCTCGGCGATGCCGATACGGGATGCAATGCGTCGATGTCCGGAATTGCTGCGGGTTCCGCCACGTATGGCCCATTACCAGGGCGTCTCGCAGCAGATATTCGAGATCTTTCGTACTTATTCGCCGCTGGTCGAGGGACTTTCTCTCGACGAAGCATTTCTCGATGTGTCGGACAGCCGCAGCTTGTTCGGCTCCGAGAACAGCATCGCGCTTCGGATCAAGAATCAGATTCGCAGCGTTACCGAATTGACTGCGTCTGTTGGTGTCGCACCGAACAAGCTGCTGGCAAAAATTGCTTCCGATCTGGAGAAGCCCGACGGCTTGGTAGTCATTACGCACGAAAACATACACTCAATCCTCGATCCGCTTCCGGTGCGAGTAATTCCCGGAGTCGGGCGGGAAACCTTCGCAAAGCTTGCGAAATTCCACATATATACGATTGCTGACCTGCGTAACGCATCGCGCCGGGATCTAACCTCCGTCTTCGGCCGTTTTGCCGAACGCATGCGACAGCGCGCGTCCGGGATAGATGACAGGCCGGTCGTTGCTTCGCGCGACGAGAAATCCATCAGTGCCGAGGAGACCTATGACCAGGACTTGAGCGACGTTGTCGTTATGAATCGCGAGCTGCTTCGACTGGCGGAAAAAACTGCCGCACGGCTGCGCTCCCGGAAGCTCGTTGCAGGAACCATACAGGTCAAGATCCGTGAGGCCGATTTTACGACGTACACCCGTCAGCGAAGCATTCATCCCCCGTCCTGCAGCACCGATCAGTTGTTCCAAATGGCGAAACAACTGCTGGCTGCCTGGCTCGCAGAGCATCCGGAGGCACGCATTCGCCTGCTTGGTGTCGGCGGGTCAGAGCTGGCAGCGGATGGGCAGCGGGATCTGTTCGCATCGCTCCCGGAAACGGGAAAGGACGATGTCGATCAGGCAGTTGATCGCATACGGGAACGCTTCGGCGCGCTCGCGGTCGGCCGGGCACGCACATTGGACCGATCATAATTCGTGTAGAATCAGGCATATGGCCTAATGGCGAACGGCTCCATCCGTAGCAGACGGTTCAATCTATGTACACGAAGTTCTTCGGGCTGAACGAAAAACCGTTCTCCATTACGCCGGATCCCCGCTACCTGTTCATGAGTGAGCGTCACGGCGAGGGCCTCGCGCACCTGGTTTACGGTGTTACCGAGAGTGGCGGATTCATCCAGTTGACCGGCGAAGTCGGCACCGGAAAGACGACACTGGTCCGAACGCTGCTGAGCCAACTGCCTGACAAGGTGGACGTGGCGCTGATACTGAATCCGCACCTGTCGGCCGTCGAGTTCCTGACGGCGATCTGCGAGGAGCTGCATATCGCGCTTCCTCAGGAACGAAACAGCACCAAGGCGCTCGTCGACGCGCTTAACTGGCACCTGTTGGCAGCACACGCGGCCGGGCGCCGGACGATACTGCTGGTCGACGAAGCGCAAAACCTGTCAGTCGACGTACTCGAGCAATTGCGATTGCTGACGAACCTCGAAACGGCCAAGCAGAAACTTCTGCAGATCATTCTGATTGCACAACCCGAATTGCGCGAAAAACTCGCACAAAACAATTTGCGGCAGCTTGCACAGCGAGTTACCGGCCGCTATCACCTTGAACCGTTGTCGAAGGACGAGGCCAACCGATACATCGATCACCGTTTGCGGGTCGCCGGGGCGCTCGGTGAGATATTCGACGAAGGCGCCAAACGCGAAGTCTATCGCCTGTCGGGCGGCATACCGAGGATCATGAACGTGATCTGCGACCGCTCGCTGCTAGGCGCTTACAGTCGTGAAACGCGCAAGGTGAATCGCCGGCTGGTGCGGCGTGCCGCGGCGGAAGTTTCGGGCCAGTCGCTGACGCCTCGCGTAATCAAGTGGCTCTTGCCGATTGCAGGCGTTGTCGCCGCGATTTTAATAGTGCTGTCGATCTGGCCAGGCAACGACAAATCGCCTCCCCCCGACACGACACCGCTCAGTCAGCCTATCGTCATCGCAAATGCGGCAAATATTCCAGCCGAGGTCACGGACGGCGAACCGGCGACGACCGCGGCGCCCGCTATGACGGTAGAAGAATTTCTGCAGGAATCGGTCGCTGCAGCCGATATGGAATCGGCCATGCTTACCCTCGCCGAGCTGTGGGGCATCGCTTACGACCCTGCGGCCGGGACCGCGTGTGCTCAGGCGGAAGCACAGGGACTTAGCTGCCTGTTCCAGCGCGGGACCCTGAACACAGTACGCCAGTTGGACCGGCCAGCTGTGCTTACCCTGACCGGCAGCGACGGCATCAGCTATCGTCCCGTGCTGATATCAGCAGACGATTCACGCGGCACACTCAGGGCCGGTGAGTACAGCGAAACTTTTCCGCTGGAAGAAATCTCCGACTTGTGGTTCGGCCAGTTCATGTTGCTTTGGCGGCCGCCGAACGGTGATGCAGCGCCGATCGCTCGCGGCATGCGCAGCGAAAATGTTCTCTGGCTGCGCCAGAGCCTGGCGGCCCTCGACTCCGAGTATCGCGGCGCGGTCCCGGATTCGAATCTGTTCGATGCAGAGCTGGAACAGCAATTGAAAGCGTTCCAACAGCGCCATCGGCTGCAGGTCGACGGGCTTGCCGGGCAACAAACGTTGATCTACATCAATTCTTTGCTGGCGCTCGAAGGCACACCGCGGCTGAGCAGCGGTCAATGAGTCTTACAATCCGGAACACATCATGTCATTCATTCTAGATGCATTGAAAAAATCGGAATCCGAGCGACAGCGCAAGGGCACGCCCGGAATTGCCGACGTACCACAGGGCAAGGGCGGATCCGGCAACAGTACCTGGATATGGATTGTCGTTGCGCTTCTGGCTGTCAATTTCGTCGTGTTGCTCGGCTTGATGCTTCGTTCCGATACGTCACCGGCAGTAACGCCAGAGCTGCGGCCGGCAGACACGGCCGCGAAAATTGCACCGGAGCCCGTGGCGGAGAGCTTTTCGGAGATCGTTGCCGATGCAAAACGCAGTCAGCCCGCAACCGTGGCAAGCGAGCCACCCCATACCCTCCCGCCCCGACAGCACTCCGATGCGAAACCCGCCACCAATGTCAGCAGGGCAACAGTCGTGGACGGGCCAGATACATTCAACGAACTGCGGTCAAACGGATCGTTGCAATTGCCGGACCTGCACCTCGACATTCACGTCTACAGCGCAACGCCGGCCGAGCGGTTCGTCTTTATAAATATGAGCCGATATCGCGAGAACGCCACACTGGATGAAGGACCGCAGATACGAGAGATCACTCCTGAAGGCGTTATTCTCGAGCATCAGGGCCAGCGGTTCCTGTTGCCACGCGAATAGCCGGTCCGCAGGCGGCTCCGATCTTGAGTACATTGCCCGCTCCGCATACACAGCTGCACGCCGACATGCTCGCCACGGCGCTGCGCTGCGGTATTCATCGTGTCATCCTCGAACAGGACTCACTGAACAGAATCAACGTATTCCCGGTAGCTGACGGCGATACCGGCACGAATCTGAGCCTGTCCCTCGGCGCCGCGCTTGGTGTCCTGAAGGCGCCGCACGGCGATCAACTCGGCAAGATGCTCGAATCGGTTGCCGACGCAATGCTCGACGGTGCGCGCGGCAATTCCGGAGCAATCATCGCGCAGTTTTTCCAGGGAATGAGCGATTCGGCGGAAAATCTTGCAAGGTTTACCGCTGATACCTTTTCGCATGCCGTCTCACGCGGCAGCGAGTACGCGCATGATGCGCTCGCCAAACCGAGAGAAGGCACAATACTGTCCGTGATAAGGGCATTCGCCGACAGTTTGCAGGAACAATTGTCGAACACATCGGATATTGCTTTCCCTGATTTGCTGGGCAAGGCCGTCGAGACCATGCGTAAGGCGCTCGTGCGCACCCAGAATCAGCTCGAGGAACTGCGCAAGGCGGGCGTCGTCGACGCAGGCGCCAAAGGATTCGTGGCGTTGATCGACGGTTTCGCCAACTTCCTGATACACGGACTGCACGTCGAAGAGCCGGCGATTGCCGGGCAAATTGTGGCGCTGCAGCCTGACGACATGCCCGAAGCAGGCGATGAACCGGCTTTCCGCTATTGCACCGAATGCATTGTCACCGGGGAAAACATCGATCGCAGGAAGCTTCGCGAAGCACTCAGCGAGACAGGGGATTCACTGGTTCTTGCCGGTACCAAGCGAAAAGCGAGGATCCACATCCATGTCAATGAGCCGGCCGCCGTTTTCGATATTGCACGCCAATACGGAGTGCTGGCCCAGGAAAAGGCCGATGACATGCTGCGACAGGTGCACAGCAGTCACGACAAGCGGATCGCTTTTGCAGTGATCACCGACTCGGCGGCCGACATAGACGACGACGCGCTCGAGAAACTGGATATTCATATCGTACCGGCACGAATCCAGTTCGGCGATCGCGGTTACCTCGACAAAGTCAGCATTACGTCTGAAGAGTTCTTTCGCGAACTGGATCGCAATCCGGCCCATCCGACGACCTCGCAACCGGCGCCTGGCGATTTTCGGCGCCAATTCCAGTTTCTCGCCAGTCATTTTCGCGACGTCATTTCCGTCAATCTCAGTCCTTCTGTGAGCGGTACCTGGCAGGCTGCGGTATCTGCCGCGCAACGAACCGCAGGCCCGGGCAAAATTCATGTCGTCGATTCGCGAAACGCGTCGCTTGGGCAGGGCTTGCTTGCCGTCTTCGCTGCCGAATGCGCCGATGCCGGGCTGGATGCCGAGTCGGCGCTCGTGGCGATCGCCGCAGCGATCCCCGTTACCCACACTTTCGCCATGGTTCGTGATCTGCGCTATGCAGTACGGGGAGGCCGTGTTCCAGCAACGGTCAGTAAGCTGGCTGACCTCCTGCATGTCACGCCCGTCCTGAGAACGACCAATGATGGCGCCATAAAGGCAAGAGGTATTCTGCCCGGAAAACTCAACCGCCTGCCGAAATTTGCAGCTTTTGTCGCGAGGCGGGTGCCACGAGACCGGCCGATTCGCCTGGCGATCGGCCATGCGGTATGCCTCGACGAAGCGCTCGAACTGGAATCCTTGCTGAGAACGCGCCTGCCACGTTTGCGGAGTAGCAGTGTGACCAACCTCGGCTCGGCAGTCGGCGTTCACGGCGGTCCGGGTACGCTGGTCGTCGGTACCCAGGAGTGCCTCGATCCTCAACAATTCAAGCGGAAATAGTGTCGCCGGCCGCGTCTATCAGTTCGCGGCCCTCATTGCGTGCGTTGTTGACACGTCGATCCACCGGCCACGCGCGAAACCGTGGTGAATTGCCTATCAGCTTTTCCAGCGCTCCTTCTGCACCCTGCAACCAGTCGTCTGCCTTGTCCGCTGCGGTGACTACCGGCATCCGGTGATGCAATCGACTCATGAAGTCGTTTGCGGCCGTGGTGATAATAGTCGCGGTCTCCAGTGTTTCGCCTGTCTCCTTGTCCGACCAGCTCTCCCACAACCCTGCAAACGCAAACGGTTCATTGCTTGCGAGCGAAATGAACCACGGGGTTTTCTGCCCGGCATCCGTATGCCACTCATAGAATCCATCGGCGGGAATCAGGCAACGACGCTTGCGAAATGCAGTTCGAAATGATGGCTTCTCGGCAACCGTTTCGGCGCGCGCGTTGATCATCCGGTTGCCGATCGACGGATCCTTGGCCCAGAAAGGCACCAGACCCCAGCGCAACGACGTCATTTCCACGCCTTTTGTATCACTGCGACGAATGGCTGCAATGTCCTGCGTGGGCGCAATGTTGAAGCGCGGCTTGAAATCATGAACCGTTTCGGCGCCGAACAGGGCGGCAGTTGCCTCTGCCGGTGAATAAAAAGCGAATCGACCACACATCTTTGTTGTCCAGTCCTATTCCCTGATGCCGGTGCCGCGATTCATCAACATCAGGCTGAGACCGAACAGCCCTGCGACGAACAGCCCGATAATCGCGTAGGCGTAGCCGATGCGGATATCCGAGACGCCGAGTATTCCGTATCGAAATGCATTGACCATGTAAAGAATCGGATTGGCCAGCGATACCTTCTGCCAGAAGACCGGCAGCAGTGAAATCGAATAAAAGACACCACCGAGGTATGTGAGCGGCGTCAGCACGAATGTCGGGACTATGGAAATGTCGTCAAATTTCTTCGCAAATACAGCGTTAATGAATCCGGCGAGCGAAAAGACCACAGACGACAGCAAGATGATCGAAATGGTAACGAACGGGTGTTCTACCTTCAGACTCGTGAATGCGAGCGCGACGACGGTTACCAGGCTGCCTACCAGGAGACCCCTGATGACTCCGCCGGCGACATGACCCAGGATGATCGTGACGTTGGACATCGGGGAAACGATCATCTCCTCGATATGCCGCCCGAATTTGGCGCCGAAAAACGATGAGACGACGTTGCCGTAAGAATTCGTGATGACGGACATCATGATCAGCCCGGGAGCGATGTACTGCATGTAATCGAATCCGTCCATGCTGCCGATTCGCCGCCCGATCAGATTGCCGAAAATAATGAAATAGAGTGTCATCGTAATCGCCGGCGGTACGATCGTCTGCACCCAGATACGAATGACCCGGATGAATTCTTTTCGAACCAGCGTCTGGAACCCGATCCAGTTCAAGGCCAGATTCATTTCAGTCTTTCTCCGGCAATTGAACGGATTGCTTGTTCTCGACCAGGCGTATGAACAGTTCCTCGAGGCGATTCGCCTTGTTGCGCAGGCTCGACACGGCAATTCCCTGGTTGCTCAACAGCGCAAACAATTCGTTCAAATCCCGTTTCGAGTCGACGGCAATTTCGACATCACCATCGTCACGAAGCATGGTCTCGAATCCGTCGAGGACAGGAGGTGTGGTAAGTCGGTCTCGAAGACTAAGTACGAAAGTTTCCCTCTGTAATTTGCGCAGAACGTTGCTCATCAATGCGTTCTCAATAACCTTTCCCTCGTCGATGATCGCAACGTGCCGGCACAGGCTTTCGGCTTCTTCGAGGTAATGCGTGGTCAGGATAATGGTCGTGCCCGCCTCGTTCGTTTCCTTGAGAAACTCCCACATTGATCGGCGAATCTCGATATCGACACCGGCTGTTGGTTCGTCAAGAATCAACAGACGTGGTTCATGTATCAGTGCGCGTGCAATCATGAGCCGCCGCTTCATGCCGCCGGAAAGATTTCGCGCGGGCTCCTTTCGCCGTTCCCAAAGCCTGAGTTCCCGCAGATACTTTTCGGCCCGTATCCGCGCTTCCCGACGATTGATTCCGTAATAACCCGCCTGGTTCAGCACGATATTTTGAACGGTATCGAAAAGATTCAGGTTGATTTCCTGCGGCACCAATCCGATGCAGGCCTTGGCAGCCTCCAGCTCCTTGTCCAGGTTGTGCCCGAATACGTCGACCGAGCCGGCAGACTTGTTGATTAGCGAGCAGATTATTCCGATGGCGGTTGTTTTTCCGGCGCCATTCGGCCCCAGCAGCGCGTAGAAATCACCGGCCTCGACATCAAGGTCTATACCTTTTAACGCCTCGACACCGTTCGGGTAGATTTTGCGAAGATTTCGTATTGAGAGTGCATGCATTTCGCGGCGTATTGTATACGTCGCGAAAATTCTTTGCGGAACTTCAATGGTCTCCCGATTCTTCGGCAATACGCAATCCCGGTGGCGCGACTTTGCGTGCCGCGACCGGCCATGACGGCCGTTGATCGAAACGATCGCTGGTGAGAACGGTTTGCAACGCGCTGAGATGGGCACTGTGGCGAATGCTTTCCCGGCGCATGACGCCACCGTCCAGCAATTTCGCCCACAGGTCAGTGTCTGCAGGAAAGCGGAGCTGCAGCAGATCGTGTCGCGTACCGGCGATTGCCAGCAGCCTGAAAAAGGTTCTTTCGCTTATGCGTTCGCACCAATGAAGGCTGGCTCCGGCTAGTATTCTCGCGGCAAAGGGATTTCGTTGCGCCAGCTGCCATGAAAATCCGAGGCCTGCGGCGACCAGGGTCGCAAACTCGTCGCCACTTGGCGGCGGGACTGCAAACAGGTCCCGGCTTCGCGGTTCCGCGAAAAGCTGATCCCAGTATCGGGCGTCCCTCTCGCGAAATGAAAACAGCAGGAATGGAGTTCCGGCGAGCCGCTCCGCCTGGCGTTCCGTCAGCTCCAGCAGGCGCTTCGCCAGCCTCGAATCCAGACCCTGCAGGCAGGTTCGTGGCAGTTTGCCGTTACGCGCAAGTTGCAGAAAAGCGATATTCAGGGCGCGGACATTGGCGAAATCCGCTGCTTCGGGTCCGGTAAATTCCATGGCTCCTCCCTTGGCACCGGCATTTTTTGGTGTTTTGACCGGTTACTAAAAAGTTGATTGATTTCCCATAAGCGGATCGTATAGGCTTTTATAACACTGTATATGGTCCAAAACTAGCATAAAGGAGTATAAATGCGCCTGACCGACAACCGCTATGCGAGCGAGCGAAGCCAGTTCGAGCTGGCGTTGCGGATGATTCGCCATGAAGCGCGCACCCGCACGATCAAGGAGTGCACTGGCTTGAGTGACGATCGCATCCGCAAACTTTACGCCACCTATTTCCGCGACACGGGCAACAGCACCGTGCGCCGGCGGCGTGGCAAGTCACCGCAACAGGTCGGACCGTTCGTCAAGCATCCGCTCAATCAGCTGGAGGCCACGACCCTGATTGCGCTGTATTGCGCCAGCCTGTTGTTGCGCATAGACAGCGACAACAAGGTGCACGCTTGCTGGCCTCGCCCGGACGTGGAATTCGGTCATCGTGTCTGCCGTGCCTTTGAGACCTATCTGCAACTGCACAGAAATGCGCGACTGAGTTTCGAGTGGGCCTGGACTCTGCTCCGCAGCATCAGCAGCAACGATGAACTTTTCCTCGCCTCCTGCCGTGAATGTCGAACCATCTACGTTCAGGACGCATATGCACTCGACCATCACCAGTGCCCCTGTTGCGAAATCGGCCGGCAACGAGGCAAGCCACCGCGCGGCACGCTGACTTAGCATTGATTCCTACCCCTGAACGCAGTCCGTTTCCGGTAGACTTTCCTGTGTTGTCGCCGCGACGTGGCAACAGAGGTTTTTGGCAGGCGAAATACAGCTTACGGGACAGTTCGAGAAAGGTCTTGATGAACGGCCACAACACCTTCGCAGGAGCGTTTGTCGATCGCTCCGGTCACCGGCGCCAGGACGCCGCGTGGCTGGACGCCGCGTTGCTGCGTCCGGAAAGTCGCTTTGTACCGGTCTGGGGCGACAAGTGCCTGGCGTCCGGCGACACGCCACGCGCGGTATTGCTGGACCGTGACGCCGCAGCGACGTATCTCGACCCGGGTGAGCTGATTTTTCTCGGTGTGTTTCGCGATCATCCCGCGTTTGCTTTTCGTATTGATTCAAGCATCGAGAAGCCGCTGGACGGACTCGGTGAATTTCACGACTTGCGTTACCTGGGCAGCATCCTGCCGCCAGATGAAGCAAACCTGGCAGCGCACGCACGGGCGCTGGTGATCTGGCACAGTCGACAAAAGCACTGCGGAATGTGCGGCTCGCCGTCACGGGCACAATGCGGCGGCAATACTCGGATCTGCACCGATCCTGCATGCGCCCAGACCATCTTCCCGCGTGTCGATCCTGCCATCATCGTGCTCGTATCCAATGGCCCGCAATGCCTTTTGGGTCGGCAGTCGAGCTGGCCCGAGGGCCGCTATTCCACAATTGCCGGATTTGTTGAACCCGGCGAGAGTCTCGAGGATGCCGTACGCCGCGAAGTGCTCGAGGAAAGCAATATCGATGTCCACGACGTTAGTTACCACAGCTCGCAGCCCTGGCCGTTTCCGTCCTCGCTGATGCTCGGATTTACAGCGTCGGCTGCCTCTTCCGAAATCGTCCTGAACGACGGCGAACTTGAGGATGCACGCTGGTTTACGCGCAAGGAACTACAGTCCGGGTTTCCGAAACTGCCTTACCGCTTGTCGATTGCAAGACGACTGGTCGACGACTGGCTGGAATTCGAGGACGCCTGAGTATGTCCCTGTGTGCCTGATCGTTTTCGCGTGGCAGGCCCACCCGCATTATCGACTGGTGCTTGCGGCGAACAGGGACGAACTTCATTCCAGGCCTGCGCGTGACGCGCACTGGTGGCCGGATCACAAACACGTGCTCGCGGGCCGCGACCTGCAGGCCGGAGGAACATGGCTGGCCGTCAGCCGTCGGGGCCGCATTGCCACAGTAACCAATTATCGCGAAATGCAACGGTCGACGGGCCGCGTCAAATCGCGCGGCGAGATCGTCAGTAGTTTCGTAACCGGTGTCACGCCACCGAAGGACTTTGCTTCGTCTCTGAATGCAAAAAATTATTCCGGCTACAGTTTGCTGGCGGCAGACAGCGATCAGATTGCTTATGGGTCGAACATCGCTGGCGAATACTCGGTATTGAAAGCGGGCATTTACGGATTGAGCAACGCCGCGCTCGACACCCCCTGGCACAAATTGCTGCGCAGCCGCGAGGCATTGCGCGACCTGGTCCGCAGCGATGCGCTCAGTGAGCCCAGCCTGCTGCGGCTGCTGGCCGACCGCCAGCCTGCTCCTGTGGACCAGATCGACAGTTCGACTCTACCGTTCCCGATGGCACGAAGCCTGTCGGCTCCATTTATCGTTTCGCCCGAGTACGGCACGCGTTGTTCGACGACGATTCTCTGGTCCTACTCGGGCGAGCTGGAGTTCTGCGAGCGAAGTTTCGACGCCTCCGGGAAAGTGACCGGCACCGCACGCCATCGCTTCTCAACCGAAGACGTCAAAAAATCCTGAGCAACCAGTTACGGATGTCGACAATTTCTTCGGCGCATACCGCGTGTGCCATCGGGTATTCGTGCCACTCGACTGTGTAGCCGGCACTTTCCAGCGCCGCTTTGGATTGTTGTCCCATGCCGATTGGCAGCATGGGATCGAATGACCCGTGAGCCATAAAGACCGGCAGATCGCGCGGCTGCGACTTGTCGTTGTTAATCACCTCTGCCGACAAACTGTCGCCCAGCGGCAACCAGGTGGACAGAGCCATCAATCCCGCCAGCCTTTGCGAATATCGCATCGCCATGTGCATCGCGATGGCGCCGCCCTGCGAAAAACCGGCGACGACCACTTTGTCATTGCTTATGCCTCGTGCCCGCTCGCGTTCAACAAGTTCGAGCAGCGAAGCGGAACTTGCTCGAATACCCGCTTCGTCCTGCGGTCCGGAACGATCGAGGCTGATAATGTCGTACCATGCACGCATACGCATGCCGCCGTTCAGCGTGACCGGTCGAACCGGTGCGTGTGGAAAGACGAAGCGCAGACTGACGCTGTCCGGCAGCGCAAGCTCCGGCACAATCGGCTCGAAATCGTGACCATCGGCGCCAAGCCCGTGCAGCCAGATGACTGTGCCAGTTGCCGCCGAGGCGGGTTCGATTTCGACAGTTTGGGGTAGGGGCACGCCGGCTCTCCATTCGAAAGATCGCGCATACTAGCAATACACGCGGCCGAATCGGCAATAATCGCTTGACATGTTATGCGCATCACGTTACTTATATGCACATATTTATGCACGTGTCGCCATGCCGAATTCAAATGAAATCCAGCTGGACCGCCGTAGCGCCATCCGCCGCTTGCTTGTCTCGGGCCCAGCCGCAAACCAGCAATCGCTGGTAGCCGCGCTGCGTGCGCAGGGCTTTGTTGCTACTCAATCGAGTGTTAGCCGCGATCTTCGGGAAATAGGCGCTATCAAGACCAGCGGCGGCTACACGCTGCCCGACGCTGGCTCGGTCGGCGATGACGAGTTGGCCCAGGTAGCCGACCTATTGCGCGACCTGAAATCCGCGGGACCGAACCTGCTGGTCATTCGCACCGCAATTGGCGCCGCACAGCGTGTGGCGCTTGCACTGGACCGTTGCGAGTGGCCGGAGATCGTCGGCAATGTCGGCGGTGACGATACCGTTTTCACGGCGACTGCAGGCGCTGCAGCACAAAGAAACCTGATCAGCAAGATAGGGCGCGCAACGTCCCGTCACTGGTGATTTATTCAATCCACCCGGAGCAAGAAGTGACTGCCGACACATCACCGATCATCCTCGCCTTTTCCGGCGGCCTGGACACGTCCTTCTGCGTGCCCTGGCTCAAGGAAAACCATGGCCGGGAAATCATTACTGCCACGGTCGATACCGGCGGTATCGATGCAAACGCTGCGGCAAAGCTGCGGCAGCGATCCGTCGCACTCGGTGCAAGCGAACACGTATTGCTTGATTGCAAATCCGCTTTCTTTGATTCGGTCCTTCGTTTTCTGATCGCGGGCAACGTTCTTCGCGGTCAGTTCTACCCGCTGTGCGTCGGCGCCGAGCGCGGCCTGCAGGCCGCGGAACTTGCGCGGCTGGCGTTGATGCGCAACGCAACGACGGTTGCCCATGGTTGCACGGCAGCCGGCAATGACCAGGTGCGTTTCGAGGTGGCGTTGCGCACGCTGAATCCGGATCTGCAGGTACTTGCCCCGGTACGGGACAACAACTGGAAGCGCGATGAACAAATTCGATACCTGAAAGAGCACGGACTCCCATTGCCGGACCAGGGTTCAGCCTATTCGATCAACCGCGGGCTGTGGGGAATCACGATCGGCGGCAAGGAAACCCTGACATCGGCGGGATCGATTCCGGAGGAGGCCTGGGTGTTGTCGAGTAATGCGTTTTCGAAGCCGCTAGAGAGTTCGACACACACCCTCGGGTTTCGCGGCGGTATACCAGTGTCTCTGGATGGCCAAGCCATGCAGCCGGTAAAACTAATCGAGAAACTCGAGTCGATGGCTGGCGCCTATGGAATCGGTCGCGGCATTCATCTCGGCGACACGGTACTCGGGACGAAAGGCAGGGTTGCCTTCGAAGCTCCGGCAGCGATCACTCTCATTACGGCGCACCGCGAACTCGAAAAACTCGTACTCAGCGCTCAGCAGGCGCGGGTCAAGGATACGGTTGCAGCGATTTACGGCGATATGGTTCACGAAGGCAAGCAGCTCGATCTCGCGGCACGCGACATCGAGGCGTTGCTGCTGTCATCGCAACAGCGCGTTACGGGCGAAGTGTCGTTCACGCTGCGTCCCGGCAACCTGTTCATCAATGGCAGCAGTTCGCCACATTCCCTGCTGGCGGCAACCCGGGGAGTGTACGGAGAGTCCGCGGGCGAATGGACGGCGACCGATACACTTGGCTATGCGCGAATCCTGGCCCTGACAGGTACGCTGCAAACGCGGGCCGCAGGCAAGAGCCCCGCCGATGCGTAGTGTATTTGTCGACAAGGTCGCGTCAGTCGCCCAGCACAGCAAACTCAGCCAGGAGCTTCGGGTTTCGGACGAAATCCCCTGCGAGGAAGGTGTGCTGATCGCGGTTCGCGTGCTCAATAACAAGAATCGCTACAACCAGCTCGAACTGACGAGCGGCAGAATGGCAACGGTCAACCAGGGAGATATCGTCGTCGGTGCATTGGGGCACCGCAAGGCGTTGCTGGGCTATTCGGGCTACCTGCCGACGTCGCTGCAGGTCGGTTCGGTGATCCAGATCCTTAACATCGGCGGCGTAATGGGCATCTGCGACTCGGCAAACCCGGACGTCGGACCGCCGTTCGACTGTGAGGTACTCGGGACAGTGCTGCACTTCCCGTTTCTGGGTGAGCGCATCGGCGTGCCTGCGCGGGTCGGCTCCAGGACACTGGATCCCGATGTTGTATTGGACACGCGGGGAATTCCGGTCGTAGCGCTGGCAGGCACCTGCATGGACTCCGGCAAGACGGCGGCCGCCTGCGCGATTGTCAGTCGGCTGCGCCACCTAGGCCTTCACGTTGCAGCGTGCAAGGCAACCGGGGTCTCACTGCGCCGGGATATTCTTGCGATGGAAGACGCGGGCGCCCAGGAAACAATGATCTTTTCGGACCTCGGTATCGTCGCGACAACGGAAGCAAACGGCCCCGCACTTACGCGTTCGTTATTGTCGGGGCTCGCGGAATTCCGGCCGGACGTAATCGTTATCGAACTCGGCGATGGCCTGCTGGGTGCCTACGGAGTCGAGGCGATACTCGAAGACGAAACTATTCGCGAAGCATTTACCGCCGTCATACTCTGCGCAAACGATCCGGTTGCGGCATGGGGCGGCGCGAAAATTTTGCGCGAACAGTTCGGCATCGAACCAGCCGTAGTCACCGGACCGGCGACGGATAATGCGGTCGGCATCGGACAGATAAACAAACGCATGTCACTGTCGGCAATTAATGCGATGACCAACGGTGCGGCGCTTGGCGATCTCATCGCCGAGCGTCTGCGCTTGTCAGGCAAGGTGAAAGCGGAATGAAGAGAATCGATGCGGTTGTGCTGGGCGCGACCGGCTATGTTGGTGGAGAATTGCTGCGGCTCCTGCACGCGCACCCTGTGTTTCGCCTCGCCGCAGCCGTGTCCGGCAGCCGAAGCGGCGAAGCCATTGGCAACATGTTTCCACACCTCGCTGCCGCCTACCCGCGCGTTTTGTTCGCCAACCCTTGTAGCTGGGTCGACGATATCGATCGGGGAATCGACCTCGCATTGTTTTCGGCCGCACCTCACGGTGCGTCTGCCGACGCGGTCGCGTCGGCCCTGGAGGCAGCTGCCAAACGCGATCTGAACGTTCACGTCGTCGACTCGTCGGCAGACTTTCGCTTCTCCGACGTCGGAGACTTCGAACGCATCTACGGCATCAAGCACCCGAAGCCGCGCCTGCTCAAGGAGTTCTTCTGTGCGCTGCCGGAACACGAACCGAATTCGCCGGCGGCTCACGCGGGGCATCCCGGTTGTTTTGCGACGGCAATGCTGCTTGCATCCGTTCCGCTGTCGGCAACGGGACTTACCGAAAGCACGCTGTTTGTCACCGGTGTCACCGGCAGCACCGGATCCGGCAAGAACCCACAGGATGGCACCCATCATCCGGAACGCCACAGCAACCTGTATGCATACAAGCCACTGTCACATCGTCATGTGCCCGAAGTCGAACGGCTGATCGAGAAAGCCACAACCCACAGGATAGCTGTCAATTTCGTTCCGCAATCCGGACCGTTCGCGCGCGGCATATACGTAATTGTTCAGGCAAAGCTGATTGACACCAGCCATGCCGATGACATCAGATCGACTTTCGACGAGCAGTACGCAGACTGCGAGTTCGTCAACGTAATTGAAGGAATTCCGCGCCTGAAAGATGTCGTTGCGAGCAATTACGCACAGATCGGGGTGGTCGTGAAAGACGACACTGTCGTCGTCATGTGCGCGATTGACAACCTGGTCAAGGGCGCCGCCGGTGGCGCTATTCAATGGATGAACCGCCTCTGGTCCCTGCCGGAAAGCAGCGGCCTCCTGACTTCACCGCCAGCATGGACCTGATCGCGTGATCCCGGCAACGAACAAGAAAACCGGCGCCGATGCACGGCAGCGGGAATCGGCAGCAACCATTCCGGTGTATGCGCAGTTTCCGTTTGTCGCAGAACGCGCGTCCGGCTGCGACATATTCACCAGCGACGGACGGCGCATTCTGGATCTGTATGGCGGCCATGCCGTAGCAGCGCTGGGTTATGGTCACCCAAGACTGATGCAAGCCATAGAGGAACAGAGCCAGCGACTGCTGTTCCAGAGCAATGCCGTGCCGCTGGACATACGTGCGCGGGCTGCGGAAGCGCTGGTGTCGATCGCACCGCAAAACCTCAGCCGCGCGTTTTTCGTCAACAGTGGCGCGGAAGCCAATGAAAACGCCCTGCGAATCGCCTGCATGATCAGCGGACGCAAGAAAATTCTTGCGCTTACCCAGGGCTTTCACGGGCGAACCGCAGCCGCAGCCGCCG